>NZ_JADQAM010000036.1:0-30326 GCF_022129405.1 Psychrobacter sp. Ps2 | reverse complement strand
TAGCGCGTAATTTTAAGTCAATGCTTTATCTGGCGTGTACTATCGTTCATTGTAAGATGAATTGAAGACACGCCCTAATATTCTCGTTTTATTTTAACACTTTAGTTTAAACGTTTCGTGATGCGTGATGGCACGCACCATGAACTGACAATTTGCGTTAGGAGCAATGCCCGATGAGTGATCACTCAAGCAACAATGCACAAAAAGACGAAGCAAAAAACGATTTTATTCGTAATATCATTCGTGACGATGTCAATGCGCAAAAATACCAGCAAATTGTAACGCGCTTTCCGCCTGAGCCAAATGGCTACCTGCATTTAGGCCATGTGAAATCTATCTGCTTAAACTTTGGTGTGGCCAAAGAGTTCGGCGGTGTGTGCAACCTGCGTTTTGATGACACCAACCCAACCGCTGAAAAGCAAGATTACATCGACAATATTAAGAACGATGTGCAATGGTTAGGTTTTGAGTGGGCAGGCGAGGCGCATCATGCCTCAGGTTATTTCGATCAGTTGCATGCATGGGCAATTCAGTTGATTGAGCAAGGCGACGCTTATGTTGATTTGCAAACCCCTGAGCAAATCAAAGAAAACCGTGGTTCATTCAATGAAGCGGGAACGCCTTCGCCATATCGTGATGCCAGTGTTGAAGAAAACCTAGCGCTGTTCAATGATATGAAAGACGGTAAATACGCTGAAGGGAAGGCTATTTTGCGTGCCAAGATTGATATGGCTAGCCCAAATATGAACCTGCGTGATCCTGTTATCTATCGCGTGATGCATCAAGCGCATCATCAGACTGGTGATAAATGGTGCATCTATCCGATGTATGACTTTGCTCATCCACTCTCAGATGCGTTAGAAGGAATTACCCATTCATTATGTACGCTTGAGTTTGAAGATCATCGTCCATTTTATGATTGGGTCATCGAAAAAATCGGCTTTGACGTACCGCCGCATCAGTACGAGTTTAGCCGCTTAAACGTTGATCATACATTGACCAGTAAGCGTAAGCTAAAGCAACTGGTAGATGAAGGTATCGTAAGCGGTTGGGACGATCCCCGTATGCCGACCGTCGCTGGCATGCGTCGCCGTGGTTATACGCCAGAGGGCTTGCGTGATTTTTGTGAGCGTGTGGGTGTGACCAAAGCGGATAGTGTGGTTGATTTCCGTTTGCTAGAGTTTAGCGTTCGTCAATCGTTAGAGACAACTACTGGTCGCGGTATGGCGGTGCTAAAGCCATTGAAAGTGACGATTACTAACTTTAGTGAAGCGGTCAGCAGTTGGGAGTCGCAAAAAGCCGATAGCGTTAATGCACGTTTTGACGATGCGACTCAGACGCTTTGGTTGACTCAGCCCAACCATCCTAACGTGGATATGGGTGAGCGTGAGATTCCATTTACCGAGACGCTATACATTGATCAAGGTGATTACGAGATTGAACCGCCAGCAGGCTATAAGCGCCTCTCTCCAGAAAAGCCAGAGATTCGTCTGCGTAATACTTATGTGCTAGCCGTCACTGAGCATATCACTGATGAAAGTGGCAATGTCGTTGAACTAAAAGCGACGATTGATCCTGCTACTTTGGGCAATAACCCTGAAGGGCGTAAGGTCAAAGGCGTGATTCATTGGGTATCAGCCAGTCAAGGTGTGCCAGCGACAGTACGCATGTACGAGCAGCTATTCAGTGCTGAGGACCCAAGTGGCGTTGCTGATGTTTATCAAGCGCTAAACCCGAACTCGCTCACTGAGCTAAATGCAGTGGTTGAACCATCTTTGGTCAATGCAGATGCTGGCACGCGTTTCCAGTTTGAGCGTGAAGGTTACTTCATCTCTGATAGCGAAGATCACAGCACTGATAAGCCAGTATTTAACCAAATCGTTAGCTTGCGTGATAGCTATAAGCCAGCTTAATTTATGTTGGCTTAGTATTTAAAAGTATCCTTATCCAAATGAATATTTTGAAATAATACTGAACAATAGTAGTTTGCAAGTTAGCCTATTTCTAGTACGCTAGGGATGGGCTTTTTTGTGTGTAGATATAAAGTTAAGTATGATTATAGTGCGAGTTTTGCTTATGGGATGCAGGGATGGTGGTTTAATAAATAATTGATATATCTACTTAGGGTTAAATGGAATAACCGCATTACAATCCGTCACAAGACATTCATAACCAGTTTGTTAAGATAAAGTCAGTTTTTACGGATGTGCTTTATGTTATATTTGATAGCTGAGCACATCGATGATAATAATATAGCGCGCGGCCAACGGGTCGATACAAGCGTTCATCAACATAGCTAAGGAATCAAGCATGGCACATTTACGTTTAGGCGATACCGCACCAAACTTTGACGCTGCGACCACAGAAGGCGATATTAATTTCCACGAGTGGGCAGGCGATCATTGGGTGGTTTTTTTCTCACATCCTTCAGATTATACGCCAGTATGTACCACTGAGCTTGGTCGTACCGCAGCACTAGGCGGTGAGTTCCAGAAGCGCAATGTTAAACCAATTGCGCTATCGGTTGATGGTTTAGAAGATCATAAAGGTTGGGTAAGTGACATTGAAGAAACCCAAGGTACTGCTGTCAATTTCCCTATCATTGCAGACCCTGAGCGCAAGGTTGCAGATCTTTATGACATGATTCATCCAAATGCTGACAATACAGCGACGGTCAGAAGTGTGTTTATTATTGATCCTAAGAAAAAAGTACGCTTAACACTGACTTATCCAGCCAGCTGTGGCCGTAACTTTGATGAGATTATTCGTGTGATTGATGCGATGCAATTGTCTGATGAATATAACGTAGCAACGCCTGTTGATTGGAAAGATGGCGACGACGTTATCATTCCACCAAGTGTGAAAAACGAAGATATCGCTGCAAAATATCCAAAAGGACACAAAGAGATTAAGCCGTATCTACGCACCACACCTGCACCAAACAAATAATTAGACTGATGTGTAAATGTGATTAAATAAAGCCCCATGACTCAAGGTTATGGGGCTTTTATTATTTCTACTTTATGACTAATAACACTTTGCCATGATGGCCAGATTAGGCTATAACTGTGGTATAGCGTATCAATATTTGTGCTTATTAGTACAACAACCATAATAAAGCGTATCAGCGTCAAATTGCTGTCCAATCATTCTTACAAGGAGTTTGCTATGAAAAAACTATATATTACCCGTACAGCGCCCAATCCGCGTAAAGCGCTTATCTTATTGGCTTCAAAAGGTATCGATGTCGATGACATGGATGATGTGGATGTGATCGATATTGATTTTGCGGCAAATGAGCAAATGTCAGAAGCATTTACGCAAATGAATCCGATGCAGACCGTACCTGTTTTGACCTTAGATGATGGTACAGTACTGAATGATTCTCAGGCAGTTTGTGAGTATCTGGATCGCGTTTACGGTGAGCGTTCAGTTATGGGTAATGATGTGGTACAGCGTGCGCAAGTTTGCTCTATGCGCCGTGTTGCAGAGTTTGAAGTGATGTATAACTTGATGCTCGCGTTTCAGCACAGTCATCCATCTAAAGCACAACGTATTGAGCAAGTGCCCGAGTTCGTCGCACCATCAATTGCTCGTGCGGTCAAAGCCATGGCATATTTCGAGACGATATTAGAAGGTCGTGAATACCTAGTAGGTGAACAATTAAGTTTTGCGGATATCGTGCTATATCTAAGCTTGGATTTTGGTAAAGTATTGAAGATTAATCCTAATGAGCAAGGCGAAAACCTGGCTCGCTTTTATCAAAAGATGAATGAACGTTTCAGTATTAAAAATATGGCTAAAGCCAAACATGCCAGTGTGAATGACTAAAAGGTTCTAGGGCGTGTCCTCAATTCAATCGATAGTTATCTAAATGGGTTAAAAATGGCTAAATCTTGCCAAATGGCGTCAAATAGCTGACTAATATCTCGATATTATCTGCGCTATTTTCCTTGTTTGACTGCCATTTATCTCATTTTTATCACCATTTTTAAAATGAGGATACGCCCTAGAAAAATAGTTTAAATCATAAAATTTATCTATTAACCTATCCGATAAATTAATCGCTATAAAGCAAAACAGCTAACCTCAATCGTTAGCTGTTTTTTTATGAAATATAATAAAATTCAACATTTCGTTACATAGGTTAATAGTGCCAAGGTTATAGTGGTTAATCTAGCTTAGTTATATCAATTATGTTTTTAAAACGTTTATTTAAGAAGAATGCTTTTAAATTATGACTTCTTTTGAATAGGTTTTTTAAAATATAGATGGTACGCGAGATAAGTTGTACAAGCTTACTAAGAGGTATGTAATATGGTAGGTAGCCGAAATAAGCCAACGTTAAAATTACTGCTATTACCCAGTATGATGGCAGTTAGTCTGATGCTAAGTGCGTGTCAAAAAGAAGCGGCGTCTAGTGAAAATGATACATCGCAGAATGCTGAATCTGGCGAGATGACAGACTTAGCCGTAAGTGAAGATCTGGTATCTAGTATGAGCCCTACATCAGACGAATCTGAACCTGTTGAATTAACTGCTCAAGAAAAGCTGACGACCACCTTATCTCATCATCGTTGGACGTTAGTAAATGCAGTCGACGCCAATGAACAACTTATGGCTGAATTTGCGAATATCAACAGTCAGGTAACGCTTGCATTCAACCAGTATCAAGGGCAAGACACGCTAAGCTATAGCGTAGGCTGTAATACGATTAGTGCTGGCTATCAGTTAAAAGGGCATACCTTAACTACTGAAGAGGGTATGAGTACCAAGATGTCTTGTGGCGAGCTAGATGTGGCTGAAAATGCTTTGAGTACGTTGATGCAGGGCAGTAGTGAGTTCAAAATTGATCAAGGCGATAACCCAGTATTAACCCAGTTTACCGACGATGATGTAACTCTGGTTTGGAATGGTAGGCTTACTGCACAAGCGAAATATAACAGTAAGGGTGAAACAGTATTTTGGGCAGTAAACTCTGAAACTGTACCTTGCGAAGCAGGTAACTCTGAGCAGTGCTTACAAGTTAAGCCTATTACTTATAATGATCAGGGCATTAAAACTCACGAAGGACAGTGGCGAGTATTCGTTGGTGAAATCGATGGCTATCAGCATGACAGCAAACACGAAGAAGTATTACGCTTACAACGCTATCCACTATATATCGATGAATTATCAGAGACTAATGAGCCAACTAAAGATGATACTGCTGATGAAAAGTATGCTTATATACTAGATGCTGTTATTGAAAGTGCAGTTGTAGAGTAGCTTACTGTAGTTTGAGCTTTGAAATGCTCATAGCCATAAAAAACACGCGTCTAATAGCGCGTGTTTTTTATGGTATATCACTTTGCTGTTTATCTATTTTGACGCTTTTCTGCTTTAACACCTCGCTATCTTAACGCCTCGCTATTTTAACGCTGATCTTTAACGTAAGTTACCTAAATCTTCTTCGGTCAAACGCCAACGGCCTTTCTTTTTAGAAGCACCGCGGCCACGCATGGCGCTATTCAATATCAGTTTGTTCATTGAATGGCTTGAGTGAGCATGACAGATGGCGCAGGCAAGACCATCGGCAGCATCTTGTTGCGGTACGACTTCTAACGCTAATATCCGGCACACCATCTCTTGCACTTGTTCTTTGGCCGCTGCTCCATAGCCACAGACGGCTTGTTTGATTTGCCGAGCCGTATATTCTGATACTTCTAAATCTAGTGCAACCATCGCTGCAATCGCTGCACCTCGTGCTTGCCCAAGCTTAAGTGCAGAATCAGGGTTTTCCGCCATAAATACTTGCTCAATCGCCGTATAGATAGGCTCGTCTGCGTATTTTAAATGATGCTGTGTGATACGGGTTAGTCCATTAAAGATACGCTTGAGGCGTTCAGGCATCTCTTTGGTATCTGTACGAATCGTCCCTGCATCGATATAGGTCAGCTTGTCACCTGTCTGCTGTACTATCCCATAACCGGTCATGCGTGACCCTGGGTCAATGCCTATAATAATTGCCATAATATTCCGTCTTGCTTACCTGTCATTTTATATTCAGTCCTATAGAAATCGGATATGGAGTCAGACTCGCTTAGCCTACTGCTAGTAGCACTGACGTTTGTCTTCCTTGTATCCAAATTATATTGTACCGACTATATGGCTTAAAAATTAGCCTTAAGTTTGATAGTATAGCAACCAATCCCCATATACATCATATGTTAGCCATTTTAATTTTCATGGCGCTCAATTTATTGGTTTTTATTTTATAGGACGACACTTTATGGGTCAGATAGTTGGTATAGCCATCGTTTGGTTTATTATCGAGATGCTACTGTGGTATTTGCTTGCTCAGTTTATGAGCGGCTGGTGGGTGTTTATGTGGTTTATTATCGCCGCAGTTATCGGTATCTCTTTGATGCGCAAAGGCATGGCTGCTCTTAATCCAATGGCACAGCAAATGAAAGCTGGTGGCATGATGAACCCTGCGATGCGTCCGCCAGAGACCACGATGATTAAGAGTATCGCGATGGCAGCTGCAGGTATTTTATTGCTTATTCCTGGGGTGCTTAGTGATTTGATGGCGCTGTTGGTAGTATTGCCACCTGTGCAAAAAAAGCTAAAAGACTTGGCCAATAATTACGTCATGAATAATCAGCAAAAAATGATGGAAATGATGGCCAAGCAGATGGGCGGTCAAATGGGTGGTGGTCAAAATCCATTTGGCGGTGCTGGTGGCATGGGTGGTCAAAACCCGTTCGGTGGCGCAGGTGGCATGAATGGTCAAAATCCATTTGGTCAACAGCAGCAAAACCCATTTGGTGATGTGTTTAAACAGCATACTACGGTTGATGGTACTGCCAAAAACATCCCTAAAGATGTCAAGAAAATTACCAAGTCTGCTAATGACGAATAACTATTTAGTTAAATCATAAGCATAAAAAAAGCCCCTCTCGTCGATGACGAAAGGGGCTTTTTAGTGGTAGTAAGCATACTATTTATAGGAAATATATTTTTATAAAGAATATACGTACAAACCGAATGAAACAACCGAAGTGCCGCTGTAAGATGGTGACCCATGAACCGTGAAGTTCAGGGCGGATGCGTCATCATCTCTGCAGGTTTCCTGATACACCGCAAGCGGTGCAGGCATACACAATGAGACAATAGGTACCACATCCTGGTAAAGCATTATCGGCTCAGGGAATAAACATCTACTAGCCAACACTTCAGAATAGTTTTATCTTAACCAATGAAAAGAGTGATTGCAAGTCTGAATTACAGATTGATACGTAGCTTGGTTAATTGGCCGCATTTATATTGTCTTGCATAGAAAAATCATCACAAGATAACCCTATAAAATTATTCATAAACTCACGAAAAATGCTCAGTTTTTCAGCTATTTCAAGATGTGTGTTAATATAGAGGGCTTTATATTCCCTTACACAGCATTATAGGCGTTCATTCACTCGAGGAGCGGTAATATATGACCAGTACCCAACAAGCATCAGACTCTATTGATAATAACAAAACACAGCTTAGCAATAACCAAGACGGTGCACAGAATAAAAAAATACCGCATGTCTTGATGATATTGGACGGCTTTGGTCATCGTGAAGAAGATAAAGATAACGCCATCGCTGCCGCTAATATGCCAAATTTAGACAAGATTTATCAGCAATATCCTCATGGGCTGATTTCAGCTTCAGGGGAAGATGTTGGTTTGCCAGATGGTCAGTTTGGTAATTCAGAAGTTGGTCACATGAATTTAGGGGCGGGGCGTGTTCTGTATCAGGACTCAACTCGTATCTCAAGTGAGCTTGCCAATCGTGATTTTTATAAAAACGAAGCATTGGTCGATGCGGTAAAATCGGCTAATGAGCGTGGCGGTAACGTCCATATTATGGGCTTGCTCTCTGATGGCGGTGTCCACTCACATCAAGATCATATCGAAGGTATGTGTCACTCAGCATTGGTGCATGGTGCCAAGAATGTCTTTATTCATTGTTTCTTAGATGGCCGTGATACCCCGCCTAAATCTGCTGATAAGTACATCAATCGTCTGCGTGACTATATTGATAAGTTGAATGCTCATTACGAAGGTGGCCGCGTACAGATTGCAAGTATCATCGGACGCTACTATGCAATGGATCGTGACAATCGTTGGGATCGCGTGCAAAAAGCCTATGAGCTGATTACTGAGGGCAAAGCTGATCGTCTATCGACACGAGCGGATGGCGCTGTTCAAGCTGCTTATAAAGCGCGTGAAACCGATGAGTTTGTCAGTCCAACGACCGTAATCGGACGTGATGAAGTGCCATATACTGTTAATGATAACGACGCACTTATTTTTATGAATTTCCGTGCTGACCGCGCTCGTGAGCTTGCCCAAGCATTTGTTTTACCAGATCATGAGTTTTCTGGATTTGCGCGTCAAAAACAGCCAAAACTGGCGGCGTTTGTGATGCTAACTAAGTATTCAGATGTCCTAGCTGACAATCCAAAAACCAGCATTGCTTATTACCCAACATCTTTGGCCAATACATTGGGAGAGTACTTGCAGGACCAAGGAAAAACTCAACTACGTATCGCTGAAACTGAAAAATATGCGCATGTGACGTTTTTCTTTAGTGGTGGCCGCGAAGAAGAATATCAGGGTGAGACCCGCATTTTAGTGCCATCTCCAGACGTTGCAACTTATGATCTACAGCCTGAGATGAGCGCGCCTGAAGTCACTGATAAATTAGTAGAAGCAATTGAGTCTGGTAAGTATGATGTATTGGTGGTCAATTATGCCAATGGTGATATGGTTGGACACACAGGTATCTTTGATGCAGCGGTAAAAGCGGTAGAAGCTTTGGATGTATGTGTTGGCCGTATCGAGTCAGCGGTGCGTGCTGCTGGTGGTGACATGCTTATCACAGCCGATCATGGTAACTGCGAGCAGATGCAAGACTATGAAAGTGGTCAAGTACATACACAGCATACGACAGAGCATGTACCATTAATTTACGTAGGTGAGCAAAAGCTGCAAGTGCGCCGCGGCGGTAAACTCAGTGATGTGGCACCGACTATTTTATCATTGATGAACATTGACGCCCCTGCCGAAATGACAGGTGAGAGCTTATTGGTTCCAGCAGTCTAGACCAGTCGAGTTAAACCACAGTACTTGAATGACTGTGGTTTATATCAATTCGTTAGCTGTACCAGAAGATATCGAAAAGGAAAGGATAACCTATTATCCTTTCCTTTTTTTGTGATACATTTTACTTAATTTACTTGCAATACTATGCTAGTTCGAAATATGCGTTTGGTGCTATCTTATAAATCGCTATATAACGATAAATTCGTATTCTCTATTATTCAAATGAGTTCTTTTATGCAGCCTATTTCTTTTGCACGTTCTTTTTTATCCAAAGGGTTAAGTAAATCAGTAGGGAAGGCATCAGCCACATCTACGGTCTTGCAGCCTGCAATTTTAATAGGTGTACTTGGTTGTGCGATTAGCGTAAATGCACAAGCAGCAGTGGGAGCTTCTACAAATAATGATAATCCTACGAATGGTCTACAGCTCATCAGTTTGAATGCAGATGAGATAGCGGATGAAAACGACGCTGATAATTTATCGAATATTGCTGATATGTTAGATGTCGCCGATGAGCCAGATGACTCGATAGATGGTGTGCCAGACGAAAGCGCGCTAACAGATGATGTCGATGATATTGATACGGACATTCCAGCAGAGGTCGCACAAGTATCGCTAAATGCTATCTCTCCTGAGACGCTAAAGACATTTGTGGCTGTTGTAGATTTAATACGTCGTCAATACGTCGATGCGGTCAATGATGAAGAGTTATTTAGCAATGCGATGAGCGGTATGCTGACCAAACTTGATAGCCATGCTGAGTTTTTGGACGCAGAAGCTTATGAGAATCTACGTGCTTTCACTGAGGGCGACGTTGGTGATATTGGTATTAAGGTTAATTACCAGCCAGAGGCAGGTTATTGGGTTGTGGCAGAGGTTATCGATGATTCACCTGCAGACAAAAAAGGCATCGCAGTTGGTGATTATTTGCATCAAGTTGATGAGTTTAAGCTAGACGAAGGGCGACAGGTCAATGATGTTGAGCAGCTCTTAACGGGTATTGCCGGTACGCAGGTAGATATTATTACTTCCAAAGCTGGCCGCCGTAAGCACACAACGACGTTGCAGCGTAATAATAGTCATCCGCAGATTATCGAGACCAAACTGGTTGATGGTATTGCCATTGTTAAATTACCGGCGTTTCAAAACAACAGCCGTGAAAAATTACTAGAAGGTTTAATTAACCTAAACGCTCCGATATCAGGCATTTTACTAGATATGCGTGATAATCCAGGTGGCGTACTGACATCGGCAGTGAGTGTTGCCAGTTTATTTATGGATGATACCGATGTGGTGCAGGTGCAAGCACGTCAAAATAAATCACGGGTACTATCGACCCAAGGTGATGCGATACTTAAACCTTTGCCATTAGTTTTATTACAAAACCGCTATTCAGCATCAGCAGCAGAGGTGCTTGCCAGTAGTTTACAAGCACAAAAACGCGCTACTATTATCGGTGAAGTTAGCTATGGCAAGGGCTCAGTACAATCGGTCATACCATTAAACGATGAGCAAGCTGTCAAATTGACTGTGGCAAATTATATGACGGCAGCAGGCAAGCAAATAGACGAGATCGGTGTAGAGCCTGATGTGACCTTATCTGGCAGCGAGAACATGTGGGAGCAGCAAGCATTAGAACTAGTAAAGGCGCGTGCACTTGATTCTGGCATTCGCTTTGTTAGAAAAAACGCTACGAAAGAATAGACTTTCGTAGTAGTTAATTAACAGTACATACCATTCAACGCTCAAAAATATTTGAAGATGACGTTTAAAGGAAATTAGTCGAACGCATCTTCAGAAATTCCGAGCTTTTTCATACGGTAGCGTAAAGAGCGAAAGGTGGTTCCTAATAATTCAGCTGCTTGGGTTTTGTTCCAGCCAGTTTGTTTGAGTGCTGTGATAATCAGCTGCTTTTCTTGTTCCTGCAAATAATGCTCTAACCCTTGAGGCGGTAGTTGACCGTCGAACAATTCTGGTAAACCTGATATGTCTTTAGAAGTTTCTTGTTGGGCGGTGGAGGCAAGGAGCGATTCTTCGTCATGAGTATTTGCTACGTTGGTTGACGAACTGTTATTACTAGCTGACGAATGCTGTACCATTGAGGGGTAGTGGTTGGTGTTAGTACGATAGGGATGTAAATTGGTCTGTCTTTGCTCAACCTGCGTCGTTGTATTGCTACTAGATTGAATGACTTGCTCGCCGTTCTTTGTTGATTGGCCTGTAGATTGAACGTCTATATGATTTTCTACGTTACGGTCAGGTAGCTCAGAGCTATCGATAGCTGAGCTATGATTTTGCTCTTGTATATTTGCAAGCTCAGGTTCAATGTCAGGAAGACCTAAATGACTAACGTCAATGTAGGAGGTTTCAGCTAACGTAACTGCACGCTCCAATAAGTTGCGTAGTTCACGGACATTACCTGCAAAATCGTGGCGTTGTAAGCGTTCGCAAGCTTCCATTGTCAATGACGGCGGCGACTCTAATTGCCAATCATTAGAAATCATAGCCAAAAAGTGGTCTGCCAACACAGGGATGTCATCACGGCGTGTATTAAGCGTTGGAAGCTTTAGCTCAATGACATTGATGCGATAATACAAATCTTGTCGAAATGCACCATCTTGTACCAATTGGCTCAGGTCCTTGTGAGTGGCAGACAAAATGCGGATGTCTACTGGAACTTCTTTTGTATCACCAATTGCCCTTACTGTTTTTTCTTGAATGGCACGTAACAATTTAACCTGCATGGCTAAAGGTAAGTCTGCCACTTCATCCAAAAATAATGTGCCGCCATTAGCTTGCTGAAACAATCCTTGTTTATCAGCGACAGCCCCTGTAAAGCTGCCTTTTTTATGACCAAAAAACTCCGACTCCATTAACTCCGATGGTATCGCACCGCAGTTCACTGGTACAAAGCTGCCGTCACGCCGTGGACTTAAATCATGGATCAATCTGGCGACCACTTCTTTACCTGTGCCAGAAGCGCCCGATAAAAACACAGGTGCCTGTGAGCGTGCTAGCTTTAAAATAGTGTTTTTAAGGGGATGCATGACAGCAGAATTACCAATCAATCTACTATCTAGCATTTTTTGTTCAGGAGAGCATTCCGGTGCGGCCTGTACTTCGTTATCTTGATGAATAACTTTTAGGGCATTCTCTACCAGTTGGCGCAGACGTGGTAGTTCTAGCGGTTTATTGACAAAATCAAAGGCACCAAGTTTTAATGCTTCAATAGCTAAATCCATGCTGCCATGAGCCGTAATCACCGCTATTGGAATATTAGAGCTATTGCTAATTTCTTTTACCAGCTCAAGTCCCGAGCCATCTGGCAGTTTTAAATCCGTCAGACAAAAATCGTAGTCATTGTCTTGCCAAAATGTTCTTGCTTGCGACAATGTATAAGCCACATCACTTTTGATACCCATTTTAGTCAGGGTAATTTGCATCAATCGACATAAATCTACTTCATCATCGACGACTAGCGCGGTTGTTGTCATACATCATCTCATCGTATTCAATGGCTATCAAATCAATAGCTTGGTCTAAATGGGTGTAATAGTTTTATAAAGAGTTGGAACTTAACTCACTGATACTATAATCTCATTTCAAATATTATATTTTGCAGAAATTAATGCGAAATCACATAGCTTTTGAAGGATAAATTTAGGTAAGATTTTCTTCGATAGTTTGAAATTTATTATCAGATTTAATAGAAGGTACAATTAACCGAAAACATGTTTTCTCATGTTCAGGAATGTAGAGTAAACGCGCTTGATTTGCTTCACAAAATGCTTGTGATAAATAGAGCCCCAGTCCTGTACCAGCTTTATCTGTTGTAAAAAACGGATCGAACAAAAGTTGTAAGTTTCCAGCATTAACACCATTACCATTATCTAATATATCGATTATAACATCGTTGTCTGCGCAGTAAATGTCGATTTCCACATAAGCGTGGGGATGAGCATAGCTGCTATAACGCAAGCCATTGTTGATCAGGTTGATTAATATCTGCTCTAACTGATGAGTATCAAATGATATGATGGGTTTGGTTTTGATTCGTAGAAAAATGTCGTGTCCTTTAAAGTAATTCTCCAAAAACGATGGCATCCATTCAGCCAATTCGAGCACCTGCTGGGTAGCCGTCTGCTGACGAGACAGCTTTAAAATATCCTCAATGATACGGTTTACACGTTTTGTCTGTGAAAATATCATCTCATAAAGCTCATGGTTGCCGGTTATGGCAGTATTCGATTCACTTGTTGATGCACTGTCATCTTCCATTTGTTCTGCAACATCTTCCATTAATAGCTGACTGGCTTGCGATATCGCTGCTAATGGGTTTCTGATTTCGTGGGCAATACTGGCAGTTAATTGCCCTAAAGAAGCCAGTTTCAACTGTTGAGCACTGGCTTGCTCACGGCGTAAATCTTCTAATATGACAAGCTTACTATCGTCTTTTAGTGGAATAATTTGTACACGTAACTTGCCAAATATTGAAGCATTTGCTACTGCTGGTACATCGTAGGTAAAAGCGCGTGATTGCCCCGATGCTACAGATAAACAGGCATTGAATAATTGCGAATGCTGCTCATTGAGTTGCTGCTCAAAATTAGAGAGAAGTGCTTGGTTATGAGTCTCTTTTGTATCGTCAAGGGTATTCTGTGGTGTGACAGGCGTGACAAGAGAAAGGCTCAGCAACTGATGTGCGGCAAGATTTGCTAAGACAATATGTTGCTTATCGATAACGATAACACCATTCACCATCTGCGTGATAACCTCTTGATTAATCACGTTGAGTCGCTCAACTTCCTTAGCATGGTTTGCCGCAACCTTTTCAAGCTGTACCAATCGCTGAGAGATAGACCAACTCAAACCACCCACTGCTAAAAAGCTCGCTGACATCAGTAGCGCATCACCTAGATTAGCTAGACTCATGCTATTAGCAATAGCGTAAAAAAACTGCTGATAAATAACGAGAATGATGGCAAGTAAAGTAATAACTAGCGCTTGTGAGCCATGTAGTAGCATAAAGCTAGCTGCGACGACCACCATGTATAGCATGGTTAACTGCAAATCAGGGTTGCCTGTCGTGTAGAGCAGTAGGCTTAATATAATAACGTCTAACGCCAGTCCGAATGCCAGTTGGCGGCGCATATGTTTTCTAACGACATAAAATAGCCCAAGCAGTATCAAACTTAACAGTACATAGAAGCTTAGAGTCGTTTGTTGTAGAAAACTCGGTAAGGACGCGCTATCACCAGTACGAGCAGAGATGTATAGCATGAGCATAGAGAACAGGCTAACAACGAAGCGATAGCTACTATAGATCAGCCCCAACTTACGCAACTGCGGCAGAGGAAGCGTATCGTCATGATGAACATAACGAGTAATGGCAGAGCTAAAATTGGTAGCAGGGTTCATAAACTGGCCGTAATAAAATAAACGCTAGAATGATTTATGGTTGAATCAGACCATGACGAATGGCCAAATGAGTTAATTTAACATCACTATCAACCCCAACTTTTTCATAAATACGATAGCGATACGTATTAATGGTCTTGACGCTAACAAACAATTGATCGGCTATTTGCTGAGGGCTCTGACAATTGACAACCATCATGGCCACTTGTTTTTCTCTGTCACTTAATAAGTCAAAAGGTGAGTTGGCATTATCAGACAATAAAACATCTGCTAGCTGTTCAGCAACATCTTGGCTGAAGTAGCGACCTCCTTGATAAATCTTTTTGACTGCACGTATCATTTCATCAAGCGGCGTGCCTTTGGTAATGTAACCATTAACACCTGCTTTGATCAGCATTGAAGGATAAGGCTGTGCAGACATACTACTGACCGCTAGAATCTTGATACCCATGTCGAGTTGTATCAGGCGTTTGGTTGCTTCAAGACCGCCAATATTCGGCATATTGACGTCTAATAAAATTACATCAGGATGTAATTGTTTGGCTTGTTTGATAGCCATGTCACCGCTGTCTGCTTCACCTACTACTTCAATATCGGGGCTGTCTGACAACATACGGCTAATACCCATCCGTACCAAATCATGATCATCTACCACTAATACTTTAATCATAACCATACTCTTTATTGATTGTCAGAATGAACGCTTTATTAGGTTCAAATAGTATAAAAAACGAATATATTTCAACCATTATTGTTATCTTTGTATATTTAAAATACCGCTGATTAATATAACAAAATACGAGTAATCATAACATTCGAAGTTAAATTATATTGCTGCAGTGTGAATTGATGTTTCTATAATATAAATTGGTTGTAGCAAAGTTTGAATGAAGCCAAAAAAAACTACTAAATCAGTTTGATAGATTAAACTTAAATGTAAACCATGATACACTAAAAATACAAAAGCTCTATGTGAGTACTTACAAACACATCTATAAACGCTACGTACGTTTTTGGCGTCAGACAATATGTAACTGGCGTAATAGCGACAGCAGGAGGCATAATGAAGCAACTACCATTAACCAAACAGCAATTGATCGCTGCTATGATTTCATTGAGTTTGGGCAGTGTTGCACAAGCCGCACTTACAATTAATGGTAGCACTGACACTACCTCTAGTGCACGCCTGAGTTGGGGCGGCGCTGATAGTTTGTCTGAAGCTCGTAACATAATGTACAAGTCTAATGGCTCTACTATTAAGAAAGTCGATAATGGCTATGGTACTACCAATATTACGAATACTAATAGTTTTGCTAGCAGCAATAACACCAATACTACTCGCTACAATACAACCTATCGTGGGGCATTTGGCAGCAGCGATATGATTCCGATTAGCACTGATTCACGTAGTGTTGCGGTGATCGATGCTGAAACTGGCGAATCTATCTACGAAAAAGATGCTGATATCGCGCGTCCTATGGCTAGTATCACCAAGGTTATGACGGCTATGGTCGTATTGGATGCAGGCCTTGATATGCGTGAAGAAATCACGCTTGATCCAGAAGATTTCGTTGGTCCAAAGCGTGCAAGCTCGCGTTTGAAATCAGGTGATCGTTTAAACCGTGCTGAGATGCTATTGATGGCGTTGATGAAGTCTGAAAATCCAGCGGCGAAGAGTCTGGCACGTAACTACCCAGGTGGATATGATGCCTTTATGCGTGCAATGAATCGTAAAGCGCAAGACTTGGGTATGAACACGGCATTTTTTGGTGATCCAACTGGACTTGATAAGCGCAACGTAGCTTCGTCAAAAGATTTGGTCAAAATGGTACGTGCCGCTGGTAACTATGATGTGATTCGTCGTTTCTCTACCACTAAGAGCTATGACTTTTTTGTCTCAAATTACTCAAGTGGTAACCGTACCTATAAAGCCAGTAATACCAGTACGTTGGTCCGTGACGGCAGCTATCCAATCGGTATCTCTAAGACAGGCTTTATCAATGAAGCCGGACGTTGTGTTGTGATGGAAACTCGGGTAAATAATCGTCCTGCGATTATCGTTATCTTAGGTGCAAACAGTTCAGCAACACGTTGGGGCGATGCTAAAAATATCTTAAATAGTTTGGCTACACGTCGTACAGTATAAGTTTGCTGTTCTAAATGTATAAAAAAGCTGTTATATCATATAACGGCTTTTTTATTGTGTTGAATTTAAGAATTAAGGATACATGCTATGGGTCATTTACCATTCTCTTCTCCTATACCTAAGCTATATTTGTTGACCAATGATGATGAGTTCGAGCTGTTATATCAAAAGCTAGAAGCAGCCTTATCGACAGGATTAATTGCGCTATTACAAATTCGTCGTAAGCAAGTTCTTAGTCTACCTGATGGAGCTTTGAAGCTCTTTGATGAGGCGCAAAAAATCGTCGAATTAGCTAAAACGTACAATGTGCCAGTTGTTATTAATGATGATGTGAAGTTGGCCGAAAAGCTTGGCGTTGGTGTACATCTTGGACAAACAGACGGCAGTATCGATGATGCTCTACAGTCTCTATCGCCGCATCAAATAATCGGTCGTACCTGTCATGGTGATGTAGATCTAATTAAAGAAGCAAAAAATGACGGCGCAAGTTATGCTGCGATGGGTGCTGTATTTACTTCTACAACTAAGCCCAATGCTAATGTCATTTCACCTCAGCAGCTTGTGGAAGGGTGTCAGCAAGGCATACCAATATGTGTGATAGGGGGGTTAACCGCAGAAAATGTCTCAGAGCTGGTAGATTTGCCCATTGCGCTTGTGGCAGTAGTCGGGGATATCATGGATTTGCCAGTAGCAGATATAGCTCAGCGCTGTTGTGAGTGGCAGCAGGCATTTTCTAAATGGAAAATACCTACTTGAAGTACTCTTCTTAGAGAGTTTTTAGAGTAGCAATAGTCTTAGAATAGAGTATTAATATGACAGCGCTACTCAGCGTGTTCCATACATAAGGTGGCATAGGGCAACGCTTCTAAGCGTTGCTCTTCGATTGGCTCGCCGCAGACTTCGCACTCGCCATAAGTACCGTTATCAATCCGACTCAATGCATTTTCGACATAGATTAAGCTTTGACGCGCCTCGCTCATTAAGTTTTTACGCATGTCGTTTTGACGATAGGATATGGCCTGATCTTCCCAATGTTCATTGAGATCATCTTGCGGATTTTGGATGTGATCTTCTATCTTATCAATTCGAGATTCGTATTCGTCTTTTAATTTTAATAGGTTTTGTTTAGCAGTGCCTAAGTTGATGCTCATTATTTTCTCCTAATGGGTTATTTTTATTGTCAATGTTTCTATCATAAAGAGCTTGACTGCTGAGTACCACCACGAAATGTTACGGTTTATTGACTATGCTTAAAGCTAGCAACTGCAATTGTTGCAATCGAATAATGCTCTGAGAGTTTAGACTAAATATTTTAAACGTGCTGAAATTTGTGACAGGTTGCTTGTGAGACTGCGCTAGAAAACTGGTAGAATACACCGCCGCTGAATTCTGCTTACTTGATCGACTCATCAGAGTGATCTGATAAGTGTCAGAGCCAAGCGTTAAAAAGACATTAAAAAGCAATAAAGCTGATAGTGACTATATAGCTTAGATATAAAATAGCGTAGTTATAAAGCAGGCGAGTAAGAGTGCTACTAAATAGTAGATTGATCGAGCTTAGCACTGAATCTGATTTATATAGAGCGGACCATAATAGTCATATCAATAACGACAGTAATCGCAAATTAACAGATATATTGATGCATAGGAGCAGGTAATGAATTTTTTGCGTATGAGTGAGTTGAACTTAACGGATAAAGTGGTTTTGATTCGAGAAGATTTAAATGTGCCTATTAAAGACGGTAAGGTCACGAGCGATGCGCGCTTGCAAGCCAGTCTTCCTACCATCAAGATGGCGCTCGAAAAAGGCGCTGCGGTAATTGTTTGCTCACATTTAGGCCGCCCAACAGAGGGCAATCCTGAAACTGTATACTCATTAGCGCCGGTTGCTGACTATTTGACGGACAAATTAAGCTCGCAACTATCGACACCTGTACGTCTTAATAGTGATTATCTTACCCAAGGTGCTAATGTAAAATCGGGCGAAGTGGTTCTATTAGAAAATGTACGCTTCAATGACGGTGAAAAGAAAAATGATGCCACGCTAGCGAAAAAGTACGCTGATTTGTGCGATGTGTTTGTGATGGATGCTTTTGGTACAGCGCACCGTGCACAGGCATCAACAGAGGGTGTTACGCAAGCAATGCGTCAAGCAGACAAAACCGTTTGTGCAGGGCCATTGTTAGCCGCCGAACTTGATGCTCTAAGCTTAGCGCTTGAAACACCAGCACAGCCAATGCTTGCTATCGTTGGTGGGTCAAAAGTATCAACCAAATTAGAAGTGCTACACAGCTTGGCTGAAGTTTGCACGGAAATTATCGTTGGTGGCGGTATTGCCAATACTTTCTTAGCAGCACAAGGTCATAGTGTTGGCGCCTCATTGTATGAAGCAGATTTGCTCGATACTGCACGTGACATTATGACCAAAACTGAAATCTTACTGCCTGAATACGTCGTAGTCGCTGATAAAGACGACATCGATTTCGCTGACTTTACTGGCTCATTGCAAAAAGCTACAGCAACGATCAAATCAGTTGATGCGATCGGTGACAATGACATGATATTGGACATCGCACCAGAAAGCGCAAAGCAGCTTGCCGATGCCATTATTAATGCAAAAACCATTTTGTGGAATGGTCCAGTGGGTGTATTTGAGGTCGATGCTTTCGGGCAAGGCACACAAATATTAGCTACTGCTGTAAGGGACAGCGATGGTTTCTCTATCGCGGGCGGTGGTGATACGTTAGCGGCTATCGATAAATATCAAGTTGCTGATGGTGTGAGCTATATGTCAACAGGTGGTGGTGCGTTTTTAGAGTTTGTTGAAGGTAAAGTACTTCCGGCAGTCGCTGCGCTGCAAATAGATGCCTAACTAATTAACGATACTCTGTAGCTTAGTAACATTAGACGTACAACTAACTTTAAATAACTAATGTAGTCTGTAAAAATAATATTTTGGCTGTTGATTTGCTTGTTTTTATTGACATAAGTAAGCGCAATAGCCATCGATTATTATTAAGCAGTAATTATTTATTTATATACTGAAAATTATTATTGCATGTCTGATTCGCACTCTATAAAATAGCGCGACCATGTATTTTGACATGCATTATTTACGAGAGGTTTATTATGTTAAAACGTCATTTATTACTTGCTAGCGTACTTGCTGGTACCTTTGCAATCACTGCATGTAGCCAACAAACAGAAGAAAACACTGAAGCTGCTGTTGAATCTGCTGGCGATGATGCTGCTGCGAATATTGATGCTGCTGCCGCTGAAACAGACGCTGCTGCTGCTGAAGCCGAAGCTGCTGCTCAAGACGCTGGTACTGAAGTTGCCGAAGGCGCTGACACTGCTGGTGCAGCTGCGACAGACGCTCTAGAAAACACTGGCGATGCTATCGCTGAAAGCACTAATACAGCGGTTGAAAATACTGCTAAAGCTGTTGCTGATGGCGCTAACGCTGTTGCTGATGGCGCAAATGATGTTGCAGTTGATGCAGAGCAACAGTACTAAGCTACGCGATAACTAAGCACTATTAACTAAGCACTATAATGACTGATTTACTGGGATTATATCGATTGATAGATAATCATCGGTAAATAACTTTTAAAAAGGGTCATTGCTTTATAAGCCTCAAAATACTAGAAAAGCCTTGGTGATTGCCAAGGCTTTTTGCGTTGTATGCCATTGTGACAGTTTACAAAGTAACAGTTTATAAAAGTCAAACTGATATCAAGAGACGGTATAGACTGACAAATAGTCGGTCAACCGCTACGAAGACAGAACAATTTTTGCTATAATCACCGCGTGGTAATCATATCTAATACCATTCAGACTTTTACTAACCTATATACGGTCAGTATGGTCGAATATACAGTGAAATGATTGCTATCAAGCTGTTTTTTAAAATACTATTCAAAATCTAATCAGAGAGCGTCTTATGGCCCTAATATCCTTACGTCAACTTCTAGATCATGCCGCTGAACACAGCTATGGTGTTCCTGCCTTTAACGTCAATAACTTAGAGCAAATGCGTGCAATCATGATGGCTGCGGATGCTTGTGATTCACCTGTCATTGTCCAAGCCAGCGCAGGCGCACGTAACTATGCAGGGTCAGCATTTTTGCGTCATTTGATTATCGCTGCTATCGAAGAATGGCCACATATTCCAGTAGTGATGCATCAGGATCACGGTATGTCGCCAGCTATCTGCCAACGCTCAATCCAATTAGGTTTTTCATCAGTGATGATGGATGGCTCACTTGGTGAAGATGGCAAAACGCCAATGGATTATGATTACAATGCTAGCGTCACGCGCGAAGTTGTTAAGATGGCACATGCTTGCGGCGTCTCTGTAGAAGGCGAAATCGGTTGCCTAGGTAGTCTTGAAACTGGTATGGCTGGCGAAGAAGATGGTTCTGGCGCTGAAGGCGTATTGGATCATGAGCAGCTTTTGACCAGTGCTGATGAAGCTGAGCAGTTTGTAAAAGATACCAATGTCGATGCGTTAGCGATTGCTATCGGTACTAGCCATGGTGCCTATAAGTTCACACGTCCACCGACAGGCGATATCTTGTCTATTGAGCGCGTAAAAGAGATTCATGCCCGTATTCCTAATACTCATCTTGTTATGCATGGTTCTTCATCAGTGCCACAAGAATGGCTAAAAGTTATTAATGAAAATGGCGGTGATATCGGCGAAACTTATGGTGTGCCAGTTGAGCAAATCGTTGAAGCGATCAAGCATGGTGTGCGTAAAGTAAATATCGATACGGATTTACGTCTGGCATCAACTGGTGCTATCCGTGAATTCCTTGCAAAAAATCCAAGTGAATTTGATCCACGCAAATATTTCAAAGCATCTATGGTAGCGATGTCAGATATCTGTACCAATCGTTTTGAAGCGTTCGGCTCTGCAGGCCAAGCACATAAAATTCGCCCAATCAGTCTTGAAGGTATGGTGGATTTTTACCAATAAGACTGTATTGTAGAATGTAGTTATTAATCATAAGATAGTAGCAGGTTTTATAATATCCTACATAAGAGGTCATAAGTAATGATTGGATTGATTACCGGACAGGTGCAGTACTTGATGGCACCGACGGCTTGTATCATGACGACCTCTGGTGTGGGTTATGATATCGAACTGCCATTGCCTTCATTTTGCCAGTTGCAACTTAATGAACAAGCCAGCATTTGGACACATTTCCATGTTCGCGAAGATGCCCAATTGCTATACGGCTTTATCGATCGAAAAGAACGCGATGTTTTTCGCCAGTTAATTAAAATTAATGGTGTTGGAGCAAAAATGGCCTTGGCTATGCTGTCTGCAATGTCAGCAGCTGAGCTAAAAATGCACGTCGAGCAAGAGTCGGAGACGGCGTTGACTCGTATCCCAGGCATCGGTAAAAAGACGGCGCAACGCTTATTAATTGAGCTAAAAGACAAATTAAAGAATATCGACGTTGATAGTGGTGCATTTGAATTGACGCCTCAGGAAACTACGATTTCTCACGAAGGCAGTATCATCGCTGAAGTGGAAGGCGCATTGATCAGCTTGGGCTACAAAGAAAAAGAAGCTCAGCTAGCGATTAAAGCTGCTAAGAGTAAAGGAGATACTTTTGCTGATACTCAAGGCTTGTTAAAAGCTACTTTGCAGCAGTTATCTGGCTTTTAATTCATATTAACTAGCCGTTTATCGATAACAACCACATAATGTATCAAAGTAATAAGCGACATTGAATGTCGCTTATTTTCGTTTTAGTGCTCGCTTAATGAGGTTTTGCATGACTTATGCGCAGCGTTTGGTTATGCTATTTGTTAACTAATTTTTTAATATAATGATAAATTCTATGACGCAAGATCGCTTAATTAATCCGCTAGAAGGCGCAAGTGATGCTCCTGATGCCAATATCCGACCAGCGTTGTTGGCTGAGTATATTGGTCAGCCGGTGGTACGTGAGCAGATGGAAGTGTTCATCGGTGCTGCTCGTGGCCGTGACGAAGCGCTAGATCACACACTTATATTTGGTCCACCGGGTCTAGGCAAGACGACCCTCGCCAATATTATCGCTCGTGAGATGGGTGGTAATCTGCGTTCTACTTCAGGGCCTGTGCTTGAGCGCCCAGGAGATTTGGCAGCCATGCTGACCAATCTAGAAGCGGGTGACGTACTGTTTATTGATGAAATTCACCGTCTAAGCTCGGTTATTGAAGAGATACTTTATCCAGCGATGGAAGATTTCCAATTAGATATTATGATTGGCGAAGGGCCTGCTGCGCGTTCTATCAAGCTTGATTTGCCACCGTTTACCTTGGTAGCAGCAACGACTAGAGCAGGGCTACTGACGTCACCACTACGTGACCGTTTTGGGATTGTACAGCGCCTTGAGTTTTACAACATCGCTGATCTAACGACGATTGTCAGTCGAGCAGCACGTCTAATGCGTGTACCAATGAGTGAAGATGGCGCTATAGAGATTGCGCGCCGTGCACGGGGTACACCAAGGATTGCTAACCGCCTATTACGCCGTGTGCGTGACTATGCCGAGGTAAGAGGCGACGGTAGTATTAATGGCGCGATTGCAGGTAGCGCGCTAGATATGCTGGCAGTGGATAGACGTGGTCTTGATCATCTAGACAGACGCTATATCGAAATATTGCACGAGCGCTTTGACGGTGGTCCGGCTGGTGTTGAAGCAGTGGCAGCAGCGATGGCTGAAGACCGTGGTACGCTTGAAGATGTGATTGAGCCATATCTGATTCAACAAGGTTATGTGCTGCGTACTGCTCGTGGCCGCGTACTGACACAGATGGCAATCGATCAGATGTTATAGTAATCAGTATTCAATATAAAAAATGCGCCTGCTTTTGATGAGAAGTAGGCGCATTTTTTTGTTTAAATCTAAAATTATGAAAATTTTTCTGAACTGATTGAGTAAAAATAAATCTGATTTCTAAGCTAAAATTCGCCAAACAACTACCAAGACCGCCAGTATATAAAATATAGGTGATAGCCAGCCGATAACTTGCGTAGCGATAGCGATAAATATAGCAAACCCTGCAAGTGCCAACCAATCACGACGACGGTCGTTTAGCATGTCAGCGCGAATTTGCTGTATTTCCCGCAGTTGACTGTCCTGACGAGAGCCCTGTGAGGCAAGGCTTTGTAGCCCTTGATCTAATAGTTTGGGAATATCAGTGGTAGATAGGAGCATTTCAGGCAGTTGTTGGCGCAGTTGCTGTAGGTTACGCATAGGATCTAACTGCTCTTTAATCCAACTGCTTAGAATTGGCTTGGCAAGTGACCAAATGTCCAGATCAGGATATAAATCACGACCGAGTCCTTCCACATGGACCAAAGTTTTTAGCAGAAGCATCAGCTGCGGTGGGATACTCATATGATGTCTGCGTGCAATATCTAGAATCTGCATCAGTACGCCAGCAAAGTCGATATCATCGATTGATTTTTGTAGCATAGGGCCGACGGTACGTTTCATATCACGCATTAGGGCATGCTTATCAGCGTTTGGTGGTATCCAGCCTGCACGGCTGACGATATCAACGACAGCGGTAAAGTTGTTGTTCATCACGGCAAGTAACATCCGCGCCACGATTAGCTGATCGTCTTTTGATAAAGTGCCCATGATGGCGCAATCAAGCCCGATATAACGTGGCTCATGACCTAAATCAACTGCTTCCATACCTGCATGTAAGGTTTGCACAGGTGGCGTCTCTACGAACACATTGCCTGGATGCATATCAGCATGAAAGAAGTTATCACGGAAGACTTGGGTAAAAAATATCGTTAGGCCTTTTTCTGCAAGCGCTGCACGGTCATAACCTAACTGATCGAACATCTCAACTTGTGAGATAGGGACGCCTTGGATGCGCTCCATGACCATCACGTTTTTGGCAGCGTCATAAACTTCAGGCACATACATCAGTGCTGAACCCAAGAAATTATTACGCATTTGAGTAGTATTATCAGCCTCAAGCGTCAAATCAAGCTCATTGAGCATGACTTGCCGATAGTCTTCGACAATATCGATGATATGAACGGCACGTGCCGCTTCAATACGAGCAGATGCCCAACTTGCCAATTCCCGCAGTAGCTCAAAGTCAGAAACAATCACAGTGCGAATATCGGGGCGAACCACTTTTACCACGACTTCACGTCCATCATGTAGGGCAGCCGTGTGAACTTGGGCGATAGAAGCGGCCGCTAACGGTTTGATATCGAATCGAGCAAACAAGGTTTCAATCGACTGGCCAAGACCATGTTTAGGATGTTGAATTTGGGCGACAGCGATATCAGCGTCAAAAGGCTTAACTTTGTCCTGCAACTGAATTAATTGAGCGATAATCTCAGGTGGTACCAAGTCGCGACGCGTTGAGAGTAACTGGCCAAGTTTTAAAAACAGCGTACCCATGTCCTCAAGCGCATACTTAATCGCATTTGGTTGGTGCTTCTTGCCCCATGCTGCTGGATGCATGCGAATCAATCGCGCCAAAGGCTGCAGCTGCGGTGCTTCTTCGATAGAAAAATGGGTATCAAGGCGATACATTGCGGCGATACGCCAAAGCTCAAGTAGACGAGCGCGGTGCGATAATAGCATGGGATTAAGTACTCTAAACAAAGACGAAAATGGGGTAAGCGCTGTGCATAATCATAAATAGTGCCATCGGTAATAGCGTTCATTTATGATGGATGCAATCGGCTATTGATGAAACGAGTTATTAAGAAACTGCGCTTGCTCTTCTTTGATAGCAGCAAGTTTGGCTTCTTCACGTTCGACGTCAGCACGTAATTTTAACAATTGCTGTTTAAGATCGTTTGCTTCAGCGACCTCAATAGGGTCAGGTGTGCTATTGCCAGCCACTTCATTAGCCCAATCACTAACGTCATCAAAAGCACGTTTGACACTATGACGCCAGCTACCTTTGAGCTGAGAGATAAGAAGGTGTAACTGGCTAGCCATTGGTTTACCGATAAATGGTTCAAGCTGTCCAGCTAGGTCAGGATCAAACCCTGCAACCAGTTGTTTGAGCTGCATTAGCACCTTGTAATCGCCAGCGATTGGCAAGTTGCCTTCCGCGCCGCGCATCAGATTGAGCAATTGAGCAGCATTATCTACAGTAATGGTACAATCTGGACGACTATGACCAAAACGTGCGCGCTCCATGCTAGATTTTTGGCGCTCATTCATCTGGCCACTTGGCTCAAATATACTTTCCGTCGTGACCGGCTCAAAGCGCAAACGCTCATGAGTGAACAAGATGTCTAAATGAATCTCAGGCAGTCTCATATTAAGACGTAACACTTTACCTGCAAGCGGAGTTAAACCTGCCTTGGTAATCTCATCACTGGCAATGGCAATGTTAATTAGCTTTTCGGCTCCAGCTAATAGAAGGACAGTCAGCATAAGGCTCTCGCATCGGTAAGTGAGCGCCTTTGCATTAGCTGCATCAGCGCATCGTGTGTTCGTGTTAAGTTCAATATGGTCTATTAAACGTAATAGTCTTGCCAATCGTACTCTATCGTTACGCTTTAAAGCCGCGATGGACAGCCACGATACCAGCAGTCAAGTTATGATAATCACAGTTTTCAAAACCAGCCTGTTGCATCATCTGCTTGAGTGTCTGCTGATCAGGATGCATACGAATTGACTCAGCTAAGTATTGATAACTTTCAGCATCATTAGCAATCAGCTTACCCATCACTGGCAGTGCGGTAAATGAATACAAATCATAGGCTTTAGATAGTGGCTCAAATACTGGCTTGGAGAATTCCAGAATCAATAGACGACCACCTGGCTTTAGGACGCGATACATAGACTTTAGCGCGGCATCTTTGTCAGTAACGTTACGCAAACCAAAGCTAATAGTGACCAAATCAAAGCTTTCGTCATCAAAAGGGGCTAACGTTTCAGCGTTAGCTAATACAAAATCAACGTTGTTACAGCCAGCATTGATTAGGCGCTCACGGCCCACTTCTAACATCGCAGCATTAATATCAGATAGTACTACGTGGCCATTTCTACCGACTTCACGGCTAAATACTTTGGCCAAATCGCCCGTACCACCAGCGATATCAAGGACATGCTGACCAGCACGCACGCCTGATAGACTAATCGCATAGCGCTTCCATAGACGATGAATACCAAATGACATCAAATCATTCATGATGTCGTATTTTTTGGCAACAGAAGTGAATACGTCAGCCACACGTGCTTGTTTTTCTGCTTTATTGACGGTCTTATAGCCAAAATGCGTCTGCTCATTACCATCTGTTTCAGGCGTGTGCGGATTATTGATATCATCACGCTGATTGAATAGCGTTTGTTTTATGGTTTGCTCTGAAGTATTTGTGCGAGTCGTTTTGTCGTTGTTTGGCATAGTGGTTTGTTGGCCTTGCGGCGTTCCAGTAGGTAGGTCTTGAACTTTAGTAAAGTCGCTATTGTCATCACTAGCAACGCTGTTATTCTTGCTCGGCACGACATTGGTTGTTTGATTACGTAATATCTGCGCGCTAATCTGTTGATTATGAGCAATACTGTCTTTTACCAGTTTGTCTTGCAAATGACCATTAGTCGTTGTGGCTTGATTAGAAGGAGCGCTGCTATCTTTTGCATTATCAGTCATCATGTTGTCCTAGAATTTATTTTTATGATTGTCTTTATCGGAGGAAGTCGTTAAATAGTAAGCGTCAATTAGCTATTTAACATATTGAGTTTATGATACATCAAACGCTACCGGCTTACTGCCATTATCCGTATCATGAACCTGATCGATAATGGACAGTTCACGCTCGCAGAACGGCTCAATAAAATCGCTGACGCTACTCAGAGGTTTCATGGCCTTAAAGCCTGTATCAATAAAATCATAAAGCGGCTGGTAGCCATGACGATAGGCTGTACTTTTCGCTAGTGCAAAGGCTTTTTTGAGCATAAACGAGTTTAGGTGTTTGTCCGTGCGATAACAGACGTCTTTTAGATTAGCAATCTGAACTCGGCGCTCGTCTTCTTCATCGACAGTACGGTAGGCGGTTAGCATATTCTCTTCGTTTACTGGTAAATCCTGAGAGAGTAACCACTGGGCTAAATGCAGATCTAGCTCAATAGCAAAAATTGCCGCTTGGATGCCCATGCTACCAGCCTCTAGGGCTGACTCTTTGGCAAGACGTTCTAGCTTTTTCGCTTTTGGCAGGATACGTGCCAATTGCTCTGCTAATAATTTGAACTCTTCGCCGCCATACAGTTGGGTGAGAAAGTAATCTGCCATTAACTGGTTTTTGGGTTGTTCAAATAGCTCGCGATGCGTCTGTTGGAGACGTACTTGTTGCCATGATTGTACTTCTTTGAGCTTAGCATTCAATTCATCATCTTGGTGATGAGGCATCGCCCAAAAACGTGTCAAATGCTGTTGTAAATCAGCTAAAGCGGTCATAGCAGTGAATCCTGTAGAAGTAAATAGGGTAATCAAATTTAAGTATAGTTGTTTTAAATATTGTGAGTCAGGGTTATAAGGCTTGCAACAACTGTTCTACCCTATACCCAAAATTGTGTTCACCTTAAAAGAAAATAATTAAGAATACAAATACCAATCTGTTACACAGCAATATTATTTACTCAATTGGTGCAGTGCTATGATTAAATGAGATAAAAATGAGCGATGAGATAAAAATGTTGAGAGTTATCTTATCGAGAGCTATCCCATAAGTCATTCATTAGTAAAGCAGCCCAATAACAATAGCGAGTGTAATCATGTCTAAAAAAAATGATACTACTGAACCAAAAGCACCACAAGCGGTAAGTACACAATTTAGTGAGCAAGTTGTAGAGCAGCGTCTAAAGCCCAATCCTTTGAGTCAGTTTTCACTGGACGAGGATTCGCTTAGATTAGCATTGGTAACAGCTCAGTATGCTTTAAAAGCCACTCGCCAGCAAATGCCGCCGACCCTCAATAAGCCAACAGGTCTATTGGTGCTGGTTAATGGAATGGAGCAGGCAGGTAAAGGTACCGCCGTTAAGCAGTTACGGCAATGGGTGGATCCAAGGCTGCTTAAAGTTGAGGCAACCATTGGTCATTCGCCATTGAGTTATCAACCTATTTGGCAAGCACATACTAGCGCCATGCCGCGTCATGGTGACGTCATGGTATATTTCGGCAATTGGTATGCTGATTTATTATACAACGTCATGCGACTGGCGACATCAGATAGTGAGAACCTTGAAGCATTATCAAATGATAAAGATCATACAAATAAAAATTCGCTTCCTATTGCTCAGTGGCAAGACTATCTACAGCAGCAATTGGACACGCTAAAAGCATTTGAAAAGGATCTCATTGCCAATCAAACCAAATTATTAAAATGCTGGTTTCATGTTGATATTGAAACGTTGCACAGTCGCTTAAAGGATGATGAGGCAGATCCGCAGTTTCTATATCAAATTGACTGGAATAATAAGCAAGTCATCGAGAAGTTTAATGAGGTGGCTGCGACCTTGCTGCGTCAACAGGATGATTGGGTCATCATTGATGGTGACGATAAGTTAGAGGCCGCTGATAACTTTTGTCACTTGGTGCTACACGCTATGCAAACCGCGCTGGCGAGTAGTCAGACAGATACCAATGATAATGGCAATGGCAAGGAAACTTCAAAAAACCATTCCCAGTCCGAAAAACTGGAACTTAACTCAGATACTAAACAAAAACAGTTTGAACCTGCACCGATACCTAAGCAACTGACGTCTATTAAAGATAAAAAAATCAGTAAGTCCGACTATCGTGAGGCGTTGGCGGAGAAGCAAGCAAGGCTCGCTGAATTGTTACGCGCACGCCAAGGTCGGCATGTTGTATTTGCTTTTGAAGGAATGGACGCTGCTGGCAAGGGCGGTGCAATCAAAAGATTGGTCGCACCGCTAGATCCTCGCGAGTATCAAATTTATAATATTGGCGCACCGATGTTATATGAGACCCAGCATCCTTACTTGTGGCGATTCTGGACGCGATTGCCTGACGAACAAACCAATCGTATTAGCCGTATCGCTATTTTCGATCGTACTTGGTATGGGCGTGTGCTGGTTGAGCGCATCGAAGGATTTGCGTCTCCTAATGAATGGCAACGAGCATATGATGAGATCAATCGTTTTGAGGCAGATTTGGCAGCAGCAGGAACGTTGGTTATCAAATATTGGCTAGCGATTGATAAAAAAGAGCAGCTTAAACGGTTTGAAGATCGTCAAGAAACACCGCATAAGCAATTTAAACTGACAGATGATGACTGGCGTAACCGTGATAAATGGTCAGACTATGTGCAGTCTGCAGCAGATATGCTGGTGCGCACGGATACAACGACAGCGCCATGGTGTGTTATTGCGACCAATGAAAAACGTCAAGCGCGTTTAGATGTGTTAGATCATGCTATTGAGAAGTTGTCTGCATTTACTGAAAGCAAATAATTGTTAGAAACGATTGAAGTTTAAAAACTCTTATAGATTTATATAACTGTATTTTCCACGTATTCTCTAAATAGGATGGCTCGAAACGGGAGTTTCCTAAAAACTGTGTAACTGCTTATAATCCATTAACAGGAGAATAAGCAATGACTACTCAATCTGACAT
>NZ_JADQAM010000014.1:15999-33066 GCF_022129405.1 Psychrobacter sp. Ps2 | reverse complement strand
GTTCGCTCTTAACAGAGGGTTAAAATACTACTGCGCCCACGAAACGATGTGGTCTTGTGTATTTTACTACCTTGCATCCCTATGTGTACACTGCTAGGATCAACTCTATCATAGTTGACTAGAAAAGGATGAGATAATGTCAGTAATATCAGATGATCTATTCGCAGATAAGATAAAGCAGTTACAGGCTATTAAAAAAGAAATCAATCAGGACAGACTTGAGGCACATCAGGTGTTGGGGGAGTGGTTGGCCAACGCATTAGACGATGATGACAATCATGAACTACAAGCTATATTTTTAGACGCCCATGATAATGAAAGGTACGTTCGTTTAAAAAAGCACCGTGAGTTTTTAAAATCAATCGCTCATAAGATGCAAAGTGAGGCTAAGGAAACACCAAGCAGCTTTACACCACCTAAAAGCAGTCAGGACAGTGACCACGGTTCATTGCTTGATATTTATTCATCATCACAGTAGCTGCTAGAAATCGCCTAATTGAAGGTACAGCTGGATCGTCTACTAATTAGCGAAAGGTTAGGAGACGGTTATCGGCTGTTTTAAGCGTTTTAGAATAGCTTTAGCTACCATCGTATCGGACAGAGCGTAAAACGTATATAAGAGTGGTTTCTAGGCTTTTTAGCAACGGTTTGATAAGTGTTTACAGATGTGTCGATAATGGCTACTGAAAATGAAGACAAACTATCTACAAAAAATGAGACTGATATTGAGAATGTGAAAACAGGGTTGTCCAGAATGACAGACGAAGATATTCAAAATATCTTTGACCATACTTTTGAAGATCTTCAAAGATCTAAGCTTGATCCGAACCATGCGAACGTGGAATAACATTAAGTAAATGGACAATTGCATTCTGAGCTACTGATCAGTTTTACAAGTGATTGGTCGATCAAATTATCATCTTAAATCCGTCGGTTTTTTGGTTTTTTCCTTATTATTTAAAATAAAAATATATTTTTTACTTTTAAAAACTTTTAAAGACTTTTAGACAGTCTGTAAGCTTTGCTATTAAAGGGTTACGCACTCTATTATGCTACTTTTATCCCGCATTATGCTACTTTTATCCCGCATTATGCTACTTTTATCCCGTTTAAATGCTACTTTTATCCCGCATTATGCTAGTATCTTAAAGTAACTAGCATAATGAGGTTGTCATAATGAATGATGTCGAGCTATACGAAAAAAAATATCCTGAAAAATGGATTGTTATGCAGAATAAAATTACTCAAGCTTTTAGAGAGATGTCTATTGATGAGAAGCGCATCATTATTCTAGCGAGCCCATTGGTTAGGGTTAATAATGCTACTGAAAAAACACCGATAGAGGTTGCGTCTTCTGAATTTGCTAAGCTTAGCGGAATAGATAGAAACTCGGCTTATAAGCAAATGAAATCAGCTAGCAAAAAATTAATGAAGCGTACATTCATTTATGAGGATAAGGATGGTGATGATACAGAGGTTCAATGGCTAATCAGGTCGAAATATGCAGATGGCTATATATCGATGCATTTTACAGATGAGGTAATATACTTACTTCAGGTTTTTGATAAGCTCAACCCTTACACTAAATATTTAAAAGAAGATATCTTAAACCTCAAATTGACTTACTCGTTAGACCTTTACCATCTAGCAAAAAAGTCTGAGGGGAAGGGTGGTTTTTCTATGACTTTAGATCAATATAGGCAAGAACTTGGCACGCCTAAGTCGTATGAGCGCATCAACAATTTGAAAGAGAATGCAGTTGATGGGCCCATAAAAGAAATTAATCAGAAAACCGACATCAAAATCACCTATGAAAACATCAAACGTGGACGCACAGTTACAGGTTTGACATTCACCGTCAAGGCCAAGCCAACTAAGAAAAAAGGACAGGAGGGCCTAAATCAGAATAATGAGGATAGAGATATCCCACCTCTAACCGTTAAGCAAATTGATCGTTTTGCCCCTTTGTTGGCTAACTACTCACCGTTTGGTAGTTACGCACCATCAGGTAAAAGCACTCAAGAAGTTATTAGTTGGTTACACACTCAATTAAGAGATGAGGCTTTTTTAAAGACCCACAAAAAGCACTTACTGGCGATAGGCTATACGTTCCCTAAGCAGAAATCATAGCAAAGAAAAAAAGAGTAATTGAGCTAGCGTAGCCTATACAAATGGCTTATATTATATGTACATAAATAAGCCAAAAGTGATGTTATGACGACAACTAATTATAATATTAGGCTCGATCAAGAGCTAAAAGAAAATGCTTTTTCGGTATTTGAAAGCTATGGATTAACACCGTCTCAAGCGATCAAATTATTTTTGACCCAAGTGGCGCAAACCAATAAAGTGCCACTATCTTTTGAGTATCAGAAAGTAGCAGCTGTCAGTCAAGATGAATTGCCAATCTATAAAGAGCATACTGATTGAGAGAAAAGATGAGTATTAGATTTGAATGGGATGAACAAAAAAACATCACCAATCAGTGCAAACACCGTTTATCATTTGAGGCAGCTACCCGGGTTTTTTAGATCCTTTATGCCTGCGTCAGCAAGACAGGTATGAAAATGGTGAGGAGCGGTGGCAGGCGCTGGGTACAATAGACGGCACAGCAGTCTTATTAGTAGCCCATACGCAGACAGACATAGATGGTGGCGAGGTTATACGCATTATCTCGGCTAGGCGTGCCACAAAGAGTGAGAGGAGGCAATATGAACAAGGTTAGCTATCAAATAGACGATTTACCACCACTAACGGCAAAGCAACAAGCGGACTTAGAATATTTAGCAACGCTTAGTGATGACAATATTGATTTATCAGATATTCCAGAAGTTACGGATTGGTCAAACGCTATCCGTGGCAGTATTAAGCCGCAAGCGTTCTCTGCTGAAGCGAGCGTCATCAACCCAAGTATCATTGCCAAGTTTAAGGATAGAGCCAAGCAAACAGGTGGTGACTATCAAGAAATGATCAATAATGCGCTAGAAGAATACTTAGCGGATCACTAACTATAATTTAATGACCGTGACCTCAAGATCACTTGGGGTTTTTTTACATTCTATATTGTAGTATGTTGTATATTGTAGTGTATTATATACAACATACTACAATATACTATTAAGGGATACAAAATCATGGCACTCACGATACAAGATATTCATGCAGCAGCAGACCAATTACAAGAGCAAGGGGTTAAGCCGACACTGGCAGAGGTGCGTAAGGCGCTAGGCGGTGGATCATTCACGACTATCAGTGATGCTATGCAAAGCTGGAAGCGAGAACAGCAAGAAGAGCAAGAGCTACAGCAAGTAGACTTACCTAGTGGTATCACAGAACGCTTGCACACGCTTGGGGCTGATATGTGGCAGACGGCTATTGATATGGCTAATGATAGATTGTCTAAAGAGCGTGAAGCTTTAGAGGTGGTTAAGATCAAGGCACAAGCAGAGATGGACGAAGCGCAAGAAGCGGTTAAGACCTTGGAGGGGGAACAAGCGGATTTACTACAGCAACTGGACGAGGTGACCGGCACTGCGGAAACAGCAACTAAAAGCGCACAGCAAGCCACAGCTGACCATGACGCTACCAAACAGACGCTATTAGATACTAGGCATGAATTAGAGCTTGAACGCACTAAGGCTAAGACCGCGCAATCACAGCTTGCAGAGGTGAGTAATGCATTAGATAAGCAATCTATAGAGCTGACTAGCAGTCTTGGTGAGGTAGCCACGCTTAAAGCCACAGCTGATAGTGATAAGGCAGAGATTGCACGTTTAAAGATTGAACTTAAAAATACTAAGTCAGAGCTAAAGGCAGTCACCACTGAGCGGAATGATATACAAACGGCTACCGCAGAGATCAAAGGAGAGTTAAAGGCAGTCACCGCTGAACGTGACAAGCTATCAGGACTTAATAATCAGCTGACTCAAACTCAGGCTAAGCTTGAAGCCGAGCATAGCGTATTGAATAAACAATATAGCGAGCTATCAAGCCGTCATTTATCAAAGCAGGAACAAGTGACTCTGTTACAAGATCAACTTAAGAAAGCACAAGATGCTCTAATACTTATTCAAAACAAAGATAATACTTTGGATGCTGACTAAATAAAAGTATTCGAGGTTTCAGTTTAATTAGGATTTCAAGATAAAGAACAGTTATAAGTTTGGGAGGTAGTTTACCCAAGGCATAGATCTCGTTCTATTCACACTAAGCTTATGAATCAACCATGACAATATCGACTCACTGAATAAGTGACTGCTGTATAATAACTATTCTAAATTTTTCTCTGGACTCTTATAGTATATAGCCGAGTGGGCTATATACTACTTAAATTAGCCTAAGTGAATTTATGCTGATTTTGGAGCCTTGAGCAGATTTCAAGGAACACTCACCCTAAAGCGATTATGAGTAGATAAAATACTCACAATCGCTTTAGTGCATTCCTTGGATTTGATGTGATTAGTCATGCCGACTTCATCGCCCATCGCGTCATCAAGACCGTATCACTGTATCAAGCTACGGTTGTTAAGATTACGGCTGATAGCACCGCCTAGACACGCTCTTAACCGCTACTGTGCTGTCATACGCTAGCAAGGGCATAAACCCAATATACCGCTACGATATGCACGAGTAACCACTCATTGCGTTGCTCAATATGTCTAGAACCCCCTGTCGAGAGCTTACCCCTGTGTCAAACGCAGTCGTCGCCGAGGCCTGCCACCCATTTGACGGGTAACGGGTACAAAGAGAGCAGCACAAGGATGTAACGAGCGAACAAGCAGTTTTTAAAATGTATAGTGAATAAGGTTGATATGAAAGCAGTTTTTGGATAAAATGCACCTACACGGGCATTTAATGCTGTTCAAATAACGCACTGCGTATGCTTATTTGTTCGTTACAGGGTGTTGACGCACTCTGTAACCGTTAGCTACATTAAAAACTAAATGCCTCTAGGAGTCAACTCCCAGAGGCATTTTTTTGTTTAGTCTTTCGATATGACTCTGGTAAATCTTTAGGTGCTATCATAATCAACTTTCTCAAGTACTTCAAATCGCTTTGAGAGTGTCATAATCTCTCAAAAAACCATCTGAACCGCCTCAGGTTTTCGGAGACTAAACAGTCTTAGAGAGTACGACGAACTCGGGGTGGTTTACCCATACGCTTTGAGCTAAGCCACATCTTCATGAGCGTCGTTTCGTAATTTGTCTTGTAATGCTAGCAATCCAAAAATTTCTCAGTTTTGCGCCAGAAATGTGCAGGTAGTGCACAAGCGGTATCATGTGGCATCTTAAACGCGCTTGCCGATAATTCTTGTAATGAGTAATGATATCAGTAGTGTCTATTTCTGACTGATCAAATCATGAAAGGTTAAATACACCCTGATGTTAAGCACAAAAAAACCCAGCAATGATAGTAAGATCACTACTGGGTTGGAGAAAAGCAATAAATATGTTGTGCTGACTTCTCAGGTCTTATTTATCATTCATAGCAAGGTAGATATTACGATCTGATGCGGATGCGTCATCCACATATTTTGAATCACGCCATGTCGTATAAGCATAGACACCACTGTATGGGCTGATACTGTTCTGACGGAAGTCAGAAATCCAATCTGTACCATCGAAAATTTGAATATGGCCATGTGGACGCTTTGATGAGCGATCATAGACAATAACATCACCTACTTGGGTTGGCATATCATTGCTGATTTTGCTGAAACCTGCTTTATCAAGTGTGCCACGAGTAGCGTACTGATAGGCTGAAGGATTTGGAGTGAACTCATAACCAGCTGATTGTAGTGCTTTACGTACGTAACGGGCACAGTATCCAGAGCTGCTAGATAGAGCCACTCGTGAAGCGCGAGCAGCAGCGATAGCGGGTGCTGAATTGCTATCAGGGATAGTATTGACTTGCTGCTGTTGTCTTTCAGCATATAAGCGGCTACTTGATAACGAAAGCTGTTTCTCTTTTTGTTGAGCCTGCGCACTTAAGTTGCTAATTGCTTGACTGATTTCATCATTGCTAGAAACATAAGCACCACTTTTGGTGCTATAAATATTTTTTGACGAACTGTAGTTTGATGCCGCAGAAATATTGGTTATATTATTACTTGTTTGAAAGGTCGTTACAGCAGCAGTACTCGTTTGTGCTATGCCCATACCCAGTACTGACAAAATCAATAAGGCCTGTTTCATAAATCTAATACCTACGGTTAATTCAAAATGGTCTGTTGTCCATAACAGAGCAGTCAATTAAATCTCAACAACTCAAGAATATACACATTGTGGTGACTAATAATTATGCTGCAAACCCTTATTCCATAGGCGGCCGGCATTATCAACGATTTCGCTAAAACCTTATAAATTTATTGGAAGTCAAACTGTTAGCCAAAACACAAATCGGACTTTAGCATAGGCTGTAAAGCATGTCATCACTAATAAAAATCTGATAAAAGCTCTTTTTAAGCTTATAAAATGATAAAAAATACCTATTTTATAATGTAATTTCGTGTAACATTTATAGAATATAGCTGACCAACCTGACAACAATATCTCCTGTTTGATAAGCAGAAAAAAACGTTTGAGGATTAAATCCTTAATTTAGATTTAATCCTCAAACGTTTTTTTAGTGGGTGAAGTAATTATGCTATATAGGGTTTAACCAATTATTAAAATAATATACTAATTTATAGTGTCAATATGAATTTTAATTCGCTAAGGAACTATGTAATCTTACGTAATTGTTGCGATACATCATGTAGTTCCTTGTATTAATTTCTAAGAAATTGGTTATTTTAAAGACAGATAACATCTAAAATAGGTTACATTGACATAAAAAGTTACATATCCAAATTTATTTTTAGCTTTTGAAGTTCCACTATCTGATGAAAAAATTAGGTTTAGGAATAAAAATCCTTGTACTAACATAGGTATTAATTCTGCAAATGGAATGTATCTTGTTAGAACTGCATTTATATTTATTTGTTCATGCACCTCGACACTTATTTCTAATATGCAGACTGCTTACCCCAATCATAAATACCGCGTTTGTAAGCATAAATCAGCATGATTAAGCCGGCGATAATCATCGGCGCGCTTAAGATTTGCCCTTTGGTCATCCAACCTAATAATATGAATCCTTGGTCAGCATCTGGCTGGCGGAAGAATTCAATGATAAAGCGGCTGATGCCATAGCCTAGTAAGAATACAGCGGAGGCGGCCATACGTGGACGTGGTTTTGATGAATACCACCATAAGAATATAAATAGCAGCAGACCTTCGGCAAAGGCTTCATATAGCTGTGATGGATGACGAGGCAATATGTATTGACCATTGACTTCAATCATCAATTCTTGCAATTGTGGATTGCTCTGTAATTGCTCCATATCAAACGCCGCGGCTTGCGGAAAGTAGGTCAGCCAGTTATAGCCACCGTCTGAGACGCGACCCCATAATTCGCCATTGATATAGTTGCCGATACGCCCAAACAGTAAGCCGGTTGGTACACAAGGAACGATAAAATCGAATACTTGAAAGGTAGTCTTTTTATATTTACGGGCAAAGAACCACATACCTAGCATGACGCCGATAAAGCCGCCGTGGAAAGACATACCGCCTTCCCAGACTTTTAATATATAGGCAGGGTTTTGGAGTAATTCACCGAACTGATAAAACAGCACATAGCCAATACGACCGCCTAAGATGACACCAAGCGCGCCATAAAAGACTAAGTCAGAGACCATGTCGGTGGTCCAATTGTCGCGTTTGGTACTGCGATACCAAGCCAAACCGTAAGCGGCAGCAAAGGCTAGCAAATACATTAGCCCATACCAGTGCACTTCCAATGGACCCAAGGAAAGCGCTACGGGATCATACTGAGGATGAATCATCATAAAGGCATCATAATTATTGGTAACAGAATGTATGAAATAGGCTTATATAAGAAATTTTTTGTCCAACAATTGAAAAGTACAACTATCGCAAGTCAGAATCTCATCTTATGGATAGAGAGACCTTCCAAGTAAACTCGCCTTCGATCTAATCTGAGCGGTTCATAGACAGTATGAAGGTATTTACTACCTGGCAATCAACAACTTTACAGCAACCTCAAAAAGACACTCATCTTTGATAGTAATACTAACTTTGCCATTATGAGCATTGGCGATAGCTTGCACAATAGATAAGCCTAAGCCTAAGCCTGTTCCTGAATGCATCGTATTCGTTTTATCATGACGATAGAATCGCTCAAACAGTTTATCGGCTTCAATCTGATTTAATGGTTTGTCTAGACGGTTGGTCATAGTTATTCTTAACCAGAGCTGCTCTGGGGATTGAATATCGTCTTTTGGCGCATTAAGCGAGGTGCTTGAAGTGAGGACAGTAGCGGATATCATAATAGTGCTATTACTAGCCGCATAATAAATCGCATTTGACATCAGGTTGGCAAACAGCCGTTGCAATAAGCCTTTATCACCTAGTACTGTTTTAAAATCACCCGATTTTTCAAAGATTATCTCACGATCCTCAGCAATCATCTCATAATAATCTATAAGCTTTGTGATCAAGCTCTCTATATCGACATGACTGATTTGCGAATCACTCAGCTCTTTTTGAGTTTTTGCCAGTAATAACATATCGTTAATCATGGCGGATAACTGCTTTAACGTATCATGCTGATGATGCAATTGCTCAATGTATTCGTCGCTTTCTCTTGGCTTAGTTAACATGACTTGCGTTTGCGTACTCAGCGTCGCTATTGGCGTACGTAGCTCATGGGCGATATTGTCTGAAAACCGTGATAATGATTCAAGGTTACTTTCAAGCTTGACCATCATAGAATTATAAGACTCCGTTAGTGGACGTAATTCTAACGGCATATCGCCAACCACAATTCTTTCATCTAACCTTTGAAGATTAATGCCTTTCATCTTTTGTACGATAGTAGCTAGGGGAGCAAAACCCCAGTGTACACTTAGTGCTGCTACTGAAACCAATAATAAGGTAATGGCGATAAGTATCAAGCTCAGCTGGCGATTAAACTGGATAAGATATTGATGATGCACATCGATAGGTAGAGCAATAAATGCCAAAACCTCTTGATGTGTAATGATAATGGCTCGGTAATGCCTATTATTTATCTTGATCATAAACTGCTGATCGCGATAGTCCTGCAATAGTTGTAACAAGCTAAAATCTGCCGGTAGATCATTGATGAAATTACTGGGATCGCTGGACAATAAATTGCCGTTTTTGTCTGATATTAACGTTTTTAAATCATAGTCTAACCAAGAAGAATGTAGATGATTGGCATCAATTAGCGCTTGCGACTTTGACACTGTAAAAGGTTCTATGTGATCGTTAAAATTCACCATGCGTTTACGCAGGTTAAAAGCTGCATGGGTAATAATCTCTGAGTCCATTTGCTCAAAGTGCTCGTTAACAGAGCGCTGAACCCATATATAAATAACAACTTGAGAGATAACAACAAATATTGTCAGTAAAAAAACAGTACGCCATAACAAAGGCCAGCGTCGATTCTTAAATTTATCTCTCATTTTATTTTAGATCATCTTTGTTGGTGTCATCGTCGCCCATGCTACTGTCTGCTCCGACATTCAGTGGCTCTAATCGATAGCCCATACCGCGTACTGTGTGAATAAGCTTGGTGTCAAAACCATCATCGATTTTTATCCGTAGCCGTCTTATAGCGACGTCAATGACATTTGTATCACTGTCAAAATTTATGTCCCATACTTGTGAGGCAATCACAGTGCGTGGCAGTACCTCACCTTGACGTTCTAAGAAAAGTTGTAATAAAGCAAATTCTTTAGCAGTCAATTTTATGTTGGTATCGCCTCTATATACAGTGCGTTTAGCAATATCCATTTTTAGGTCAGCCATATGTATGACAGAGCTTTTATAGTCTGATTGATTGGCACGCCGCAATAGGCTTTTTATTCGGACAATTAGCTCGGCAAAAGCAAAAGGCTTGGTCAGATAATCATCGCCACCAATTTCAATACCTTTGATCCGATCGCTTAAATCATCTTTAGCCGTTAAAAATAAAACTGGCGTATGCTTTCCAGCAGCTCGGTAGCGCTGTACCAACTCAAAGCCACTGACGTCAGGTAGCATGACATCCATCAAAACCACACTAAAATCTTCAGTCATTAACGCATGATAGCCATCTAAACCTGTCATGTGATGATCCACGATGAAACCGGCCTCAGTTAAGCCTTTCTTAATATATTCTCCAAGGTTTTTCTCATCTTCTACTAACAGTACTTTCATCGTTGCTTACCTTTATATCATTATAGTTGTCAACAGCGTATCACTAACATTGTTAGCTTATCAGCCATATATTTATCAGGAACCCTTGTTATAACAGTGTTCTTTGGATAGAGACAGATGCTGGTATTTGGTTTTAATGACAAGAAGATGACAATATTATGCTGTTCCTAACGAACATGTAATATCCGTGTCATCTAGCTGTCAGCCACCATTTAGTATTCTAAATCAACGCCGCATATTGGCTTGTCTCTGATACAGACTGCCTCTACGAGTAAAGCAATTATCCTACTTAAACAGTTTGTTATTTATCTTTAAAGGGTCTTATATGAAAAATTATAGTTCATTAAAAAAAGCAGCTTTGCTTTCAGTATCGATGTTAGTGGGCATGTCAGCGGCCAATGCGCATACCACAAACTTAGATGCTTCTGTTCTCGGTAATTGTGATGCGCTCACTAGTTTTGCAAGAAACGCAGATCATAATGATGCACAAATGTCCAAAGAGCAAAAGAAAAGTTATGTCGACGCCAGAGTGGCTTGTCAGGTTCAACATCAAGATCAACATTTGCAGTCTGAAAAGTATTTTGTAAAAAAATATGGTAGCGATCGTGATAGAAATGCTGAAGCCATATTAAATGAATATATCGCGCATTAGAATCTAAAGCAGTGAGAATGACAGCATTGTAATCTTAACGTCATCTGCCAGTCAGAATGAATGATGTATCATTTAGGCTGGTTTAACAGCTATTGAACTCAATAACCTTTAATCCAAACAATAGGAATTAATCATGTCACAATTTAAATTACTGTCTAAATCAATCGCAATGACGGCCATCGCTCTTGTCGTATCGACCTCAGCTATGGCGCATGACCCTAAAATGCATGCTGAAAAAGATCAAATGAACTGTGAAAAAATGCAAAAGCATATGGATATGATGGGAAAAATGGATCATAGCAAGATGGACATGAGCGATCCTGCCATGAAAGCGATGATGGCTAACATGGGTAAAATGAAGCAAATGTACCAAAAACACTGCGTTACTAACGACAGTAAATCTTAAAAATTTTAGCTCTGTTAAATAGCAGTCAACACTTAACGGAAATAAATTTTTAGGAAAACATATGCAATTTTTATTGGGTGCGCTCTTTACCGTATTTGTGGCAATCGTTAGCGTGTTTGCGGTTGTTACTAGTGGCGTTGTCAATGTGGGAGCTGACCAAGAGCATAGCCCAATGATGTTTAGCTTTTTAGAAACTGCTCGCAATCGTTCCATAGAAAATGCCAGTAAAGATATTGTGGTACCAGATTTAGAGAAGGTTGAGCTAATCAGTTCTGGTGGCGCGGACTATAAGGATATGTGTGCAGGCTGTCACTTGTCTCCGGGAGTGGCACAAACTGACTTTAGTGAGGACTTATATCCAAAGCCGCCCAACTTTACCAAGGCTGATATTGTCAAACGTTATCAAACAGAAGACGGTGCAAAGCAAAGCTTTTGGGCAATCAAGCACGGTATTATGGCATCTGGAATGCCTGCGTGGGGCGCGTCCCATGATGACGCTAGAATGTGGGCAATGGTTGCTTTTATCAGATCGTTACCTGAATTAGATGAAGCTCAGTACACGATGCTAACCACTAGGATAGATGGCGATATGATGGACATGTCATTTGATGGTGATATGAATATGTCGGATGATGGATCTGGAATGCAGCATTAATACTTTCTAGATATGAAAGCCTCCTAACTCACGGTTGTCGCTATTAATAATGCAGTACTGAACAGTGCTGCATTTAATGTTTTTAGTTAAGTACATAAGAATTCAAATATAGGGTGTAAGTTTTTAGAATATCGAGCATAACAATAGACGTTTAGGAGTAATTTAATGAGACATTACACACATGTGCTTTCTAATGGACATAGCTGGTTATCCGGTCGTGTCCTTTTATTGGTGGTGACATCGTCACTCTCGTTAACGCTAGCCGCTTGCAGCCAATCTAATACCAGTGGCTCTGATTCTCAACCAGTAAAGGTTGAACAGTCTGCTACCCAGAATGCACAAGTACAAAATGAAAGTTCTGCTCCTACAAATGCTCCCGTTAACAGCTCGTCATCATTACTCAAAAACGTCTCAGCCACGGTTTATAAAGATGCCAACTGCGGCTGCTGTAAAGAATGGGTAGGCTATGCAAAAAACAATGGATTAAGTGCAACCACGCACGATGTGGAAGATCTATCCTTATTTAAGGAGCGTTATGGCGTACCACAGCAAATGCGCTCTTGTCATACCACCGTTACCACCGACGGTTTTGTCTTTGAAGGGCATGTCCCTGCTAAACACATGGCTGAATTCTTAGCAAATCCTCCTGCACAAGCTATTGGACTTGCCGTACCGAGTATGCCGGTTGGTAGCCCCGGTATGGAGTATGAAGGTAAATTCATGCCTTATAAGGTAATGCAGCTTAATAAAGACGGCACCACAGAAGCCTATGCTGCTATTGAGTCTCCTCAGCAGCAGCTGTAGTGTTGGCTTAGATGTGAATAGATTCTGTTAAATATCGAAAATATTATAACTATAAGCTTAACCACCATCTCTCAAATTAAATTAGGTCATCATTATGAATAAACAGAACATACTGAACCGCCGACGTTTTTTAACCGGATCCTCTGCTGTCCTTGGTGCTTCATTGATGCCGACTATTGCTAGTAGCGCATTGGGACAATCGAGTCGCTCAGGCAGTCAGGGCGCTACTATTAACAGTGATAAACCCGATCATAAAGTACCCATACTGACAGGCAAAGAGTTTGATCTTTATGTCAGCAAAAAACCCATCATTGTTGATGGCAAGTCAAGCACGGCGACGCTCATTAATGACTCATTACCAGCGCCAACGCTAAAAATGCGCGAGGGCGATACGGTAGTGATACGCGTCCATAACCAAATGAATGAGTCGACCTCTATTCATTGGCATGGTCTACTAGTACCGTTTGAGATGGATGGCGTGCCCGGCATTAGTTTTGATGGTATACCAGCAAATAGCACCTTTACGTATAAATTTACGCTGAAACAATCTGGCACTTATTGGTATCACTCGCACACTGGATTCCAAGAACAAACCGGTATGCGCGGGGCCATCGTCATTGAGCCGAAAGGGCGCGAACGTCATCCTATCGAGGAAGACCATGTCATTTTGCTCAGTGATTGGACGCACCGTGACCCGCACAACTTGGTTAAACTATTAAAGCAACGCGCAGACTTTGATAATTATCATTTACCAGATTTTAAAAAGCTACTGTCCGATATTGCCGCAACAGATCTAAAAGCTGCTTTTGATAAGCGCAAAATGTGGAATCAGATGCGGATGATGCCGACAGACTTTACTGATCTGTCTGGTGAAAAAACCTTTACCTATCTGATGAATGGTAAAACCACAGCGGCTAACTGGACGCAACTTGTCAAGGCTGGACAGCCTGTCAAACTACGTTTTATTAATGGTTCAGCGCAGACGATATTTGATGTACGCATCCCCGGCCTAAAAATGAAAGTCGTCGCGACGGATGGGATTGATGTCAGTCCCGTCGATATCGATGATTTCCGTATTGGGGTGGCCGAGACTTATGATGTCATCGTGACGCCCACTAAAGACGCGCATACCATATTTGCTCAAAACATAGATCGGTCAGGCTATGTTGCGACAACGCTTGCTACCAAAAAAGGTGCTCGTCCTGCGATACCTGCTATGGACAAAATCGAATGGCTGACGATGGCCGACATGATGGGCGCCATGGGATCGAATGGCTATAACGCTAAACATGCCAAAACAGAATATGACTTTAAGTCCGATATGCGCGTTGATAGTCCGCGTATGAACCTTGATGACCCTGGTATTAATCTACGTAACATTGATAGAAAGGTTTTGAATTATAGTCAGTTGCGCTCTGTCGGCGATGAGATAATGGCAGAGCAGCGCAAACCCACCAGAGAGATTGAAATACATCTGACGGGAAACATGGAGCGCTATATTTGGGCTCTAGACGGGGTTATGTTCAAAGATGCCGCACCGGTCAATATTAAGCCCAACGAGCGCGTACGTATTACCTTAGTCAATGACACCATGATGAATCATCCCATGCATTTGCATGGTATGTGGAGCGATCTGCGGATGCCTTCAGGTGAGTTTCAAGTACGTAAGCATACGATAATGGTACAGCCTGCACAAAAGATAAGCTTTGATGTCACCGGAGAAGCTGGCAGATGGGCATGGCATTGCCACTTGCTCTATCACATGGAAGCAGGGATGTTTAGAGAAGTTGCCGTTGTTTAATAAACCTTCGAATATGAGCCTTATTATGAAAATATATAAAGTAGGTCTACCGTTTATTGGCATGTCATCTTTGATGCTACTAATGTCACCTTTAGCAAACGCTGCTGAGATGTCGAACATGGATCATGGCAGTATGGACATGTCTGGTATGGATATGTCAGATATGGATCACAGCAGCATGGATATGTCTGGTATGAGCATGTCGGATATGGATCATAGCAAAATGGATATGTCTGGTATGGACATGTCGGATATGGATCACAGTGGCATGGATATGTCAGGCATGGACCATGGCAGTATGGATATGTCAGGCATGGACCATGGCAGTATGGATATGTCAGGCATGGACCATGGCAGTATGGATATGTCAGGTATGCAAGGTGGTAAAGCTCCAGCTGATGCTCGCAGTCCTGACTATTCAAACGGTGTTCCCTATGGTCGCTTTGGTAAGCCTGTGATGATGGGTAGCTTACCGTTATGGGGCGTATCAGTAGACGATCTGGGCTATCAATTTGACGATGATCAAATCAATTATGAGTTTGATACGTGGTACGGTACAGACAGCAACCGCGTAACGCTACGTAGCGAAGGTAGTATCCAAACTAAAGATGATAAAGAAATTGATAGCTTAACCTCACTATCTTACTGGAAGCCACTTAGTATTTTTTGGAATGGGGAAGCCGGTGTTGCTTATGATACCGAAAATGATAAATCTGCCGTGATGGCTGGTATTGCAGGCACTGCACCTTACTTCATCGAAACCGATGCTAGAGCTTATTTATATACTGATGGGCAAGTTCGTCTAGATCTAGGTGCGGAGTATGAGTGGCGCTTAGATCAACATTGGGTAGTGATTCCAGAAGTAGAGCTGACGGCATTTAGCAAAGATGATACAGATAACCATATTACTAAAGGCTTTAATGAGTTTGGGGCTGACGTTAGGCTTACTTACGAGATGTTAAGTCGTCAGCTCGCGCCTTATGTGGGTATCAGCTATGAGACCGCTTTAGGCAACGCAAGAGATTTGCGACGTCAAGAAGACGAAGCTGTTGATTCTAGTAGCGTTACAGCTGGTGTGAAATTTTGGTTCTAGTGTTAACCATGTAAGTAACAACAGTTTATAACACTAGCTCTAAAAAAAGGCACCTCTTTATTTAGGTGCCTTTTTACTAAATTAAGGACAAGAATATGAATAACCATATGGATAATAAACAGAAGCAAATGAACCCTTATGTAAAGTTCACAATCATGATTTTAACATCGACAGTCGTGATGTTTATCATGATGTATTTTAATACTTATCAATGGGATCACGTTTATTTTAGCGAAACCAGAGCTTATATGGCGTTATATATGGGCGCTATGATGGCTATTATTATGCTCGCCTTTATGACCAATATGTATAAAAAGACTAAGGTCAATCTAATGGTTTATGGGATTAGTGTCGTGCTATTTGCCTTTGGTTTATGGGGCGTTAGATCACAACAAACGGTCGATCAAGTGGATTGGATGCAGGCGATGATACCGCATCACTCGATTGCTATTTTGACCAGTTCGCGTGCTGATATCGAAGATCCACGTGTACGCCAGCTTGCTGATGACATTATCGAAGCACAAAAGCGTGAAATCGGTGAGATGCAAGCGCTTATTGATGAGTTGGAATAGGCAGTCACAAATTTTGAGCACTTTGTATTAGGTGTTATTAAGTAAGCAGACTATTGAGAGGTGTACGTTCACACACTAGCACTATATCATTACTTATACTAAGGAAATAACAAATAAGGAGTCCTTGTAATGGTTATTATGATGCACGGTATGATGAACGGGACTATGCACGGCATGATGAATGGATCGATGCACGGTATGGGTTGGGGAGAATCTATTATCTCCTTATTGTTTACAGTACTGGTTTTTGCGGTACTGATATTGACTATTATGGCCTTACTCAAATATTTGCGTAATAAAGATTAAGTTCCAATTGAAACTTAATTTTCGAGATATCTAGATTAGTAATTAGATGAATAGCAATTAAAGGTTGATGATTGTGCTTTAAAAGCTTTATTTATTGTCTTCAAGGAGTGGTTTTATGAAACATATTGCCGATGAAAAATCTATCAAAGGTGGTCAGTACGATAAAGTACCGGAAAATTATAGCGGTACGGTCTATATTTGTCCTATGCATCCAGAAGTAAGAGATGTTGAAAAAAGTGACTGCCCAATATGTGGCATGTTTCTTAAACCTGAAGACGAGGTTGCTGAATCCAACAACCATGAAGATAGTCATGCGCATTGTCATGGAGCGGATGCTAATAATAGTACTGAGTTAAAGTCTGTCGAAGGCAATAAGTACGACAAGATACCGGAAAATTATAACGGCACGATTTATATTTGTCCTATGCATCCAGAAGTAAGAGATGTTGAAAAAAGTGACTGCCCAATATGTGGCATGTTTCTTAAACC
>NZ_JADQAM010000014.1:0-15899 GCF_022129405.1 Psychrobacter sp. Ps2 | reverse complement strand
TGAAGACGAAGTTGCTAAAGATGATAGTCACGCCAGTTGTCATGGAAAGGATACTGATAGTAGCGGAGTAAAATCTGTTAAAGGCGGTAAATACGATAAAGTACCTGCTGATTACGATGGCACGGTATATACCTGTCCTATGCATCCTGAAGTGAGAGACGTTAGAAATAGCGGTTGTCCGATATGTGGTATGGCGCTTGAGCCCGAAACGCTTACTATCGGTGAAGAGGACACCTCAGAGCTTGACGACATGACTCGTCGTTTTTGGATATGTACCGTGTTGACTGTACCGCTATTAATATATGTGATGAGCGGTATGTTTGACTTAAACGTAGTTAATTTTAGTCAGTATGGTATCTCCTCAAAGATCTTACAATGGGCTGAGTTAGTGCTCGCGACCCCTGTAGTGCTTTGGGGCGCCGCCCCGTTTTTCGTCCGTGGCTGGCAGTCTATAAAAAGCCGCAATCTAAATATGTTTACCTTGATTGCGATAGGCGTAGGCGCTGCTTATATTTTTAGTATTGTCGCGACCTTTTTTCCCGATATTTTCCCAGACAGTTTCAGAGATGCCTCTGGTCAAGTCGGAGTCTACTATGAAGCGGCAGCGGTCATTGTGACCTTGGTGCTACTGGGTCAAGTATTAGAGCTCAAAGCTAGAAGTCAAACTTCAGGTGCGATTAGAGCTTTGCTTGAGCTCGCACCACCAACCGCAAGACGTGTCGATGAAAACGGTGAAGAAGTCGAAGTCTCGCTTGATGAGGTCGTCACTGGCGATAAGCTACGGGTTAAACCAGGTGAGAAACTACCCGTAGATGGTACAGTGATCGATGGTAATAGTAATGTTGATGAATCAATGGTGACGGGTGAGCCAATCCCTGTATCAAAAGTAGCAGGAGATACAGTGACTGGTGGTACGGTAAATGGCACCGGAACGCTATTAGTCGAAGCGGTCAATGTTGGAGCAGATTCAGTATTATCTAAAATTGTACAAATGGTTGCTGAAGCCCAGCGTAGCCGCGCGCCTATCCAGCGCTTGGTAGATCAAGTGGCGGGTTGGTTCGTACCTATTGTTATTGTCAGCTCTATCATAACCTTTATTGTCTGGGCGATATTCGGCCCTGAGCCCGCTATGACCTATGCTTTGGTTAACGCGATTGCGGTACTGATTATTGCTTGTCCTTGTGCCCTTGGTCTAGCGACGCCGATGTCCATTATGGTTGGTACCGGCAAAGGCGCGCAAAACGGCGTCCTCATCAAAAATGCTGAAGCGTTAGAGAGTATGGAAAAAGTCGATACCATTGTCGTCGACAAGACCGGAACACTGACCGCTGGTAAGCCCGAGCTTACCGCAATTGATGCGCAGGTAGGTCAAGATGAAGACGAGTTCCTCGCATTGGTAGCCTCAGTAGAAAGCGCTAGCGAGCATCCTTTAGCAGAAGCTATCGTTAGAGCAGCTCAAGAAAGATCACTCATTATTCCTAAAGCTACTGACTTTAATTCGACTACTGGCGAAGGCGTACAAGCCGTGGTCGATGGTAAGAAAGTCGCTATTGGTAACTCTAAGCTTATGGAAAGCCTAAATAGTTTTGATAATGAGCTGTCCACTAAAGCTGATGTCCGTAGAAAAGACGGTGAAACGGTAATGTTTGTGGCTATAGACGGTAAAGCTGCTGGTATTATTTCAGTTGCTGACCCTATTAAACCAAGCACTAAAGAGGCTATTTCACTGCTTCATGACGCAGGTTTAAAAGTTGTGATGCTAACCGGTGACAACGAAAAAACCGCGCAGGCAGTCGCCAATAAACTAGGTATTGATGAAGTTCATGCGGATGTCTCACCAGAGGATAAAAACCGTATCGTCAAAGAAATGCAAGACAGCGGTAAATTGGTCGCTATGGCGGGTGATGGTATCAACGACGCACCAGCGCTAGCGCAAGCTAATGTTGGTATCGCTATGGGAACCGGTACCGATGTGGCGATGGAGAGTGCGGGCATTACCCTGCTAAAAGGTGATTTAATGGGCATTGCCAAAGCTTATAAGCTTAGCCACGCCACCATGCGCAATATCAGACAGAATCTGTTTTTTGCCTTTATCTACAATGCACTTGGTGTTCCTATTGCCGCAGGTGTGCTCTATCCCATATTTGGGCTTCTGCTCAGTCCGATGATAGCAGCGGCAGCGATGAGCTTGTCGTCATTCTCGGTGATTGCTAACGCGCTGCGATTGCGCCGTTTGAAACTATAATTCTGGTACGGTAAAAAGTGTTCTAAAGCACACTGACACATACTGGTCTAAACAAGATCACAAAATATAAGGATACCGTTATGGGCAGCTTTTCTATTACACATTGGCTGATTTTATTGGTCGTAGTGGTGGTCGTATTTGGTACTGCCAAGCTTAAAAATGCAGGTAAAGATTTAGGCGGTGCGGTGAAGGGTTTTAAAGAAGCGGTCAAAGATGAAGAACCTGAGAATGCTCGCAAAAATCATGTGCTTAGCCATGAAAATAGTACGCCAGCTGCAAGTAATGATTTAAATACGCGTGTAGGTAATCAGGCTGATGATATGGAAATCAGCCCTATTTCCACTGATGACCAGCCTAAAGTATGAAGCGCGCCGCTTATAAATAGCGGCACTAAGTAGTCTATTAATATATGTGACTGTTATGTTTGATATTGGGTTTTCCGAATTACTCTTGTTTGGCGTCATTGCTTTAATCGTATTGGGCCCAGAAAAACTGCCGCAAGCCGCACGTACCGCTGGGCAATGGTATGCCAAACTGCGCCGTACAGTATCCACTCTACAATCTGAAATAGAAGCTGAGCTTGATCTAGCTGAGACACGAAAACAGATGCAAGATGAGCTGGCAAAGATTCGTCAGACCGAGTCGGATATGAAGCGCGAATTAGCAGAAATGCGTGGCAGTATGCAAAAGTTTGAGCAGTCACAGAACCAAAGCCTAGACGCTTCACATCAGTCAATCACCCCTTATGATAAAGACCATCAACAGAATACTACCTCCTCGTTCATTAAACAGGAGGCGGATCAGTGAGCCTATTTAAACGGCAAAAAAGTCGACAAGAAAAAATAACAGATATAGAGTTTGAGGCGCCAACAGATACAACACAGAATAGTGAGTCTGGAGATACGTTAGGTACGCTTGGCGATATGCCTATTACCGGACATTTAATCGAGCTGCGTACGCACTTAATAAGAATATGCGTGGTCGTCTTAATTATATTCTTAGTATTGGTGGGATTTTCACGCGAGCTTTATAATCTTTTATCAGACCCATTAGTGGCGCAGTTACCCATCAATTCGACCATGATTGCCACTGATATAACGTCAAACTTTATGGCACCCATTCGCTTAACGATATTCGTCGCCGCATTTTTAGCAATGCCTTATATCCTGTATCAAATTTGGTCATTTGTAGCTTCCGGCTTATATAAAAAAGAGAAGAAAATTGCCATTCCTGTACTGCTATCTTCGATATTTCTATTTTATGCTGGTGTTGCTTTTTCCTACTTTGTCGTACTCAAAGGGGTATTGAAATTTTTTATTATGTTCGCTCCGCAGAACGTTATACCAATGACCGATATTGACAGTTATCTGAGCTTTGCCCTCAAGCTATTTATGGTGTTTGGACTGACTTTTGAGATTCCAGTGGTTACCTTATTGCTGATAATGGCCGGAATCGTTTCTACTCAAATTTTAGAAGATAAGCGTCGTTATATCATAGTCGGCTGTTTTGGGATCGCCGCGGTAGTGACACCGCCTGATGGTGTATCAATGCTGTTGTTGGCGATTCCTATGTGGCTATTATTTGAGCTGGGTTTACTCTTAGCAAAGATATTAATTAAAAATGAACGAAATAATGATTTAGTCTCAGGGAATGAAACATTAGAAAGTAGCTAGCACTACTTAAATACGCCAAGAACCTTTTTTACTTTTTACTTTTTACTTTTTACTTTTTACTTTTTACTTTTTACTTTTTACTTTTTACTTTTTACTTTTTACTTTTTACTAGAGTATGTCAGCGTGAGTACTCTACTTAGCGACGGACTCTAAATGGAACACCCAACTAATAACAACGAAAAAAATGACGGTCTTGCAAATCGACTTAACCAAGAGTGCTACTGCATTACCCTTGATCGTAAAGCGCTTAATACAAGCCTTCAAGATCAATTGGTAGAAACTAGGAACAATCCAATAGGAGCGAACGAGCTTAATAAGCTTTTTTCAGCAACACCCGTGTTCGTTCCCAAAACAGAGATAGAGGCGATGGAGCGAATCGTCAGGGCTATCGAGTCAGCTGCCGAACTGCCATTGTATCAAGAGCAAGTGCTGTCGTGGGCACCAGAAATAGCTGCTTTCGACCCAGGCCCAATAGGGGCCCTCATGGGTTATGACTTTCACTTGGGTAGCGATGGACCTCAGCTCATCGAGGTCAATACTAATGCCGGTGGCGCATTTCTGAATGTGTTGCTCGCTCGCGCACAAAAACGCTGTTGCAACCCCTCAGAGCAGAGCGCTGCAACCAATCAAATGCTAGATAGGTTCGAGGAAGCAGTGTTTGACATGTTCAAACAGGAATGGCAGCGACAGTCCGCTGTTGCTATGCCCAATCGGATAGCCATTGTGGACAATGACCCCGAGAGTCAGTTCATGTTCTTAGAGTTTGAGTTAGCCTGTCAACTGCTCCAAGCTAGAGGTATTGATACTGTGATACTTGATCCCTCTGAACTCGAGTATATCGACGGTACGTTAACAGCCCATGGCCAGAAAATCGATATGATTTACAATCGGCTTGTCGACTTTGCATTTGAGGACCCTGACCATGTATTGCTTAAGCAGGCTTATTTAGAGGGTGCTGTGGTAGTGACACCCAATCCCCGCGTACATGCTATGTTGGCCAATAAGCAAAACCTGACATTGCTATCAGACTCCCAAATATTGCGCTCTTGGGGTCTGGATGAGGCTGCAGTGGAGTGCCTCGAAAGGTCTGTACCGAGGACTAAGATTGTATCAAGAGACGATGCAGCAGAGTTGTGGCTTACTCGGCGGCAACTGTTTTTTAAGCCAGTTGCTGGTCATGGAAGCAAAGGCGTTTATCGCGGTAGCAAACTGACTCGACGCGTCTTCGAAAACATTCTGGATGAAGATTATATCGCACAGACCTTTGTCCCTGCAGGAGAGAGATCACTCAAAATTGATGACATCGTAACAACAAGAAAGGTAGATATACGTCTTTATACGTATGGCGGAAAACTGTTACTACCTGCTGCGCGTGTGTATCAAGGTCAGGTGACTAACTTCCGTACGCCAGGCGGTGGATTCGCGCCTGTCTTTCAGGTGTGATCGTCTAGGTCTTATTTAGATGGCATTAGGCTGTTATAAGTCCGGTTAACTAATTCAATATTCTTCTTACCTAACCCCAGTTCGGGATAAGCCACATTGTAACTCATTGATACTATTTACAATGTTGCTACCTGTCCCTGCTGAGGCATGTTTTTGATGGTGGGCTTATAGGGAAACCAGCAATAAGCAATCAAACCTGACAGCAAGTTTGTAATAAAACCCGTGACACTACGATGGCGTGAATGCTCAATCTGACACAAGTTTTTCAGCTCCCCAAACACCGTCTCAACCAAAGAGCGATGATTGAGTAGCGCCTCATCTATCGGCTTGAGTACTTGCGGTTTCATATTACGCCGAAGTTTCGTTATCAGCCTAGTATCACTGTGTTTTGTGAGCCACTCGTTCAGTGCTTTACTGATGTAGCCTCTATCACCGAATAGTTTTCCAAATAAAGACGTTGCCATATCCTTAACAGGCACTCTGTCATCCGTATTACCCGCAGTGACTTTAACAGATACAAGCTCGCCCTTATGATTGATAATGGCATGCAGCTTAAAGCCGTAAAACTAGCCCATACTACCTTTATCTCTTTGCGCCATACTCTCAAAGACTTTATGACGGTAGATACGTTTGTTATGACAAACTGCTATCTTGGTTGAATCAATATAGCTGATACCTGTACAGTCGCCCATCATGCTTTGCAAGTAGCTGCACAGTGGTATGATACTGCGCGGCACAAGCTCTATAAATCGCGAGTAGCTCGGCAGATTTGGAAACTCCCGTTTCATCATGCCAAGCATGTGATGGTAGTAAAACGCCTTAAACTGTCGATACCGCAGTTGATGAAACAGTACCAAGATGGTCATAATCTCTGCTACACTTATCTGGCATGCTCTTAGCCGTTGACGGCCCGTTGCGATTAAATGAGCGTCAAACTCAGGTTTGAATTGCTGATAAAAGTCGTCAATATGGCAGTATAGTTCGGTTAGGTTGTCCATGTAAGAAGTCCTTGTTGTGAAGTTTGTCTTGGTAAACTTACTTTAGCAACTTTGGACTTCTTTTTTTATCTTTTTTTTGAGCGCTTATCCCGAACTGGGGTTATAATAGCAATGTCTCTGACGCCGCAACCTCTAACCGTCATTAGCCGTATTTTATCTTCTATTCTAGAGTGACAGCCGTTATAAGTTAGGGCATGATCGCCAATAAACTGGCGTTTGCAGTCCTTACATTGATAGTTCTGCTTGCCATAGCTTTTTTTGCCGTGTATCGAAAAACTGGAGCTGTGACAGTCGGGGCAATTGATCTGTATTTGTGTCTTCATAACCTCAAATATATCATCTTGCTTTGGCTGTCACCCTCCTTTCATCTCCTCAGCATACTTTCTGACACACCACCACTTTTTGAATACCTTAATAGGTCTTTACTTACAAACGCGCGCTGATACAGACGTATCGTTCTAGGATGCGTTACGAAAAAGTAATGAGCGCTAAAAATAAACTGGGCTCTAAACCGTTCTAGTCATTTGAAAATAAAACTGTCATACTTTTAAATTGAATCTGCTACACCCCAAGTAATCGCCCAATAAGTGATGTTGCGACCATGGCCAATACACCCCACACGACGACGCGAGTGACAGCAGGGAGAGTGGGTGCACCGCCCAAGCGCGCCGATACCATGCCAAGTAGGACTAAGCCGACTATGGTCAGCGCGGCCAATGACCAAACAAGGATCTGGGCTGGAAACACCAAGATGCCGATGACAGGAAATATGGCGCCAGTAATAAAGGCCAATGCGGAGGCAATGGAAGCTTGCAGGGGCTTTGCTTGACTGATTTCATTTAGCCCTATCTCGTCACGAGCATGAGCCTCAAGTACATCGTGCTCAGTTAAGGCGACAGCAACTTGGTGTGCTAAGTCTTGATCAAGTCCACGCTGTTTATAAATTGTTGTCAGCTCGACAAGCTCCCGCTCAGGATTATGCGTCAGCTCGTAAAGCTCTTTTTTTAAATCAGCCTTTTCAGTATCTGCTTGTGAGGACACAGAGATATACTCACCAGCCGCCATCGATAAAGCCCCTGCCGTCAGTGACGCCAATCCTGTCAGTAATAAGGTTTGGCTGCTCGCGTTTGCGGCGGCAACACCAACCAGTAAACTGGCGGTAGAAATGAGTCCATCATTGGCGCCAAGTACCGCTGCTCTGAGCCATTGACTCCGGTTACTTAGGTGCGGCTCATCGTGAATAGAGTATGACATAGACATCCTCAAAAAATACGGTGGTGTTCTAAAAAGTATGCTGGCGATAAAATCAATAAGAAATCTATGCTAAGTTCTCTGATTCTATAGGGCTTTCAAGGCTTCAAGAATTGTTCAAATTTTAATCAAGTTAAAGATTCAGTTCCGAATTTGAGAGCGATATTAGAGATCAGTTAACCTATACAATCTGCACTATAACTTATTAGGTAGTGGATCCCTCAATATTATAGTGCTCGAAATATTATTAATATCTATAATTACTATGGGTTTATTTAAATCTTATGAGTCGAGAAAGCTCTATATGCTACTATTTATATAGTGTAGAAGACTGAGGTATGAAGTTTACTTTCCTTAGGTGACGTTGTTAATATCGGGGTTTCTTTAAACCGGGACTGTGACAGTCGGGGCAGCTGATATCTACTCAAATATATCATCTTGCCTCGGCTGTCACCCTCCTTTATTCCCCAGCATACTTTCTGACACACCACCTAGGTTTTTAATATCTAGGGCATTTTTAAATTACTTAGGCTAAAGCAGAAAATAAACATAGAAGCCGTAGACCCGTTACTAAGAAGCGTCAAATCATCGCAAGTCTCTTAAAGGTTGACCATAGCTATTCTGAAATACAAATCGTGGCTAAGTACTCGCGTCAGTTGATTGCTGAGATGTCTCAAGAATTAAAGAACGTTTCTGGACATTAACTAACTACCTATCACTATGAAAAAGTGCCTAATTATAAATCAGGCACTTTTTGAGCTGTTATACCTTTGCTTAGTAATGATAACGGCACTGGACGATAATGATCGCATCATCTTGAATTTCATAAACCAGCCGATGCTCTTGATCAATTCGACGAGACCAGTAGCCTGCAAGGTCATGTTTGAGTGGTTCAGGTTTGCCAATACCCTTAAATGGGTCACGTTTGATGGCTTTAATCAGCTTACCGATCTGTTTGACTTTCTCTTTACTGGTTCTTTGCCAGTACTCATAGTCCTCCCACGCGTCTTCCGTCCAAGATAGTATCAAGCGTCTACCTCATCATCAAAAGTGAGTGGCATATCTTTGGCATCAATCTCACGTTCAATCAAGCGACCAGCTTTAGCATCAGCAATAGAGCGTCTGAGACGCTTGGCATTGGTAGGGCTGCTTAAAAGATGCAGTGTTTCCTCATACGAGTTAAACTCTTCTAAACTCATTAATACCGTCGGTTTAGCATTTTGTCTTGTAATTAATATCGGGCCTTTATCAGTGTCTACCTTATCGATATACTTTGCTAAGCTCTTTCTAAAATCAGTGTAGTTCACAACGTCCATAATAATTACTCCACGTTTAATTATGTTGGTTATATGACCTATCATTATAGGTTGAATGTTATACTAGTATATACTATATCTGTACTTATATCTGTACTTATATTAGTAAGAAGCAAAGGGATAATTTGATATGTCTTCATGTATCTTTTTAAAACGTACATATGAAAGCTGACATATTGATCTTAGTTTAAATTTCTTGGCACGTTTGCCGCCTTATATTGTCGAAAGAAACAAATTTTACTCATATACTCATATACTCATATACTCATATACTCATATACTCATATACTCATACCATTTTGCAGAAAAGCAATTATGAATGCAATATAATGGTTATTATCAAGCCTTACTGCATTAAATCGATTTTTATATGGCGTTGTGATGCCTTTAAATAAAGATCAAAGGGCGTAGTTTTATTTTTTTATTGTCGTATTCTCTCAGGATGTTGAGTCTCCGACAATCTCAGGGCGGTTCAGTAGTGATTTAACACCATTATTGGAACATGTTCAGTGCGTTATACAGACATCGAACTCCTAGCATTAGGTGTGAATTTAATGGCGACTAAATCAATAGCAGGGGTTATTATCATTAATTTTTCTTATTAAGATCTCCCATTTTGGTTTCTACAGGACTGTCTTGTGTAGCTCACATGATCCATGTATTACAAAAGCACAAAAAAAGGTGATAGAGAAATCATCATAGTAACTGTAACTGCCTTAGCTTTTAAAATAGCCAGCTACAAGCTACAGATCACTACTAGAGTTTCATCTACCACCTTCACTATCTTATGGTGACTGAGCGTTTAAGCCACCACAAGCGTTGCAGTCTAAAGGAGCTTATTTATGCCAAATACCTTTAATAGACTCCCAATACTCTGAGAAAATAGAGTCATTATGCTTCGTTTCTTCCTGACTATCTAGATGGGTAGGTGGCAAGATATGCTCATAATAGGTATCTTTTAATAGCTTACGTAATAAGCCTTCTCCAATAAATCCTTTGCCATCATTTAGCGTATTTGCCGCTCGTAATAGGTGACGAATGTCATATTGCGATGGATCTATATCAGGCACCTGTTTTTTGATATTCAGTAGGCTATATACCGCGACTCTAGCCGTACGAACAGAGCTTTCGACGGTGAATACCACATCATTTCTAGTTTCGACAAATTGTCCTACTAAGCCTAGATTAGTACAACCTTGCGGTACAATTTCAGGGCGGTCGCCTTGCGCACGTACCATAAACTGTGAGGTGATATATGGCATATAAGTAGATCTAACAATGGTATTGTCAACCACGCCGTCTAACTCATTGATAATACCAAGGTGGTGGCAGAGCTCTGCTAAAATCTCATTACCTGTACATTCTGGCATTGGTTTCTTAATATAATTGCCATCTTTATCCATCAGCAAACTATACACCCAAAGTACTAAGGTGTCCTTTGGTTGATCAGGGAAATGCGGCTGACGGTTACAAGTAAAGCTCATTACCCAGTTAGAATCGGTAAAGGTGACGATACCACCTGTCGCTGTTTTACCTGAGTATGGATCATTAACAGACAGCTCTTTAACCTTATCTACCAATGCAGAAGGCTTACAAGTCAGTGTGGCTGACATCCATGCAGACTCATTCACATTACCATTGAATTTTCCAGGATGACCAAAGACGCTGGACTTATGAGCAAGATTGTTCCAAAGCGTCCAACCTTTTGATTGCCCTTGATTGTCTAACATAGCATCTAGGTTTGGCGCAGAATCGTTATCACCATATCGTGTATCATCAGTCATTGTGCCTGTGGTTGCTACTACATAATCATTCTCTGTAATAGTAATACGGGTAGGCTTACCACCTACTTCTGCAATGATGGCTTTGACCGTTTTGGTTGGCTCATTAGCTGAACCCTTAACAGATTCATGGTCATCAGCTTGATTAAACTCAATATCTAAATCCGTCACCGAAGTATCGTATTGGAATTTAACCCCTTTTTCGATGAGATAGTTACGTAGCGGTACGATAAACCCATCATATTGATTGTATTTTGGAAATACTAGCATCGACATATTATGCAGACCATCTAAGTCATGCAAAAAGCGGTGCATATATAGTTTTAACTCAAGCAAGCTGTGCCATTTTTCAAAGGCAAACATGGTGCTCCAAAGTATCCAGAAGTTACTTTCAAAGAAGCTGTCGCTAAAGTAATCATTGACTCGCACATCATCTAATTCTTCTTTGCGTTTTAGTAGTAGACGTATCAATGCTAATTGGTCAGATTTTTTTAGAGTAACACCATTCGTTTCTTTGATTTTACCTTGCTGATGTACCAAACGAGCGATTGAATAGTTAGGATCATCATCGTTAATCAGTCTATATTCATCTAGTACGCTGTATGGCTCTGGCATCTCTACTGCAGGAATATCTTGGAAGACATCCCAAAAGTTCTCGTAGGTAAATTCCATCTCACGGCCACCACGTATGATGTAGCCATTCTTAGCATTACCTGAGCCATCCATGGAGCCGCCTGACACCTCTAGTTGCTCTAAAAAGGTGATATTTTCTGCCGGTACTTTACCATCACGAATGAAGTAGTAAGCACTGGATAAGCCCGCGATACCACTACCGATGATATAGACTTTACTGTCCTTATAAGCGTCGGTTGGTCTACCGATATTGCGTTGATAGTTGCCTATTTTGTCAGCAAACGGCAAGGTGTTTTGTGGGTAGTGGTGTGGATAGGCTTTATTAGCATCTGGCTGATGTGGAAAGCTGTCGATAGTTTTTTGTTTTTCATTAGTCTTTTTCATTATTATCCCCTTAGTGGGTTAAAGAGTCTTATGACTCAGTGTTGTTTTAAAATGAAGCTGCTATTAACTTAAATATTTATAGGTCAGTGACCAAATGAGAATGTAGTTATTGTTTACTGTTTAATACGTTATTAATTTCTTGTGATACTAAATTGAACCTACTTCTTAGTTCATTAGAAATATTATTTGGTAAGTCTTTTAGTCTTTTTAATTTAAAAGCAAGGTACATGCTGAAAAAGCCACTAGTTATCAGGGCTAAGCCAGTCCATATAACAACTGTCATGCCACCAAGTATAGGGTTAGATAATAAGATAAAGGAGAAAACAATACCGACAACCCCTATTACTGTTAAATACCCCCAATCAGAAAAGCCATATTCTTTTAACTCAAATGAATGGCTGACAGCACTAATGGAACGAAACAATACTAAAAAACCCACATAAAAAAGCAGGGTAGCTTGCGATACTGCCGGGTTAACAAACAAAAGAACACCAACAATTAACGTTAAAATCCCAAGGACTAAAAACCAACCCCAATTATTAAGTACCTCCTTATTTAATAAAGAAAATGCAATTTCAGAAGCGCCTGAAATAATGAAAGATATGCTGAATAAAATAGCGAGCGCAGCATAAGACTCAAGTGGTGAAACAAAGGTATATATCCCGGTGGCAATAAAAATAATGCCAACGACAAGTGGAATATACCAATGATTAATAGTTTTATTGATGGTGCCGAAGATATTTCTAGTGATTGAACTCATTTTTAATCTCGATATCTATGTATGTTGCAAAATAACGGCTTGATATAATATTAATTGTCTTTAATGCAAAAAAGCTACGAGGTAGATCGTTGTGATCTATCTCATAGCTTTTTGGCGCAGGTCGTGAAAAGCGTTAAAACATAGTCTACATGCTGCTCAATAAATTCATCAGAAAAAGGGTCTTTCCCAGATAATCTTGCAAATTGAGGGGCAAAGGTATAAATAGACGTGGCTGCACCCAGTAATAAGTAGCGAATATGCATACTGTCTCCTTGAGGAGCCAATCCTAGTTTTTGTGCTCTTCGAATAATATCCAGCTCTTCATCATAAATAGTGCGTAAATAGTTTTCGACAAACCAGTCAAGTCTTTCCGAATCTCCTTGATTAGCCTGTATCAAAAAATGATGAATATCGGGGTAGTTGGCACAAAACTTTATAAAATCTTTTAACAGCACTTTCACTAAAGTACGAGCTTCAGCATCTTGCATGTTTCTGCGCTTCTCAAAATTGTGTTCACTGTAAATCTCAAAACATAATTTTGCCGTGGCTTTCCACAACGCTTCTTTGGAACCAAAATGATGGCTAATCAAGGTATGGTTCACCTCTGCTTTTTTAGCAATGGCGCGCGTTGAAACACCATCAAAACCTGTTGAAGCAAACTCGGTAAGGGCTGCTAATAATATCTTATTTTTAGTTTGTAATGAGCGCTCTTGCTCTGCACGTTTCACAGGCTTCCCTTATTTATGTTAAGCTTCTTAATCCTTATATTAACCAACTGTTCAATTATCAAATGTTAAGTTATATTATCTTTTTGTTTTATTGTGTAATTATTATATGTAGTAGTAAGCGCACGGCAGTAGATTTGGTTTGCCAAGCATTAATTTAAAGGTTCGATGTTCAAGCGGTACAACTGTTTCGATAATATCCCTATAGAGAGCTTTTAGGTACGTTGAAGAATGATTTAGCGTATAGCAAGGCTATAAAAGAATTTCATGCCATTATCAATATTACTAAATATATTGAGCTTGAACACAGCTAGATTAAGATTCAAAAAGGTTTGGTCTATAAAATGCCAAGACAAATGTAGTTTGATCATTATCATCAGGCTGAGTAAATAAAACTTCTTAAGTTAATGTCTGCGGGATTGACAGCATAGGTCAATCAGCATCATATCGCTCACGAGTTTCACTGTGAGCGGCTCTAACCAGTAGCTCAGACTGGTTACAATATATCTGTTGCTCACTAATATCGCGATTTATCCAATCGTCATAGCTTGATGGCTTAACATTTAGCACGCGGCACATAGTGGTGATGCTAAAGAAGTGCTGGTTGTCTTTGACAAAGGCGTACCTGATTAGCTTTGCTTTGCGAAGTACGCTGTCGCCTTTTTTAGGATCTCTCGTTTCTCTTCAGCTACTTTAAGCTGCCGCTTGAGCTGCTTTATTTCCTGAATAGCTGCCATAAGATTAGGATCATACTGCTCAGTTCCTGCAAGTTTGCCTTGATTAGCTTTATTGTGCCAATTAGATAACGTTTGCATCTCTATTTCGAGCTGCTGAACAGTTGCACTCAAGTTACGATTGTTGTCTGTTATCTTTTTGACAGCTTCTACTACAAATTGACTGCCATGTTATGCCCTTTTAATGCCATAAATCTGATATCGTTCTCTTAGGCTTATATGTGTGTAGCTCACGGTTGCAATCTTGCTTTGGCAGTGGATAATGATTTTGAGGTTAGGGCATCTATGCCTATTTTTTATCTGCTCAGCCAAATATTTACAATCATCCATTATGGCTACGTTTGATGCCAGCATAATTTTTGATGCACCATCCAATATTTTTTTAATGACAATCAAAGGAGATTTATATGAAAGCGGCACGTTTTTATGACAAAGGCGATATTCGTATTGAAGATATTCCAGAGCCTACTGTAGAGTCGGGTACCGTTGGAATCGATGTCGCTTGGTGTGGCATCTGTGGTACCGACTTGCATGAGTTTATGGAAGGTCCTATTTTTATTCCCCCTTGCGGTCATCCTCACCCAATCTCAGGAGAGTCTGCCCCAATCACTATGGGTCATGAATTCTCAGGCGTCGTTTATGCTATTGGTGAGGGTGTTGATGATATTGAGATCGGTCAGCATGTCGTGGTTGAACCATATATTATCGCTGATGATGTTTCTACCGCGCCTGGTGAGAATTATCACTTATCAAAAGATATGAACTTCATTGGTCTTGGTGGTCGCGGTGGTGGTTTGTCTGAAAAAATTGCGGTCAAGCGCCGCTGGGTACATCCTATCTCTAATAAAATACCATTAGATCAAGCAGCCTTGATTGAACCGTTAGCCGTTGGCTATCATGCTTTTGTGCGCAGTGGCGCCAAAGCAGGTGATGTTGCTTTGGTCGGCGGCGGTGGTCCGATTGGATTATTATTGGCGGCAGTTTTAAAAGCCAAAGGCATTACCGTCATTCTCACTGAATTGAGTACCAAGCGCAAAGAGAAGGCTAAAGAAAGTGGGATTGCCGATTACATTTTAGATCCGACTGAAGTAGATTTGACTGAAGAAGTCATGATGCTTACGGATAACCGCGGTGTAGACGTGGCTTTTGAATGCACCAGCGTCAATAAGGTATTGGACTCGCTGGTTGAACTTACTAAACCTACTGGTGTGGTTGTGATTGTCTCTATCTGGAGCCACCCAGCTTCCGTAAATGTACATAGCGTAGTCATGAAGGAGCTCGATGTACGTGGGACTATTGGTTATGTAAACAATCATCAAGAAACCATCAAATTGGTCGAAGATGGCTTAGTGAACCTTGAGCCCTTTATTACTCAACGTATCAAATTGGATGACTTGATTGCTAAAGGCTTTGAGACTTTAATTCACAACAATGAATCAGCAGTGAAAATTATTGTGAACCCGAACCTGTAAATAGTAAGGCAAGGGATATCCGGCTAGCTAGGTGGTTTTAATCCGTACGTTAGAATTTACCAAACCTCAAGTTGCCCAAATCTACCTAGGAAGCCTTAGACACACTGATCCCTGCTGTCAATCCCGTACACTTAAACTTGGGAGATTTTAATCAGACAACTGGCGGAAGTTTTTTAGGGTATACCCCAAGGGAACCAGTTATTTTACCCTCAAAACCCTATTAACAGACCACTCAAAACAGACTGCTATAATGGAACCACTTATATGTGCTAAAAATGAGCTTATAGCATTTGCTCAAAGCATGGGCATAAAGTCGCTGCATTCGATATATAAAATAAATCAGTTGCAACGCTAGTACGTACAAAGTTGATACAGCTGATTACTATCATAGCTAAAAAGGCAAAGTGATACTCAAATACTCAAATACTCAAATACTCAAATACTCAAATACTCAAATACTCAAATACTCAAATACTCAAATACT
>NZ_JADQAM010000037.1:0-35075 GCF_022129405.1 Psychrobacter sp. Ps2 | reverse complement strand
CATAACTTGTATTTCTCGCATCGACTCAATAGATGCGGTATTGTAACTATTATTTAGGGCTTATCCAATTGAAGACACGCCCTAAAATAAAGCAAGAATATTAAAACTTAGATAGTGCGACCGCATTATCAAAATTTTTCAAAAATGGGTAAAGTTGCGTTATTCTATCAGGTTTCGCAAACGCATTAACAGCCTGATACATGACACGGGATAAAAAAGCCGTTAGACTACCCGTAACTTTTTAATCACTAATTTTTAACCACCACTTGACAGCGTCATTTAAGGCGCTGCAACAAAAAAGGAATATCCCATGGTAGACATGCCACCAGTAGTAGAACTAGAAACCAATATGGGTGCGATCGTTATCGAACTCAACGAAGAAAAAGCACCAAAAACTGTAGAAAACTTTTTGAACTACGTAAAATCTGGTCAGTATGACGGTACAATTTTCCATCGCATCATTGATGGTTTCATGATTCAAGGCGGCGGAATGGACGCTGAGATGAATGAAAAACCAACCAATGCGCCTATTGAAAACGAAGCGGACAACGGTCTAAAGAACGATAAAGGTACTATCGCAATGGCGCGTACCCAAGATCCGCATTCAGCGACTAGCCAGTTCTTCATCAACGTAAAAGACAATGACTTCTTAAACCACTCTGGCAAAAACATGCAAGGTTGGGGTTACACCGTATTTGGCAAAGTAACCAGCGGTATGGACGTTATCGAAAAAATGCGCAGCGTACCAACGGGTCGTTTCGGCATGCATGCTGATGTGCCAAAAGAGCCAGTTGTAATCAACTCAGCAACCATCGTTACTCAGTAATAGTCATTCAATAGCAGCTATTCAGTAATAGTCATTCAATAGCTATGAATGAGCGAGTATTTTCTAGTAGAATTTACTAATTAATGCTCGCTATACGATAAGTCACGAGGACAAAGATAAATGCAAAGTTTTAATCATTTAATCACGACCCGCCCTCATCAAGTGCGGCAAGTATTGATTAGCGATTTGCATTTATCGCCTCAGGAGCCTGCCTTAGTGCAGGCTTTTTTGGCGCTGCTTGATGACTGCCTTGCCCTGCCAGTGCTCAAACGCCTCTTTATATTGGGTGATTGGTTTGAGGTGTGGCTAGGTGATGATACCTATTTGTCCCTATTAAAAGAGAAAAGGTCAGAAGACGAACAAATAACGCATTGGCTAACCCCATTGATTGCAAAGCTAAAACAGCTACGTATCAATGGCTGTGAGATATTGGTCATGCACGGTAATCGTGACTTTCTATTGGGTCAGCCGTTCTGTAATCTGTTCGGTGGTGAGCTTATCAACGAACCGTATACTTTGCCTATTGGTCAGCAGAATTATCGCTTAGAGCACGGTGACGCACTCTGTACCGATGATAAAAAATATCAGTTCTTTCGCAAAATTATGCGCAACCGTCTGACTCAGTGGTATTTGCTTAATAAGTCATTAGAAAAACGCTTAGCCATCGCAGATAATATGCGTCAACGAAGCCAGCAGAATAATGCTCATAAAGCTGCTCATATCATGGATGTGAATGATAAAGCTGTACGTCAAGCCATTACTACTAGCGATGCATTATTACACGGACATACTCATCGTCCAGACATTCATCAGGCGACTGATGATAAAAAGCGCTACGTGCTTGGCGACTGGCGATTATTAGATAAAGACACTCGCCAGCCGAAAGTCAATGCTGTGATTGGTGCAGTGACAGATGACCAGCATTCAAATGACGGTTTTAGTAGTAACGATTTAAGCAGTAATGATGCTAAGTTTGAATTGTTTGAGTTTACAATGCTTGTTTGACTTGATCGTTGAACCTATCTAAAAAACAAAAGGGTCTGTTGAAATATCAACAGACCCTTTTGTTTTTTTACTACAATTCTTTGCCTACACTCTTAAATAGCTTATCGCTTGCTTGCTTTTTAAGGTATTAACTTAAAGAAATGCTGACGGTAGTGTTTTAGCTCACGGATAGAATCACGAATATCGTCTAAGGCTAAATGACTACCACCTTTTTCGAAGTTCTTTAAGATATCAGGACGCCAGCGGAAACACAGCTCTTTGATCGACGACACATCAAGATTGCGATAATGGAAGAAACGCTCAAGCTCTGGCATTTGCCGCGCCATAAATCGACGATCTTGGCAAATAGAGTTACCGCACATTGGCGACTTACCACTATCAACCCACTTATTCAAAAACTTAATAGTCTCAGCTTCGGCTTCTGCCAATGTCACCGTGCTACGACGTACACGATCGACCAATCCTGATTGACCGTGTTGCTTGGTATTCCAGTCATCCATTTTATTTAAGACTTGATCTGATACCTTGATAGCAAACACCGGCCCTTCAGCAAGTACATTCAAATCTTCGTCAGTAACGACAGTAGCAATCTCGATAATCTCATCGTTTAAGGTATCAAGTCCGGTCATTTCTAAATCAATCCACACCAGCCCTTTTTTGCCTTGATTTTTGATTTTAATCTTGTTGGGATGGTCACCGGTAGTCATACAATATCCTATGGTCATTAAATTTTGGGACAGTTTTAAAAATAATTTAAAAAACGTATTACGGTTGAATACTCATATTCAAGCAGCATTGTAATGCACTGATTGATTCAAAAAATTTAGCAATTAGCCAAAATATTACAAAACCACTGTCTGCCGCAGACGCTTTAGGCTGTATGTTAGCAAATTTTCACGCTACACTTAGCAATATTTTTATAATAGGTCAAAAACCCATGGCATTAATCCGGCAACGCAAACTGACTAAACAACAGATTCGTCGCATCGACAAGCAGCAACTGTCCAATCAAGATAGTATTGATGACAGTTTGATGGATGGCGTGGTCATGGCGCATTACGGTAAGCAACTAGAAGTACAAGTCACTAGCCTGCCAGCTGTCATACCTGAGCAGCCAGAGATTGCACCTGATGATCCTGAGCCGTTTTGGCAAACGCTTGAATTGAATGATATTTGGCGCTGTCATGTGCGTACCAATCTACCGATGCTCGCTGCTGGCGATCAAGTGCGCTGGAATGCCGACTCTAATACTGGCTTTGGTCGTATCGAAGCGGTCAAACCGCGTACATCGCTGGTCTCTCGTCCTGACCGCTATCACAAGCTCAAGCCTGTTGCCGCCAATGTCGATATTCTGGCTATTGTTTTTGCGCCATTGCCTGCCGCCGCGCCAACGCTGATCGATCGCTATCTCGTGGTATGCCATCATGCAGGTGTCAAACCACTATTGGTACTCAACAAAGCCGATTTATTAGCAGAAGAGAACGGCGTGGACACCAGTGAATTGCTGGCGCAGTATGCCGCGCTTGGCTATGAAAGTGTTCTGACTTCGGTCGACTGCCCTGAAAATATCGCTGAGAGCGATGAGCAAGAAGGCCTTGATGAACTAAAACGCTATATAGATAAAAAGCTGGTCATCTTCGCGGGTCAATCTGGCGTCGGCAAAAGCAGTTTAATCAATGCCCTTCTGCCTGACTCTGGACAGAGCGTCAATATCATCTCACAAAATTCTAAGCTCGGTCAGCACACCACGACGACCAGTCGACTGCTGCCATTCAACCCCGAAGACCTCATTCAAGGCGGTATCGTCGATACACCAGGGATTCGTGAGTATGGTATTTGGCACCTTACCCCTGATGATATTATTTCAGGCTTCGTTGAGCTAGCACCATTGGCCGGTGATTGCCAATTCCGTGACTGTCGCCATACTCACAACAGCAAAGGCTGCGCACTATGGCAAGCCGTAGCTGATGGTGAGGTATTGCAGCGCCGCGTTGAAAACCTCGTTACGCTACGAGAAGAGGCAGATACGAAGCCTTATTAATATTTGGCTTGTTAGTGACCGCCTTAATTAAACACGGTCTTGTGAATAGATATCTTTATTAAGCTGAGAAGATCCATAGATAGGTACAATAACCGCTCAATTACTGCCCGCGTCATCGCCCGTTTACTATAGATGGCCTTATCGGTATAATAGCGCCTTGTTCACTATCATTGGGCTGTCTTCTCAGCTCAATAGAACACTTATTTTTTTGGAGGTATGGTTTGGATCGTGCGCTGGAATTTGTGGGCAACCACCCGTTTTTATTTGGTATATTAGCCGTACTTGCTATACTGTTTTTTACGATTGAAAACAAACGTAGCGGTAGAAAAATATCGCCTAACACGCTTGGCATGATGGTCAACTCTCAAAACGCGCAACTTATCGATATTCGCGCTAAGAAGAAGTTTGAATCAGGCTATATTCAAGGCAGCCGTAACATACCGTTCACTGACCTTAAAGACCGCTTAGAAGAGATTCGCGCGATTGAGCAGCCAGTGATTATCATCTGCGACATGGGCGTCCAAGCAGGCGCTGCGATTCAGATGATTGGTAAAGATAGTGTCTATCGCTTAGATGGCGGTATTGGCGGCTGGCAAGGCGCTGGCATGCCATTGGTTGGTATAAAAGACGCCAAAGCAAAGGCTAAAGGTAAAACAAAACCAAGTCTAAGCAAGTAATAGACCTGTATGGGCGCTTAAGTGAAGCGTTTATACACATCGCTTACCTGATGTTTATGCGACCTGACTAACGTTATCAGCGCTACCAACGCTATAAAGAAGACACCTTTTTATCAGGTGTCTTTTTTTGTGGTTTATTTTTTATATTCTATTTATCATGTTTTATAGCACTAAAGGACGTTTTGAGCCAAAACGGCTTGAATTTGTCATGCCCATCCCCACTTTAGTAATGAGCATCACCGAATGCATTTTTGCTTTACTCATTGATAACAGACTATACCAACTTTGAGACTATGTTAATTTATCATGCTCTTTATAATACGTTTGCTATCCCATAAATTTATAAATAAGGATTTACCATGACTGTATCTGTAAAAGTTTACACTACCCCTATCTGCCCATACTGCTCAAACGCCAAACAACTACTAAAAACCAAAGGCGTTGATTATGAAGAGATCGGCATGCACGATATGAGCAGCGAAGAGCGCCAAGCGTTGATGAAAAAAACCAATAATTACCGCACTGTGCCGCAAATCTTCGTTGGTGAAACCTTTGTCGGTGGTTTTGATGAGCTTAACCAAATGAACCAGCAAGGCAAACTTGACGAACTATTGGCTGGTTAATCTGCTACCTTTCTTTACTGTCTGTCTTTATTTATGTAAAGATAGACAGTGTCAGGTTTTAATAGAGCAGTAAGAAGTAATAATAAAAAATATCGAGACAATACCAAAAAATAGTCTCGATTTATATTACAATGAACGTTTATTAAAATGACGATTTGCCCAATCATTTGATTTAATTTTAGAGGATTTACCATGGCTGAAGAACAAGCACAACCACAATTGGCACTAGAACGCATCTACGTAAAAGACATGTCACTTGAAGTCCCAGGCGCTAGCGTATTCACCAAAGAGTGGAACCCAGAGCTTGATATCAATTTGTCTAGCAACGCTGAAAAACTAGATGACGATCATTATCAAATCATCCTAACTGTGAGCGTTACTGCCAAAAATGCGGAAGAAGCAGCATTTATCGCTGAAGTGCATCAAGCAGGTATCTTCTTACTAAAAGACATTCCAGAAGATCAAATCGGTCAAATCCTAGGCGCATACTGCCCTAACGTGTTGTTCCCATATGCTCGTGAAGTCATCAGTGACATCGTGACGCGTGGTAGCTTCCCACAATTGCTACTAGCACCTGTGAACTTTGATCAAGCGTATGCACAAAGCCAGCAGCAAGCACAAGTTGATGCTCAAGGTAACGCATAAGCATTAATTAGAATATATGAGCTCTACCAGTCGTATATTTGATAAAGGGCCGTTTACTTATAATGAGTAAGCGGCTTTTTTGTGGGTGTGTTTTATGAGGCATAAAATTATCAGCCATAAAAAAACCCTGCTATTAAACAGGGTCTTCAATGACTACATCGACTGGCTAAATCAATTAGCTAACCTCGATAGTTAGCCTTTTAGTGCAGACAAAATTTGCTGCTTAACGTCATCGATACCTTGCGTACCATCAAACTTGTCATAGTTAGGCGCATCACCACCTTCTTTAGCTTTGTCTTGGTAAAAACCAACCAATGCTGATGTTTGCTCATGATAAGTCGATAGACGGTCACGGATAGTCGCTTCTTGGTCATCTTCACGCTGGATAAGCGCTTCACCAGTGACGTCATCGATGCCTTCAACCTTTGGTGGATTGTGATCGACATGATAAACACGACCTGAACCTGGATGCTGACGACGGCCAGACAAACGGCTCACGATTTCGTCATCAGGTACGCTGATTTCGATAACATGATCGATAGCAACATCAGCGTCTGCAAGTGCTTGCGCTTGAGGAATAGTGCGCGGGAAACCATCTAAGATACAACCATTCACGCAATCAGGCTTAGCGATACGCTCTTTCACTAGGTTGATAATGAGGTCATCAGAAACCAAACCACCAGCATTCATGATATCTTTGGCTTTTTTGCCAAGCTCGCTACCTTCTTTAATTGCTGCACGTAGCATGTCGCCAGTTGAGATCTGTGGAATATCATATTCTTTAGAAATAAACTGGGCTTGGGTACCTTTACCGGCGCCTGGTGGTCCTAGTAAAATAATACGCATCATTACACGACTCTCCTTAATAGATAGGATTTTGGGATTAATAAAACTCTGGGATTAGTTGTTTGCAAAGCTACCTTACCTTGTGGCCCTGCAAAGCTCAAGTATTTTCATTATTGATGTGACAAGTTGGCATGACTTATCTGTTCATACATGGTCAATTCAAGATAAAAAGTAGCAGCATTGACTGCGTTTGAAACGCCCATTTATACATCTGGGTTACCTTTATATCTCTTTTAATCAAGTCAATCATAACACTGCTGCTCGCGTCCGTACTAAGCAACAGCGTCTGTATAATAAATACCATTAGCGTCCGGTATTTATATTACTACTATGACTATGGCACTTGTTGATTGATTTCCACGTTGACCTGATTTTGTTCTGCGCTGATAACCACTGGATTGCCCGAAAGGTCGCCTGACTCTGCGGTAGCATTGCCACTATGACTGATACGAGCGATGACCGCTAGCTGCACTTTATCAGAACGAGCCGATCCTAGGGTACGTTCTGGCATCATAGCATCAAGATCACTTAGGCTAATAACTGCTTCGCCTTGTTTGATATCGCTAATTGGTAGACGCTTAGCCGCAAATGGTGGACCACCTTTCACGTCACGTATCGCTACAAATAGCGTATCGTCAGCTTTTACCAATGGTAACAGACTAGCATTTATTTTAACGGTCACTTCGACGCCTTCAGAGGCTTGCTGCTGCTGCATAACCACATTAGCACTAAGCTCGTCTAGACTTGATAGCGCTTGCGTATGATCGCCTGGTTTGGCCGCGATACTGTCACGCAGACGTTTAATCCAGCCTTGCGCTTGATCGAAGTTACTAGCACGGGCTTCACCCATCGCCATAAGCATTTGTGCGCCCTCATGCTCTGGGTTTTTGGCCAGTATGTTTTCTAACACTCGGCGGCTATTGGCATCTAACTGACCCTTATTAGCAAAGAAACTAATCTGCGCATAAGTGGTCGCAATCTCTTCGTTATCAGGTGATAGACGATAAGCGCGCGACAAAGCCTCTAATGCCGAATCAGTCGCTTCTAATGACAAGAACAGCTCTGATAGGCGCATCCAGCGATTATAATCGCTTGCATGGCGATAGACATTGGTCTGCATGGCGCTAATCAGTTGATTACCATCTTCAATTGCCCAAGCAGGTGGCTGATCGATTCTACCTGTTAATAGATCGTCCGCCACTTGACCGACTTTGTCCTCAGCAGCCCACAGCTCAAAGACAGGTGTGCGATCACCGACCATCAGATATGCCATAGCAGTTAATACAGGTACCCAAACCATAATAATCAATCGGCTTTTGATACCTGGCGTGACCATCGGTGACACTTCACGCTGAGCATCCAAAAGCTGACGTTCAAGCTCAAGCTTCTGGTTTTGATAGTGATGGTCATCAATGATACCACTATCTTTGTCTGTTTTCAGCTCTGATAGTCGCTCACGAAATACAGCAACGTTGATATCCAGCAGTTGATTGTCCACGGGCTTACTATGCGAACGCGGTGCTCTTAACCACGGCTTAATGGTGATAACACCCAATAAAAGAGCGACAAGTAAACTTAGCGCAATAAATAAGCCAACAGTAGAAAATATGGTCATTTTTTGCCCCCAAGGCTTATAGTGTCGTCTTTGTCATCGTTATTGGCTCGTGACAATAAGCGATCAAGTTCTGCTTTTTCAGCGGCAGACAACGCTTTGACATGGTTGTCTACTGCTACACCACTCTCACCGCTGGCGACAAGCTGACGGCGTTTACTTTGCCAAAACCAACCGACCAATAAAACGATCAATAATAACGGTGGGAAAAACCATAAAATCCATGTTGAAGGACGTACTGGCGGCTTATAACTGATAAAGTCGCCATAACGCTCTTGCATATAGGCTCGAATCTCGCCATCACTACGACCATCTTTTATCAAGTCGTAGGTTTTTTGCTTTAAGTCTTGCGCAATTGGCGCATCAGACCCTGCCAAGTTCTGGTTTTGACATTTTGGACAGCGTAGCTCTTCGATAAGACCACGGTACTGGGCTTCTTGTTGCACAGAATCAAAATCGTAGACATCAATGGCAGCAAAGCTTGCCATACTCAATAAACAAGCGATAAACAAGCTTGCTAACTTTATGGTCGCCTTTCTTATTTGGTAGGCTATCATTTGCACGCCTCCGCAACTTGGCTCGAATCTGGACTGACACCATTATTACTAGCGTCATTGAGTACCATCAAGCAAGGCGTAATACGACTTTGCCAATTGCTCTCATTAATCTCACCGATGATATGCTGACGAATAATCCCATCACCATCGACGATGAAAGTCTCAGGCGCACCAGTCAGACCTAAGTCAAGAGCGAACTGTCCTGACAAGTCTTGAATAGACATAGAGAACGGGTCACCACCGCGATTCAGATACCCTAACGCATCCCCAATATCATCTTTGTAGTTTACGCCCACCAAGTTAACACCGCGCTCTTCTAGCTTTATCAAAAAAGGATGCTCAATGATACAAGTTGGACACCAAGAGCCCCAGATATTCATGAGGAATGGCTTATCTGGCAAGTTGTCATTGGTCATGATACGACTGGTATCTGATAACAATGGCAACTCAAAGGCAGGTACTGGACGCTCAAGCGCTGTATTGGTCACGATATCAGTCGGTTTACCCAAACGCATATAGAGCATAGCGACCAAACCAATAAAGATAACTAGCGGAATCAAAAACCCAATTTTAAGTTTTTTCTTAGTTTTTACTTTATTGCTGCTCGCAACTTTAGGGTCGTTGACAGCCTCTTGCTGAGCTTTTTTATCAGGTTCATTGTTTGAGGTAGTCATATTAACGCTCCCCTATCTTTGTAGCTGACGTATCCAAATCCGCAACCGTCGCAAAGCCTGATTTTTTGGCCGCGATTTGCGCAGGTGTTTTGGTTTTTTTAATACGGTAACGACTGTCTAGCATGCTGAGCAATGCGCCAAACGCCATGATAAGTGCACCTAACCATATCCAGCGGATAAGCGGTTTGACATAGATACGGAAAGCCCATTCATTGCTATCTTCAGCAATCGGCTCACCAAGTGCTACGTAGACATCGCGCATCAGATTGGCATCAATCGCAGCCTCTGTCATCGGCATCATACTAATAATATAGTTACGCTTTTCAGGATATAACGTGGTCACTTTTTGACCGTCTTTGCTGACTGTTACTTCTGCTTGCGTAGCGTCAAAGTTACTGCCTTTTACTTCACTAAAGCCTTTTACGGTGAAGTCATAGCCTTGCACATTGACACTGTCATTAGGACCTAATGCCACATCGCGCTCAATGCTTAACGTAGTAGTAAATGCCACACCGATAACGGCAATGATAACGCCAATATGAGCGGTTTGCTGACCCCAGTAGCTCAGACGCAACTGACGTAAACCGTTTAAGCGACTCGGTGCGTTTTTGGTCTTGTCTTTGAAATCGACAACCATCCATAACAACACCCAAAAGCTCACAGCCAGTGTGACACCGATATTTAGTATAGCTGATGGACTGGTGAAATAGGTGATAATGGCGGCCAATACCAAACTGCTCACCGCGATAACCATACCAGCACCCAATAACGGGCGGCTGTCTTGTTTCCAGCGGATATTAGAGCCCATACCCATCGCCACCAGTAGTAGCCATGTCAACGGCACAAATAGAGCGTTGAAATACGGAGGGCCAACAGATACCTGACCTAAGTTAAAGGCATCAGCAATAATAGGATATAACGTACCAAGTAGTACCACTAAGGTTGAAATGAGAATAATAACGTTATTAATTACCAAAAATGATTCACGTGAGATAAGTCGATACTGACTCTCGACCGTCAAACGCCAACCACGTACAGCAAACATCAGCAGACCACCGCCGACGATGATACCAAGGATAACTAAAATCACTAGACCACGCGTCGGATCAGCGGCAAACGAATGCACTGACGTGATGACACCTGAACGTACTAAGAACGTACCAAGCAAACTCAGCGCAAAGGCAAAAATTGCGAGCATGATTGTCCATGCTTTAAATACACCGCGTTTTTCGGTGACAGCAAGCGAATGCAGTAGCGCCGTCCCTGCCAACCACGGCATCAATGAAGCGTTTTCTACTGGATCCCAGAACCACCAACCGCCCCAGCCAAGCTCATAATAAGCCCACCACGAGCCAAGCGCGATACCGACTGTTAAGAACCCCCAAGCTGCCAATGCCCATGGACGAGACCAGCGTGTCCATACCGCATCCAAACGCCCTTCCCACAGTGCTGCCATACAAAACGCAAATGGCACAACCATGCCCACGTAACCCATATAAAGCATCGGCGGGTGAATGATCAGACCGAAATCTTGCAATACAGGGTTTAGATCCGCGCCATCAACAGGTAGATTGGGTAACGTACGATCAAATGGCGATGAGGTAAAGATAAGCATCGCCAGCATCATCATCTGCACGCCTGCTAGTATCACCAGCACTCGCGCACGCATAGACAACGGCAACCCACGGCTGAAGTAAGAGACCAGCGCACACCAAGTGGCCATGATGGTCATCCAAAGCAGCAGCGAGCCTTCATGCCCGCCCCATGTCGCCGACAGCTTGTAATACCAAGGCAGCAATGTATTGGAATGCTGAGTGACATAGACGAGACTAAAGTCGTTATAATAAAAGCCTGCCATCAGCGCAGCAAATGAGGTAATCATTGCCGCAAATTGTGCCCATGCCAGACTTGGCGCCAAACGCTGCCAAGCGACGTGGTCACGCATGACGCCAATGGTTGGTAGTACCACCTGCAAAATCGCCAATATAAAAGCGGCCAGCAAGGCAAAATAACCCAATTCTGTGATTAACATACGGTCTAACCTTGTTTACCTTGGATACAATTAAGGGTTCACCGATGGCATTGCTAGCCACTGGCAAACGCTAATAGTCCTTTATGCGGTCATAGTTTACGGTTAAAAACTGAGGTTTCAATTGCTGTAGAAGCACATAAAACCCGCTACTATCATTGTGACGTATCAATATGAATGATTGATACAAAATGCTTATCTGTTGTTAATTTTACATTTTTTAGTTATTCAAAGCTTATTCAATATAGCCGTTCATGACTAATTAAAAATACTTATTGATGCATTATTGCATCGAGGGGAAAAATACTAACACTAAATGCAACCAACCTGCTAGAAAACCAGTCAAACCGCCCAAAACAATCAACGTCATTTCATCCTCGCGGAAAGCGGGACGCAATAGATTCTGAAACTCATTTGGCGTGAGCGCACGTATTCTATCGCGAAACAGACCAAATATCTTACTGGCTCGGCTTTCATTTAGCTCAGGATCTCGCAGTGGTACCATCGTTGCGACAATAGACTTGTCAATAATGGTATTTTTGAGTTGTCCATAATCACGGCGACCCAATCCCACACGTAATGTCGTGCTAATCACTGGTGACTCTAGCACCGTATATAGATGCGATTTCATCAAATCACGCGTTTGCGCTGAGCGATCACCGTACATCATTTCATTCATGATGTTTTCTAAAGTGACCAAATCCTTTACCACAATCTCAGCAAAAACCTCAGAAACTTCCTCTTGGCGCTTCATAAAGCCGCCTTGCAAACGATACTTTGCGATATGCGGTATAACCGGTTTAATAAATGGAAAGCGACTCTGCACCGTAAACAGCTTCAAATAAGGTATGAAGTGCGGCTCTACTGGATTAAATACCATCCAAATGGCAATCCAATTGGTGAGAAAACCCCAAATTGCAGCAAAGAACGGTACGGTCCAATGCTGCGGCACTACCAAAAATATAAACATCTGGATAATACCAAATACCAGACCAATCAAAGCACTGATGTGCCAGATAAAATCGATCTCTTTTTGCCCAACTTTTAAAAACATATTGACCATCAAACGACGATCATTTTCCATGGTATTGACAATCATTTTGCGCATATCGACCAAGTCTTCGACATGATAAGTCAAATCTGTCACAAGCGACTGCATAATACTGGGCAGCTCTTTATGGGCTTGCGCATAGACACGGCGCTTTAGGGCGTAAGGAAGGTTGCCCCACAATGCTGGCGAGTGATCCAGCATAATCTCATCAATCAATGGCTCAAGGTTTTTGTCCACCGTATCAGTGACAAATATCGCCATTTGCTCAGGTTCCATCGCCTTAAAAAACTCATCAAGCGAACCGAGTTTTGAGAGCGTCTGGTCAACGATAACTCCTGATATCTTGCCCGCTTTGCGCGGAACAATACCTTGCCAACCGATACCTGGCAGCCCAAAAAATGGGAAGTTCGGAATACGAATACCCCAGAACTTAACCGGATAAAACAGCATCTTGAGCGCCATCCACACATGTACCCAAGTGACGAATGCCGTCACTGGTGGGATGGTCAGCATGGCAAAGAACTCTGGGTGTTCAGCTATCGTCTGCCATAATGAATTTACGTCCATGACTTATCTAGTCCCTGACAGGTTGATTGTCGTTGCTAATATTGTCGCTACTGATAACGAAACTTTAGCAAAATGAGAACGTTTCAAAAGACGCTCCGCCCATAATAACTACTATAAAATAAATCGCCTGATTTTAGCATACTTGCCATTTATTAGCACATATAGACCAGCGGCAAGTTGTGACTAAAGATGACATGGTTCATATCGTCTGTTAACCAATAAAAACCTAAATATAAGCCAGTTCTTGGTCAGTAGATAATCAAGACAAAATATATGACTGAGTACTGCGCCTACTCATTTGTTCTGTTATAATTTGTAGTGCAATAACAAAGACTACCTGCGTATAAATGACTGCATAACGATTTCACACCATACCCTTCTATGTGATTGAAACCATTTGCATTATCTTTTAGACTCACCGCACTTTGGTTAACCAACCTGCCCTCTTATTTTTCTTTTATTGACTCACTGACCGTTTGGGCTCTGATCTTCTATGAATAAACCGATAACTCCCAATACCGAACAGGTCAACAGCACCTTTACCAATCGTATTATCATCTTTGGGATTATAATATTGATTGGTTTGGGCGGTTTGATAACACGTTATGGGTATTTGCAAGTTTACGCTCATGATCAATACACAACGCAAGCCGATAACAACCGTATCAAACTGATATCTGCGCCACCTAGTCGTGGGTATATCTATGATCGTAACGGGGTAATACTGGCAGACAATCAGCCTGTATTTACAGCGATGCTCAGCCCTGATGAGGTGGAAAATCCTGAGCGTACGTTGCATCTGCTTGCGCCGATTTTTGATTTAACCGATACAGATATTACTGATATCTTGGCGCGTCTAAGTAAAAATAAAAATGACCCTGTAACGATTAAGATTGATTTAACAGAAGCACAATTGGCTCAGTTTAGTGAGCGAAAGCCATTCTTCCGTGGGGTCTCTATCCAGAGCAAGCTTACGCGCTCTTATCCTTATGACGAGCTGTTTGCCCATGTCATCGGCTATGTCGGACGTATCAATGACAAAGAGTCAAAGCGTATTGATAAAGACCGTTACGCTGGTACTGACTTGATTGGTAAAATCGGTATCGAAGACTACTACGAAGATATTTTGCTTGGTCAACCGGGTTATCAATCGGTAGAGACAGACGCACATGGGAATATCTTACGTCAACTGGATACCAAGCCGCCAATAGCGGGTAACGATATTACCTTGAGCTTGGATTATGGTCTGCAAACCATCGCCCAGCAGCAACTCGATGGACGCCGCGGTGCAATCGTTGCGATAGATCCCAAAAACGGTGATGTATTGGCATTTGTTAGTAATCCAAGCTACGACCCTAACCCTTTCATATCGGGTATTTCTTTCAAAGACTACGACGATCTACGCGAAGATTTAGATCAGCCACTATACAATCGCGCACTCCAAGGGATGTACCCCCCTGCTTCTACTATTAAACCGTTCGAAGGTTTGGGCGGTATTCATTATGGTCTACGCGATTGGAACAGCACTATCTATGACCCTGGTTATTTTAGCTTACCTGGTGATACGCATCGATTCCGTGACTGGAAACGTGGCGGTCATGGCACGGTAGACCTCAAAAAATCCATCATGATGTCGGTCGATACGTATTACTACAAACTGGCCTACGAGATGGGCATACAACGTCTACATGATTGGATGACACGCTTTGGTTTTGGTCAACAAACAGGCATTGATTTGCCCAACGAAAAATCAGGCATCATGCCATCGCCAAAATGGAAAAAAGACACTTACGATAAAGACTGGCTACCGGGCGAAACCATCTCGGTCAGTATTGGACAAGGGTATTTCTTGGCAACGCCGCTACAGATTGCTAATGCTACAGCCATGACTGCCAGTAAAGGACAGCACATTACCCCGCATTTATTAAAGAGCAGTGACGGTGCTGCGGACGTCAAAATCATCACTAAGCCAGATGGCAAAATAGACTACAACGGTAAGCCGTCTGACTGGCTACGAATGCATGATGCTATGGAAGACACCGTCAAAAGAGGGACAGGCCGCGGCATCTATACTCCACGCTATCGTATCGCTGGTAAAACAGGTACTGCACAGGTAAAGTCTATCGCTCAAGGCAAACGCTATGACAAGTCGGCAATCGATAAGCGTCACTGGGATCATGCTTGGTTTAATGGTTTTGCCCCAGTAGAAGACCCGCAGATTGCCCTTGCAGTATTGGTCGAAAATGGCGGCGGTGGTAGTGCTGTTGCAGCGCCTATTGGCCGTGCTCTATTTGACTACTGGGTATTACAACGTAAAACAGATCCTGTGCTGCCACCTTCTGCTGATGAGCTAAAAGTCATTAAACGCCAAAAGGCTTTTGAAAAAGCGATGCGTGATGCCATTCGAGATAAAGAAGCAAAAGCATTGGAAGAAAAAGAAGCCGCGGAAGCTGAAGCGGCAGCAGCGACGTCTGAGTAACTAGATGTTTAAGTACTTAATAGTATAAAAAGCAAAACCTAGTGAAATAAAACTTAGTAAAGTAAAACCTAGCAAAGAATTGGTAAGCGAGACACAATAATGAAGAAAGCCTCAAATGGACGCGCACCAAAGAACAACCGTAAGGCAAAAAGTGCCGCAGCGGGTGATGTGCGCATCATTGGTGGACAGTTTAAGCGCCGTATTGTAAGTTTCATCGATGCAGATGGCCTACGCCCGACCCCAGATCGCTTGCGGGAGACTTTATTTAACTGGCTACTCGCTGACATTCATGATGCTCATGTACTTGATAGCTGTGCTGGCAGTGGCGTACTAGGGTTTGAAGCGCTATCTCGCGGCGCTGCCCACACGACATTTATCGAAATCAATCCAGCACAAAGTAACATGCTACATCAGAGCGCTGAGCAATTACGTCTTGAGTCTACTGCTTACCAAATCATCACTGGCACTGCTGAGCAAGTATTGCGTCAAGAGCATCTGACTGTACGCCCTTTTGATATCGTATTTATCGATCCACCTTATGCTCAGGATTTGTGGCAGCCTATTTTGACTGCGCTTATTACCAATGCATTAATCAATACTGAAACACTAATTTATTTAGAAGCTGATAAAGATTTGTCAGCACAGCTTAAGCAATTGGAAGCGTCGCTAAATGAGAATTTGGACTCTAAATCAAGCGCCACTCAGCAACCAATCGCTTTTGAATGCTTGAAACAAACCAAAGTCGGACAAGTTGTTGCTGGACTTTATCGTCTATCATCGTCATAATTGTCGGGTTAATGAAAGCCGTTAACGTATTTTACAAATGTTTAGAACCGCTAAAAACTGGCCGACGCTGCAGTTTAATGTATATAAGGCGAAAATAAACCCCAATGCAGCTTGCAAGCGTAGGCGCTACTGCTTATAATGTGCAGTCTGTTTTTTGAGAGCCCCGTTCCCAGCTAAACTCTCAACGAATTCTAATTTTAAGGTTTTATCATGAAAACACTTAGTGCAAAACCAGCTGAAGTGACCCATGACTGGTATGTCGTAGATGCTGACGGCAAAACCCTTGGTCGCTTAGCCACTCAAATCGCAACTCGCTTACGTGGCAAGCACAAGCCTTCTTTTACTCCGCACGTTGATACTGGTGACTTTATTGTTGTCATCAATGCTGACAAAATCACGGTAACGGGTAAAAAAGCACAAGACAAAAAGTACTATCGTCACAGTGGCTACCCAGGTGGTATTAAAGAAACCAACTTCAATAAGTTGCTTGCACATAAGCCTGAAGATGTTCTACACAAAGCAGTTAAGGGTATGCTTCCAAAGGGCCCTCTTGGCTATGCGATGATCAAGAAGCTGAAACTTTATGCGGGTACTGATCATCCACATACTGCACAGCAACCTAAAGAACTAGACATCTAAGGATATACTTATGGAACGCAATTACGGAACTGGTCGCCGCAAGACGTCTACTGCTCGTGTATTTTTATCAAAAGGTACTGGTAGTATCGTTGTTAACGGTAAGCCACTTGACGAATACTTCAGCCGTGAAACTTCACGCATGGTTGTACGTCAGCCATTAGAACTACTAGACTCTGTTAACGCATATGACTTATATGTAACTGTTGCAGGCGGTGGTATTAGTGGTCAAGCTGGCGCAATCCGCCACGGCATCACACGTGCATTAATCGAAGCTGACGAAACTTTAAAACCTGCCCTAAAAGCAGCTGGTTTTGTTACTCGTGATTCACGTCAAGTTGAACGTAAGAAACTGGGTCTACGTAAAGCACGTAAACGTCCACAGTTCTCAAAACGTTAATCAAAACTATCTCTTATATTTTTGCTGCTGTTGTCTTTTTCTCAGAGCTTCAGTAGCAAAGTTAAATAAGAGTCTGGTTTTGCAAAACCTTATAAGCTGGTCACAGCTTATAAGGTTTTTTTATGCCTACTGATAGCGTGTTGATTATCCGATTGTCTTCATCAAACCAGCTTTGTTTTACGGCAATAACTAACATGAGTGCCTTGTTTCAACGCTGCAAAGTAGAGCGTCTGTAGAAATTCTAACTTGCAAAGCATTAAACGCTACCCCATCATATCAGTAACTTTTTATTATTTGCCATGATGCCTCAAACCGTGCTGCAGAAGGATATTATGAAAGCGCCAGAACAATTTGACCCTAGCAAACCATCTGCCAATAGCAGCGTGCCGCCTAGCATGAAACAGTCGGCTAAGTCGCCTGCGATACCTGCTGGCACACCGACAATTACCCAAAATCATAAGCGTACAGCGCAAGCAGATAACAAGCCATTTCAGTGGCAGTTTTTATCACCAAAGAATTGGGGCATTTGGTTATTATTCTTAATAATGCTACCAATGATATATCTGCCACTACGTTGGCAGTTTTGGCTAGGTCGTAAGCTTGGTATATTGATTTATAAAGCTGCTGGCTCGCGTAGACGCGATACGCTAATCAATCTGAAGCTGGCATTTCCAGAAAAGCCCGAAGCTGAACGTGAACTAATGGCCAAGCAAGTATTTGTCAATCAAGGCATTGGTGTGTTTGAAACGTTATGCGCTTGGTTCAGGCCAAATATATTTACTAGAACTGTTTCCATTTCAGGGCTACAGCATATTGTTAATGCGCAAAATGAGCAGCGACCAGTTATCCTGCTCGGTGCACATTATACGATGCTAGATTTGGGTGGACTATTATGTGCGCAGTTTTTCCCAGTAGATTGTATGTATCGTACGCAAAACAACCCTTTGCTGGACTGGTTTATCTATAATGGTCGTACCAATATATTTGGTAAGCAAATCTCTAGTCGTGATATGCGAAGCTTAGTTACTTCTATCAAAGCAGGACACGTCATTTGGTACTCTCCTGACCAAGACTATGGCCTTAAGCAAGGGGTCATGGCACCATTTTTCGGTGTGCCCGCCGCGACTATCACTGCATCGCGTCGCATGGCAAAACTGGGTAGCAAAGCAAAGCCACCAGCTGTCATGGCATTGCATACTTATCGGCAAACGCCTGACAACTTGCCGCGTGGTAAACGTCCCCATTATCATTTAACAATTACGCCAGAATTAGACAACTATCCAAGTAAAGATGAAGTCGCTGATGCCACTCGGGTCAATGAAGTTTTAGAAGGACTCATTCGTATTGATCCCACCCAGTGGATGTGGTTCCATCGCCGCTTCAAACATGGGCCAAACGGTCGTACTGATATCTATAAGTAAGCCTTTATTCCCAAAAATACTGGTGAAGTTTGCTATACTTTGCGGCTAATATTTTGCATTTTAGCTATGCACTGATAATAATTTGATAAACAAAATAACGGATTTTCCATGAGCAATAAAAGTACTCCTGACAATCAAAATTCTGATACTTCAACCGAAGCTAAGCGTATTCTGACTGGTATCAAACCAACTGGTATTCCGCACTTGGGTAACTATGTTGGTGCGATTCGTCCAGCGATTGAGTCTATTCAAAACAGTGATCATGAAGCGTTTTTCTTTTTAGCAGACTACCATGGCATCATCGGCTGCTATGACCCTGCTATCATTCATGAATCGACTAGAGCCATTGCCGCTACGTGGATTGCTTGTGGTCTAGACCCAGAGCGTGTGACATTCTACCGTCAGTCAGACGTACCTGAAATTCCAGAGCTTGCTTGGATTTTGAACTGCTCATGTGCCAAAGGTTTGATGAACCGCGCCCATGCCTATAAAGCAGCCGTTGATATCAATACAGAGAAAGCCGATGTCGATCCTGATCAAGGTGTCACCATGGGTCTGTTTGGTTATCCAGTGCTAATGGCGGCTGATATTTTGATGTTTAATGCGACCCACGTGCCTGTTGGTCGTGACCAAGTGCAGCATATCGAGATGGCGCGTGATATCGCAGGTACTTTTAATCATCGTTATAAATCGCTTTTTACGTTACCGTCCGCAGTCGTTGATAACGATATACCGCTGCTTACTGGGCTTGATGGCCGCAAAATGAGTAAGAGCTATAGCAATACGATTCCCCTCTTCGGTGAGCCAAATCCACAAGTCAGTCCTGAAAAACAAATGCATAAAGCCATCATGAAAATTGTGACTAACTCACAGCTACCTGATGAGCCAAAAGATCCTGATGATTCAGCTATCTTTGAGATTTATAAAGCATTTGCGACCGCTGAAGAGATTGCTGATATGCGTGCGCGTTATGCCGCTGGTATTGGCTGGGGTGATGCAAAACAAGCTCTATTTGATAAGATTAATGATGAAGTCGCGCCATTCCGTGCACGTTACGAAGAGCTAATGGCCAATCCAAAAGAGCTAGAAGAGATCTTGCAGATGGGTGCAAATAAAGCCCGTCGTCATAGTCGTAAGCAACTAGAAAAAGCTCGCCGTGCTATCGGCATCCGTCCGCTTGCTAAGCTTAAATAACCGTTGCTGGGATAGTCGTTTCACTGACGCAATTTATTATCAAAGCGGGTGCTAAACGTGCAAACTGAACCAAACACCAAGCAGGCGGCTTTGTCTAAAGCCGCCTTATCTGCCATGGCTGCTTCAACCTCCGAGCTTACAGACAATCAGAGCGAGCATGATGAATCAGTCAACCATGATATGTCGCTGCGTATCTATCAAACGCCTGTGCAGCATTTGCCAGAAGACCTGTATGTACCACCGCAAGCCTTTGCTATTTGGTTAGAGCAATTTGCTGGTCCATTGGATTTTCTATTGTATTTGGTCAAAAAGAACAACGTCGATTTGACCCAAATGCCCATTTTGCCTATCACTGAGCAGTACTTAGCTTATATCGGTGAATTGGATACCGAGCACTTTGAATTAGCGGGTGATTATCTTCTTATGGCATCAACGCTTATCGCTATCAAAACCGAACTGCTATTACCTGCCCCTGATACCCCTACCGATGAGCGTGACCCAAAAGCAGAACTGATCGAACGCCTCGAAGAATACGCGCAAATCAAAGTGGTCAGTCAGCGCCTAGACAATCTAGTACGTCTAGAGCGCGATGTGTTTTTGGCCATGGTTAGTATGCCTGGTCAAGACGTTATGAATGCGGAACTGCCAAGCTACTCACCTAACTTGCTGATTGATAGCTTATTTAAAATGCAGTTACAGCCTGACTATCAAATGCATACGATCAAAGTTGATGCAGTACCCCTTGCCGATCGTATTGCCAGTATTAGCAGACAATTAAGTACAGATGGGGCGCGCTCCTTTTATGAGCTACTGGATAAGGCACAAGGTAAAATAGGCGTGGTCGTGAGTTTTGTCGCCGTACTTGAGCTTATAAAGCGGCAGTTAGTTGGTGTGGTCACTATTGAGACAGATAGCGGTGTCGTCAACTCTGTTTCCAATAATTCTGATCAGACTAATATGAATAATGAATCCACAAATCTCACATTACAGTGGTTAGCCTAGTAGGCTCTAAGACTGTCTCTTAGACTACTCTCTATTAAAATCACAATATTGAAATAAGAGCATACTTTAGATGGTAGATATTGAAGACCCAAAGCAACATGATGAGACCCTAGAATCAACAACTATGACTACATCACCATCAGCTGAAGCGCAGCATAATTCTCTTGAAGAGATGAGTAAACGTATTGAAGTACTGTTGCATGCATCAGAAGCACCGCTGACCGCTCACGCATTAAAGAAACATTTGTCATTATCTACTAAAGAATTAAAGCAAACCTTGGAAGTGCTGCAACAACGCTTAGATACAGGTGTGCTTAGGCTACATGAGACCGCCAGCGGTTATCGTTTACAGATATCTGATGACTATAGCAGTCTAATTCAGCGTATTTTTCCGCAGCGTCAGGAACGCTTGAGCCAAGCCTTACTTGAAACCCTAAGTGTCATTGCTTATAAACAACCTGTGACACGCAGTGATATCGAGCATGTGCGCGGAGTGACATTATCGAGCAATATACTGCGCCAGTTATTTGATAAAGGCTGGATTGTGGAGAAAGGCTTTAAAGATACTCTAGGCCGTCCCGCATTGCTTCATACTACTGCGCAGTTTTTAGGTGCGTTTGGATTAAGCCATTTAGATGAACTACCACCTATGCCAGATATGGAAACCATACGATCCATGTCTTAAGTTTTCTGCTGAACAAACTATAGTTACTCACACAAAAAAGGACAGACCGCATAGGATCTATCCTTTTTATTACGTTGCTGATTTTGAACTGATATCAAAACCTAGCAATATATCGGTTAATTACTGATTGATAACGTCAACACCCTTTGGTGGTGTAAATTTAAACTGACTGCTACCAATACTTGGGTTCATCTTGATACCGCTAAATTTAATAGAGGTTGTTTGTCCCAGGGTGTCATTCAATACCATCATGACAGGTTTGCCACCACTAAAGCTTATTGAAAGACTTTTGAAACTTGCACTGTCTGACTTAGGATAGAGTACATAGTAGTTCTTGTTGTCATATGGCTGAGTGATCTTGAAGTTTTGATCAATCTTGCTTGGATCACCTGACAGTAGCAAGGCTGGTGTATTACCTACTTGACTGTCAACATTCTGCTTAGTCGCTTGCTCTAAATCCTTGTCATAAACCCACATAGAGTTACCATTAGCAACGATCAGTTGCTCTGATGGTGACTTGGTTTCCCAGCGGAAATTATTTGGACGTTGGACACTCATAGAGCCTGTAAACGTACCACTACTCGCGCCTTTAGTCGTTTGACTAAAATTGGCTGTCATACTCTTGGTATTGGTCAGCAATTTGTTCAGACGTTTAGCAGCTGTTAGGTTATCAGCAGGAGCTGCTGTGGCTGTTTGAGTCAATGCCATCATTGGCGCTGCGATACCTAGCGATGTCATTAATACACCTGCTAAAGCACCACTCATCATTTTTTGTTTGGTTGATTTTTTCGTAGATAAGTTCATCATAAATCCTCTCTAAAAAAGCATAATCGCTTTAAAATTGTCGCTAAAAATAAAATATTCTATTGAAATTTTTGTTTTCTATAAATACTGATTTTACCAAGCTAAAGCTGGTAACCATCAGCAATGGCAACAGTGTGCCAGTTTTTTTATTACGCGCCTAGTCATGATTTGCAATCTTTACTACGGCTGCCATACACGCTTGTAACCAATACAGTTACACGGTAAAAGTTTGCATTTAGCATCGTTAGTTGGCAAAACCGAAGTAATAAATACAGCTAAACCTTTAAGTAGCTAAGTTAACAGTATAAAAGAGCAAGAAATATGTCTGCTACAACCGAATGCTCATCTCAATTTTGGTAAGCAATTTCATTATTATGACTAATGCTTTCCTTAAAAGATAACGTGCTTCCTGCCTTCCATCATTAATAATGCATGAATTAATAGATAAAAATTTGCTAGAAATCCTAAAAAAATAGCCATGATGATGAAAGTTTCAGTTCCCTCTAAATAACTTCTCATTACGTTAGAGTTACCCGCTGACGTAAAACCAAAAAACCAAATCCAGCCTAAGTTGATAGCGATAAGTAGCGATGCAGTTATAAAGATAGATCTTTTGGGATTTTCTCCCACTTCATGATTCAACTTATCTGAATTTCTTGCAGCCAGTTTAAATTCTCTGACAACCTCGAATGACAATCCTTTTAAAAAATAAGCAGCTGTTATAGCAATAAAAATCATTATGAAGTACAAAACTGTAAGGTCACTCAACAGTCTTACTCTACCCGAGGCTAGCTCCATGGATTGAGCGAAGGGTGTTATTCCCGCAAAATCCGAGAAATAATTTCCAAACATTAACGGCGTAAAAAACACGAGCACGAATCCATAGAGATAGATGTATTTAAAAGGTGATAAGTCATTAAGGATATTTAGCATGGTATTATGAGAAATATAGTGCTGTTTTTTCATTTTTCCTTCAAACCTATCTACGATTCATTTACTATCTCATCAAATCTTTTATTCAAACTAGCCGTCTTTCATAAAAGGATATTAGTTAAAATTGTTGTAATATAGTCAAGTCTATATAAATCCGCTACATCGTCATCCTCGCTAAGCATACTAATGTATAACTTGCACTCGGTTTCCTTGTATCGAAATTATATTGAACTGACTACAGTATATTTTAAGAACTAGCGTTGAGTGATATTGTTCAAAATATCATTCCTTAATTCTTATCATTATCTTACGGTACCCCACAAACGTAAAAAGCCCCTACTACCATAAGGCAGTAAGGGCTTTTTTAATTATCTGATTATTCTATCCAAAGAATAAAACGATCTAAATAGATAATTATGCGTTTTCAACCGTAACATAACGACGGTTAAATTTACCTTTGGTCGCAAACTTTACAACACCGTCATTCAGTGCAAATAAAGTATGGTCACGACCCATGCCAACGCCTTCGCCTGCGTGGAATTCTGTACCACGTTGACGAACGATGATGTTACCAGCTGTGATAGCTTGGCCACCAAAGATTTTTACGCCTAGCATTTTTGGGTTTGAATCACGACCGTTACGGCTCGAACCGGCAGCTTTTTTATGTGCCATGAGAAAATCTCCTTGTTAATTTGACTTATCGCTGATGCGATAACTCTTAAGCATTTAGTGCGCTATTTAGCAATAATTGCTAAATGGATAATTAGGCATTAATCGCTTTGATTTTTAACAAGGTGTACCATTGGCGGTGACCTTGTTCTTTGTGATAATGCTTACGACGGTTGTGCTTGATGATACGGATTTTTTCGCCGCGACCATGCTCAACAACTTCAACTTCTACGCTAGCGCCGTCAACAACAGGCTGACCGATTTTGACGTTATCGCCGTCAACAACCATCAACACGTCTTCAAATTTGATTGTTTCGCCTTTTTCTGCTTTTAGTAGTTCAACTTTAAGCAATTCATCGACGACTACACGGTGCTGTTTACCACCAGTTTTGATTACTGCGTACATTGTATGACTCCGTTTAACCCGTGTGCCGTGGCTGATGTTATACCAACGCTTTTACGACGAACACGACAGGGAAAAATTAAAGGCAAGATTTTACGGCTTTTTGCTCATAAAAGCAAGCCGCGCCTCTTGTTTTTGCAAGGTGGTTACACTAATGACCATCTCTCATTTAGCTATAACGGCTGCTCATCAAGGAAAGTCGATAAACGACAATACGAATATAAACATGAGAAATAGTAATGATAAGTGGTAGATTAAGCCCAACAGCGGTCATTATAACTTATGCAATCAGTTACTTACAGCCTTTTATGAATAATTTATGTGACCAATAAGCTTAAAATGCGCTAGAGAATATATCTGTAAAACATAAGACATTTTTTATCGTTTTTATTCTATTCAATAGGCATAGTAAGCCCTGAATATCATACGCTTGACCTACTTGTGCTATATACTTTAACCAACAATTTAAGCAGATAGCTATGCTATCATAAGCGAAATAATACCTTACCTATAGATAGATAAAGTCAAGGTTATAACAATTCTCTTTACTCTTATTAATATGACTATTTATTATGACTAGTACCTCTTTAAAGAATACCGTGCCTGCCTCTCAATCGACGCCTAGCTATGCTGATATTCAAAGTATTGTAGCCAATGACTTTGAGGTAATGGACAAGCAAGTGTTTGGCAGTTTGAACTCAAAAGTACAACTCGTCATGAGCGTCTCGCAACATGTGATCAATGCTGGTGGCAAGCGTATGCGTCCGCTGATTACATTGCTCTGCGCACGTATGTTTGATGATAACCCATCAGAAAAGGCCATGCATCTAGCTGCTATCACTGAAATGCTACATACCGCTACCCTAGTCCATGATGATGTCATTGATGAGTCAGGGCAACGCCGTGGAAAGCCGACGGCGAATGCGACGTGGGACAATGCCACTGCCGTATTGGTCGGTGACTATCTGATTGCTCGTGCTTTTAATCTCTTGGTTGGTTTTCAGAGCTTGCCGTTGTTGCAAGTGTTCTCTGATGGGACTTGTGACATTGCCGAAGGCGAAGTATTACAGCTACAGCACCAGCATAACCCTGCCGCAACAGAGGAAGATTACTTACGTATTATCGATGGCAAAACATCACGCCTGTTCATGATGGCGACCCAAGGTGCTGCTATCTTGCAAGACAAGACAGAATATATGACGGCATTGGGCGATTTCGGACAGCATTTTGGTAATGCGTTCCAAATTATCGATGATGTGCTCGACTATAGTGGCGACAGTGAAGTGATGGGCAAAAACTTAGGCGATGATCTTGCTGAAGGCAAACCTACCCTACCGACTATCAAAGCACTCGAGCTACTCAAAGACAGCGACACTGAAAGCTATGAGCAGTTACGTATTGCCGTTCAGACAGGTAAGACACCAAATGCTGAACAGCTTATTGAATTGGTACGTAGTTCTGGCTCATTGGCTTATTGTAAGCAGCGCGCTCTAGAAGAAACTAAACTGGCACAAGATGCCCTTAGTACGCTACCAGACAACCGTTATCGTACAGGCTTATATCAATTGACTGAACTCGCTAGCGCCCGATTAGTATAATTAACGCTGAGTCGTCTGTGTTATTAACTAATTAAGACGACTCTTTTTTGACAGAATTTTTTAGCATGGCTTTTTAGCATGGCTTTTTAGCAAATTTCTTTAGCAATTGATGAATAAGAAGCTCATAAATTAAGAAGTACCTTCTCAAAAACTAGCATGTCAGCCAAATCGTTACCTTTCTTTAAGTTTCATACATTCTTGCAGTACTATAATCGTATAAGGCTTTTTGGACAGTCGGTCAAAGTTTGATGACGTTTGTTAGAGAGATACTGATAGTTATTTTTTATGACTGTAATTAGGGGTTGCTAAAATTGTCATTTTGTTGACAAAGTCGATTTTCTATCGTTTAAAAACCTTAATTACTATAGGGTTTTAGATTTATAACAAAAGTTTACAATATATTTTGATACTAGGTTGTGCATGGTCCTATTAGCTGTTAATAGAGACGACGCTTACTATGACGGCAATCTATTAATTCGTAAACTGTAATATTACCGCTTTTCGGTCCAGCTCGTATCGCAAACTACTTGACTGTGGGGTTACCCCAATAGTTTATAATGACTCATTAAATTTATTAATCCATTCTGTGGTTTGCTTAAACAATTAATGCTAAATAATTCTTTCGATACTTAATCCATATCGATGTCAGATTTTCTATTAGTCATATTTCACTAACGGAATAATCTGAAACTGGAATAAATAATGCTAGCTTAGGCTATTTATTCTTTTTATTTAGCATTAGCAAGACTCTTATATTCAGTACGCCAAACTTATTGATCGATTTTTATACTGTCACTATTTATATATATTGCCGAGGACATTGATGAAGCACTCTTATCTTGCGCTTGTAATAGCATCTGTACTATCTGGAGCTGTACTGGTTGGCTGTGACAAAAACGAGGACGCCGCTGGTGAGCAAGCCGCACAGCAGCAAATGCCGCCCGCGGTTGTCAACGTTCAAACAGTCACTCTCGATACCGTCCCTCAAGTACAAACTTTTTCTGGACGTACTGCAGCTTATCAAACTGCTGACGTCCGCCCACAGGTCAACGGTGTGATTGACGAAGTACTATTCCGTGAAGGAAGTAACGTCAAGAAAGGTCAGCCACTGTATCGCATCAACACCGACAACTATGCCTCATCTGTAACGAGTGGCCAAGCTGCCGTACAGCAATCACAGGCTAACTATCAGACAGCTTTGGCAAACAATGCCAATGCAAAAGCTGAGTTAGTCAGCCGACAAGCGTCATTGGCTCAAGCGCAAAATGACTTGCAGCGTCTACAAGGCTTGGTCAGTATCAACGCCATCTCACAGCAGCAATATGAGCAAGCACAGACGGCTGTACGTACCGCACAGGCCGCGGTACAAAGCGCCGCTGCTGCTGTTGGTCAGACACAAGCCGGTATCGAAAGCGCAAAAGCAGGCATTCAAACTGCAAAAGCTGGTCTTGATGCTAGCACATTGGATCTGAACCGTACTATCGTGCGTGCGCCTCTCACCGGTCGTACGGATCGCTCAAGCGTCACTGCTGGTACTCTAGTCAGTGCTGGTCAAGCAGATCCATTGGTGACTATTTCACGCTTAGACCCTATCTACGTCGATATCAGCCAGTCTTCTTCTGAGTTGCTCAAGCTTCGTCAGCAGATCGCAGATGGTACTGCTCAGCCAGGTATGAACTCAGTTGAATTAGTACTAGAAGATGGTTCTGTTTACCCAGTACGCGGTAAGCTTGCACTGTCTGAAGCCAAAGTTGATGAGTCAACAGGCGCTGTCACCTTGCGTGCTATTTTCCCAAACAGCAATAACATCCTGCTACCAGGTATGTATGTCACAGCACGTTTGACGCAGAGCGTTATTACCAATGCAGCCCTTGTTCCGCAAAGTGCGGTCACCCGTACGCCGAAGAGTGAGACGCAAGTCTATATCGTTGACGAAAATAATAAAATCCAAGTACGTCCGGTCACCATTAATGGTACTTACGATGGACAATGGGTCGTCACTGAAGGCTTGAAAGCAGGTGACAAAGTGGTTGTGATTGGTGGTGCTAAGGTCAAGCCTGACCAAGAAGTGGTCGCCAAACCACTAGAAAGTGCAAATCCAGCACCAGCTGCTGCAAAGAATGCGCCTAATACCAAAACGCCGCAGCAAGCCGCAAAAACGATGGATAAAAAGCCAGCTGGCGATGAGACTTCTACCGAAAAACCAACAGAAGCCGCTGCCAACTAATTCCATTCAAGACAGGAAGACTTAGGGATACACTATGTCACGTTTTTTTATTAATCGCCCTATTTTTGCATGGGTGCTGGCTGTTTTGGTCATGCTCATCGGGGTGATATCCGTTATTAATCTACCGATTGAACAATATCCACGTATCGCACCACCAACGATTTCAGTCAGTGCAAGCTATCCTGGTGCCAATGCGCAAACCGTAGAAAACTCAGTGGTACAGATCATTGAGCAGCGTATGAAAGGCCTAGATGGTCTGATGTATATGTCATCGTCGAGCTCGTCAAATGGTAGTGCGTCTGTGACGCTAACCTTTGAAAACGGTACCGACTCTGACACAGCTCAAGTACAAGTACAGAACAAACTGCAAGCAGCGATGAGCTCCTTGCCTGAGTCTGTTCAGCGTCAAGGTGTCAACGTCAATAAATCGTCTAGCAGCTTTTTGATGGTGCAAGCATTTATTTCTGAAGATGGCACCATGGATCGGGCAGATATTGCCGATTATATTAACTCTAATGTCGTCGATTCGATCAGTCGTGTAGAGGGTGTGGGTGAAGTTCAAGTCTTTGGCTCTACTTATGCGATGCGTGTATGGCTTGACCCTTCACGCCTACGTAGCTACAACATGATACCTTCAGATGTGGTCAATGCGATACGAGCGCAGAACGCGCAAGTATCTGCCGGTCAGTTAGGTCAAGCACCTGCTGATACCGACCAACAGGTTATCAATGCCACGGTCACGGTGCAAAGCTATCTTCAAACGCCTGAAGAATTCCGAAACATTCTACTAAAAACAGATACCTCAGGCGCACAAGTACGCTTAGGCGATGTGGCAGATGTCGAAATCGGCAGTGAGAACTATAGCGTTGTCTCTCTCTACAATGGACAAGAAGCCGCCGGTCTTGGTATTTCGCTTGCGGGCGGTGCTAACGCGCTTGAAACTCGCGAAGCGGTTGGCGCACGTATGGCAGAGCTGGAGCAAAACTTCCCAACAGGTCTAGCATCAGTTGTTCCTTATGACACAACGCCATTTGTACGTCTATCTATTGAGCAAGTAGTACATACGCTTATCGAAGCCATTGTCTTAGTATTTATCGTCATGTTCATTTTCCTACAGAACTGGCGCGCAACCATTATTCCAACGCTTGCAGTACCTGTCGTTCTATTAGGTACCTTTGCAGTACTATACGTTGCTGGCTTTAGTATCAACGTATTGACCATGTTTGCCATGGTATTGTCCATCGGTCTACTGGTCGATGATGCGATCGTCGTTGTAGAGAACGTCGAGCGAATACTAGAAGAAGATCCTCACATCTCTATCAAAGACGCAACTATCCAGTCAATGGGTGAAATCAGTAAAATCGTTATTGGTATTGCGCTTATCTTGTCTGCAGTATTCGTACCGATGGCCTTCTTTGGTGGCTCAACAGGTGTGATTTATCGTCAGTTCTCTATCACGCTGATTACCAGCATGGTGCTCTCTGCCATGGTCGCGCTTGTATTTACCCCTGCCCTATGTGTGACATTGCTGAAACGTGGCAAAAGTCATGAAAAAGGCAGTACCGAAAAGCAAAAAGGCTTCTTTGGTTGGTTCAACCGCGGCTTCTTCAAACTTAGCCGTTCGTACGAAAACTTTGTAGGCAAAAGTATTCGTTTTAAATGGTTATACATGATTGGTTATGCAGCCATCATCGGTATTATGGCGGTCGTGTTCTTACGTATTCCAGGCTCGTTTTTACCAGAAGAAGATCAAGGCATTATGTTTACCTTGGTACAGCTTCCAGCTGGCTCTACGTTAGATGAGACGCAAGACGTATTGGATAAAGTTAGAAACTATTACGATACTCAAGAGACTGACAACATTGCCTCTGTCTTTACCGTTGCAGGCTTTAGTTTTGCAGGTCAAGGTCAGAATATGGGTCTGGCGTTTGTGCGCTTATCAGACTGGGAGGAACGCTCGGGCGATGAAAACACCGCTCAAGCTGTCGCTGGTCGAGCAATGGGGTATTTCTTTACTCAGCTAAACGAAGCACAAGTATTTGCCATCGTCCCACCAGCAATTACCGAGCTTGGTAATGCCAGTGGTTTTGACTTAATGATTCAGGACAGTGGTAACCTCGGACATGACGGGCTACTTGAAGCCCGAAATATGCTCTTAGGTATGGCGGCACAGAACGATCAAGTAGCTGGCGTCCGTCCTAACGGGCAAGAAGATTCGCCACAACTTAAAGTAAATATCAATCAAGAACAAGCGGCGGCTTATGGCCTGTCACTAAGCAATATCAATAGCGTTATCTCAACAGCGTGGGGCTCAAGCTACGTTAATGATTTCATCGATCGTGGCCGTATCAAACGTGTCTATGTACAAGGTGAAGCCAGCAGCCGTACCAACCCTGATGACATTGGTAAGTGGTATGTACGAAATGACATGAATGATATGATTTCGTTTGATGCCTTCTCTAGTAGTGAGTGGCAGTCAGGCTCACCGCGTCTTACTCGTTACAACAGCCTACCGTCAATGAACATTCAAGGTAGTGCCGCACCAGGTCTAAGTACTGGTGAAGCAATGAGCTCAATGGAAGCGATGATAGACAAGCTACCTGAGGGTATCAGTTACGAGTGGACAGGTATGTCATTGGAAGAGCAAAAATCAGGTGCCCAAGCGCCAATGCTTTATGCGCTTTCAATCCTAGTTGTCTTCTTATGTTTGGCAGCTTTGTACGAAAGCTGGTCCATTCCTGTCTCTGTGCTACTAGTTATTCCACTTGGGGTATTGGGTGCAGTGATATTTACCTGGCTACGTGGTTTTGCCAATGATATCTACTTGCAGGTTGGTCTACTGACTGTCGTTGGTCTATCCGCCAAAAACGCCATCTTGATTATTGAATTTGCGAAAGAACACCAAGAGGAAGGATACAGTCTTAGAGAGGCCGTCATGACCGCAGCACGCCAGCGTTTGCGTCCGATTATCATGACCTCACTTGCCTTTGGTTTGGGTGTTGTGCCATTATTCTTGGCGAATGGGCCAGGTTCAGGCAGTCAAAACGCTATCGGTACTAGTGTTGTTGGTGGGGTAATCACAGCAACCCTCTTAGGTATCTTCTTTATCCCAATGTTCTATATCTGGGTACGTAGTGCGTTCCCGCATAAATATGAGAACAATAAACCAAACGATAAAGATGATGGCAATGGTACGCCTGACTCGTACAACCCAACACCTTCTGAGAGTTATCAGCCTGCAAGTCTTGGAGACAATACACAATGAGTGCTCAAAAAACATCTATCATCAACTCGTCATCGGTAGCTATGACAGCTATCGATGCGCAGCCAGCACTATCTCGTTTGCGCAAAAACAGTGGCCGCCTGTTAGGGCTGACTGCATTGGCAATCAGCATGGCCGCTTGTAACACCATTCCAAAAGCGGATATGCGTCCTGTGCTAGCAGAGCCAAATATTCCTATGCAGCAATCTTACGGTGCATTTGATAAAGAGACTGTCAGTAGTGCTGACCAAGCAAGCATTGCCAGTCAACGCTGGCAGAATTTTTATAGCGATGAGCGGCTAAAAGGTTTGATTGCTCTCGGTCTTGAAAAAAACAAAGACTTTGAAAGTGCGCGCCTAGCGATTGAAAAAGCACGTGCACAGTATCAGATTACCGATATTAACGACTTACCAGCTATCAACGGCAGTGCTGGTTATACTCGCTCAGCACAGAATCGTACTGATCGAAACGCTAGTAGTAGCTACAGTGTCAACTTGGGCCTTGCCAATTACGAGCTCGACTTTTGGGGTAAAATCTCAAGCTTAAAAGATCAAGCATTGCAGAACTTTTTGGCGACGACAGCAGCCAAAGATGCGACCCAAATCAGCTTGATTAGTAATATTGCCCAAAGCTACGCTAACCTAAGCTATAGCTTAGCGCAGTTAAAACTGGCTGAAGCCACAGTTGAGAGTCGTGAGCGTTCGCTATTTATCGCGGATAAACGTTTTGAAGCAGGTATCGATCCTAAACTACCTTCACTACAGTCTTCTGCCTCTCTTGAAAGTGCTAAGCTTGCCGTATTACGTGCACAGACTAGCGTTCTTCAATCACGCAATGCATTGCAGTATTTAGTTGGTGGCGCTATTCCAAACGAGCTTATCCCAACACCTGCTGTCAGCAATATCACCAGCCAGCAGATATTCAATGCCGGTCTACCAAGTGAATTACTACGTTATCGTCCTGACGTACTACAAGCGGAATACAATCTAAAAGCGGCTGGTGCGAATATCGAAGTGGCCCGTGCCTCTTACTTCCCATCTATTAGCTTGACCAGTAGTGTGGGTGTCAGTAGCGGCAGCTTAAATGATTTGTTTAAAAACGGTGCCGTTGGCTGGTCATTTGGACCTAGCGTGAGCGTCCCTATCTTTGATGCAGGTCGTCTAGATGCCAACTATGATGTGGCTCAAATTGAACGTAAGCAAACGCTTGCTAGTTATGAGAGCTCTATTCAAACGGCATTCCGCGAAGTGTCAGATGTACTTGCTACACGTGCGACGCTCGGTGAGCAGTTAGAGGCGCAGTATCGTCTGCAAGATAATTTTGAGCAGACATATCAGATAGCAGATGCGCGCTTCAAAGCAGGTCTGGACAATTACTTAGACGTACTTGACGCGCAACGTTCACTGTTCTCTACTCAGCAAGGCATCCTAGATTTAGAGCTACAGAAAATCGTTAGCCAGATTGAGTTGTACCAAGCGCTTGGTGGCGGTGCGAACCTTGATGTACCGTCTGTCATTCCTGTACCGCAGCACACCAACTTGGCACAGATTGTCACTGGAACTGCTACTAGTGCAAAAACCAAAGCGACAAATGCCATTAAAGCAGCTGGTTCAGCGCGTGTGACTACGCCGCAAGAAGCGGTCGCCATTAAACAGTCGCAAGCGGTAGAAACGACTACTTTCAAACCGACTGCTATCGTCGATGTGAATGATGATGGTAAAAAGGATGCCGCTGTCGGCGTGGTCACTGAAGAGACTCGCTTCAATAACAATAGTGTTGAGCAAGTTCCTGTGACCCAGATTGTTGAGCCTTAAATGACCCAGCCTTAATTTGATGACGCAGCTCTATCATCACATTGACAGTCGATACGTACTATCAGCCCTACCGACTTAACGTGGTGGGGCTTTTTGCTTTTATTGACGTCTTTTGGTTATAGTAGGCTCACTTTATGCAGGCTCTCTTTATTTATAGCCACTTATAAAGCAAAGATTTTGATAAGCTAATTCTATAAAATACCGCTTATAGCGATATTATTTTAACCATGTAACATGATAACTATTAGGGCGTGTCCTCAATTCAATTGATCATATCTAAACGGGCTAAAAATGGCTAAATTTTGCCAAACATCGTTAAATAGCTGGTTAATATCCCGATATTATCTACGCTATTTTCCTTGTTTGACTGCAATTTATCTCATTTTTATCACCATTTTTAAAATGAGGACACGCCCTAAAACAATCATAAGGAATTATTATGAGCTATACCTTTAACCGTCAATACCCTGCCACTCGCTTACGTCGTCTGCGCTACAACGACAATGTACGTTCAATGATTCGTGAAGTAGAGCTGCACCCTAAACACTTTATTGCCCCTGTCTTTGTATTAGAAGGCGAAAACCAGCGCGAAACCATTGCTAGTATGCCGGGCGTTGAACGCTTATCGATTGATTTGCTAATCAACTATGCTAAAGAGTTACTAGCAGAAGGTGTCACGACCATCGACCTTTTTCCTGTGATTGATAACGCTTTGAAAACACCAGATGGTAGCGCCGCTTATGACGAAAACGCCCTGACTGCACGTACGATAAAAGCGGTCAAAGACGCTGTGCCAGAAATGGTCGTCATGACTGATGTAGCGCTAGACCCTTATACCTCACATGGTCAAGATGGTCTACTTGATGACAGCGGTTACGTCATCAATGATGCAACCATCGAAGTACTGGTCAAGCAAGCGCTGGTACATGCGCGTGCCGGCGCAGATATCATCTCTCCTAGTGACATGATGGACGGCCGTATCAAGGCCATGCGTGATGCGTTTGAAGCAGAAGGTTTTGTGAATACGGCTATCATGGCTTACTCAGCCAAATATGCTTCTGCTTACTACGGCCCATTCCGTGATGCCGTCGGCAGTGCTGGCAACCTAAAAGGTGGCCATAAGAAACAGTATCAGATGGACTTTGGCAATCGTGCTGAGGCGCTACATGAAGTGGCTATGGATATCAACGAAGGCGCAGATATGGTCATGATTAAACCTGGTCAGCCGTATCTTGATTTGATTCGTGAAGTCAAAGATACCTTTGGCGTACCCACCTTTGCGTATCAAGTCTCAGGCGAATATGCCATGCATATGGCAGCCATTCAGAACGGTTGGTTAAGTGATGCAGTGATTTTGGAGTCGCTGATTGGCTTCCGCCGTGCTGGCGCTGATGGTATCTTGACCTACTTTGCTCTAGAAGCGGCTCGTCAGCTAAACAATGCCTAATAGTCATTGCACTATCTTTTATATTGTAAAAGCCCCAGCTACCTATTAGTAGCTGGGGCTTTTTTATGCGGTTACTCTATTAAAATAGGTGTAATGGACAAAATTCATGCTAAAAAGTAGAAGGTAGTCGCTAATGGACATAATTCATGCTATTTAAGTGAC
>NZ_JADQAM010000054.1:0-38959 GCF_022129405.1 Psychrobacter sp. Ps2 | reverse complement strand
ACTATGATAGTCTTACTGAGTCAGACAAAGCTGCCTGACTCAAGCAATCCACTCTCCGATATAGTCGGGGCGGTTCAGATAGGGTAGTGACACGATTACTATTAGCAAATTGATGAACTTCTGGTTCAGCACCTAAGTGTCCGATAATGATTACTTTATTAATGCCTCTCATGGCTGTCCCCTGATTACAATTGAATGATGTAACTTACTTTGCAGTAGCTGTATAGGCTGTGTTTAGCTACTAGTCCATTCCATCATGAGCATTCGCTGTGTAGAGGTATATTCGTTCCAGCTTGCCTGTGTAACACGGTACATATGATAAGTCATCTCCCAACACTCATCATGACAGTTTTCAGCAAAGTCCATTTCTTGACGTAATATGTGAAAGCCTGCCTGTGCTTGTAGATACTTCGGACAGGTAGCGAGTAAGAAGTTCTTACCAGTACTGGACTGCATTTGCTTTGCTAGATTTGGTAGAGCGCTCTGCACTGTCTCTATATCTATGATATTAGATAATAGGTGAAAGGTTTCTCGGCATTCACTATCCAATTGCAGTACTGCATCATCCAGAGTGCACTGCTGGCAATGAATAGACACTTGCATGCCATAGACATCTGCTAATCGTTCAATCAGGCGCTTAGCAATGTCTAAGCTAACTTTTGAGGGTTCGATTAGATGCACTTCAAGTGTGCTTTGTTGAGCAACGCCTTTCTGTGCTAAATAATCTATAAATGCTAAGGTTGCTACGCCTTGACCACAGCCATAATCTATCACGCGCAGGTGCTCTGGCACATCACTGGTGACGTCGATTGTTTCGGCTAATAGATGTTGCATACTTTGGTGATGCTGCCAGCCATAAGCAACGATATAAAATATGGCTTCTTTTTCAGAGATGAGCGCATTCGTCGCTCTATTAGTACGGTTAGAAAAAGCGCTATAGCTTAGGTTTTGAGCAGGATTTTGATGAAAGTAGCTGACCATATTCTGATAATAATCAGAAAAGCCGCCTGTCATAGACTCGCTAGCAGTATCAATCTGAAGCTGAAGTGGTGTTGGCATAATGGTAATCCTCAAGGCGGTTATCTGATGTCTTGAGGCTATTATTAACTTCTTTAGGTGGTATTTAATAAATCGACAAGCTTGCGAGTACGCATCTAGTCAGCACAAAAAAGCCGCCTATCAGTGATAGGCGGCTTTTTTATATTGATTTTACGACTGTTCAGACTGGTATAGCCAGTTTGACAGAATTTGCGAAAATGCAAATTCTCTTGCACTCGGACGAAAATCTCTGAGAACTCCACTGATCCTTCAGAAAATTCTATTTAAAGAATTTTCTCTTGCGAAGCTAAAATTCCAGTGGAATTTCTTAACGCTTCTCACCTTAGAAATCAGGGAGCGTTTCAGACAGCACACCGCACGTTCAAATAGACAGGCTATGCATCTTAATCCCTTAGAAATCAGGGAGCGTTTCAGACTCCAGAAGAACACCTTCGTGGTATCACAGCTGCCGTCTTAATCCCTTAGAAATCAGGGAGCGTTTCAGACTTCCAAGCACAAGACTGTGGTAAAGATTTAATGTCTTAATCCCTTAGAAATCAGGGAGCGTTTCAGACTGTACAACCATTTTTATTGTCAATAAAATCAATAACTTATGTTTCATATTTTAATCGACAAAAGTTGGCTTAAAAGTTGGTGTTTTTTTAACCAATTTTTTACCATAAATTGTATAAATAATAACCGATTATACGTCCAAAACGTTAAATAGTAGCCCATATCTTCGTCAGATAAAGTCTGAATACGCCCCTAATCGCTTAGGGTGTGAGTGTTTAAACCTCAGCGTACTATAGTAATAGATGTATAAGGTGAGTGCAAGATAAGAAATATGACTGTACTGCTCGTATGCTCATTAAGCTATAAAACAAGTCACAAGCTTGTTATTCACTGGCTTTCAATCATTAGTTGCTATGCTACCTCTCATAGTCTGGATGATAAGTAGGGTACGTGATGAATTTTTTTGGTAGATCGTTACAGGCAGGTGATCATTTGGTGACTGAGCGTTTGGGCTACACGCATCATGGTATATATTTGGGACGGAATAAAGTCATACATTACTCTGGACTTGCCAATGGTCTACGTGCTGGTCCCGTTGAGGTTACAAGTTTGAATAACTTCTCTCAAGGCAAACGTACCTACGTGCAATCGCATCAGAGTCGGGTGTTTTGTCATAAGCAGACCATCAAGCGTGCTCGTAGCCGTTTGACCGAAGACAAGTACAATCTGCTGACCAACAACTGTGAGCATTTTATCAATTGGTGCATCTATGGCAAAGCGCGCAGCGAGCAAGTCTCCCATGCAGCGATATATCTTGTGACGCGTAGTATGCTAGGCGGTACGAGCGGCATTGGAGGCATTCATATGGTAACCAGTAGCATCCTTCGACTATCTAAAGGGATATTATAATTGTAGCAAGGAGTAGCGCATAATTACGCCTATTATCATGTTTCCTTAAATAACTGTTTAAAGCGGTCCTTTAATGAAGCATGTAACCGCGTAGGATCTTTCATGATTTGGCGTATTTCATTCTTAAAATAACTGCTGACAATCGTGTCTTTTAAAACTAAACAATTAATGCAAAGCCGCGTGCAACTCTAATATCGTTATATGCTCACCGTCTCTAGTCATAAAAAGCCGGTGATGGGCATCTAGATCACACTCTAATATTCCTTTATCTCGATACTGATTGGCTTGTAATGCTTTGACGTCCAGTGATTTGAGCATCTGCTTATAACCGCCCTCGGCATACACTGCCAACGCATCGATACGCTTATTGATTATCTCTATTAAACTGGCGTCTGCTTTTTTAATCGTATCCAAAAAGCTGGGAGAATAGATAACTAAATCAGAAGGACTGGGCAATACTTGCTGTTGATATAGTTTCGGCATCGTATCTAACCAAATCAGCTCACCCCATTCTGATAACATCGTGCTGCTGTCGATATCAAAAAGCCAAATATCAGGAATAGTACTAGATTGAGCTTGAGAGATACTCATACCATTTGCCAGTCGCCTAAATGCAGTCAAATTCTCAGTGATAATTTGTGTAGCATCGAGACGATAGGGCAATTGAGGAATATATAGCAGCTCTGTACTGCCCTCAAACAGATAATAAGTCTGGTTAGCATAGACGGTGGCAAGCGCCTGTAAAAAGCCGTTGATACCTTTGAAGCCACCAGTGAGGTTAAAGTTAATCTGATAACCGCCATTTCGGTAGCCTGTTACTGACTCTACGATTCGCTTGGTTAAGGCGGACAATGCCTGACGAAACTCAATAAGATTGGCTGTTCTGAGCCCTGATTCTGATAATATCTGAGTATGGTAGCCATGTGAGCCTAGCCATTCCTGAATAATCTCGGCAGTCGTCTTACCCAGTATTGTATCTGTAGCAATTATCCAATATTCATTCTGTAGCTGGCTGTTGGCTACTGGATTTTCCTCTTGCCATGCTAACAGTCCATTTAGCTCAGCACTCAGTCGGCGTATTTCTTGCTCATTTGAGGCTAAGAATTGTTTTTCTTTCTCTTTAAAATGACTTTTTAATATGGCAGCATCGCTACTACTTATATCAGTCCAATTCACAGCATTGGCACAGCGATTGATAATAGAGCGTAACTCTGAGTCTATGCCGTTGGTGATAAGACTAGTGCCACAAGTCATGAGCGTTAAAGTAGGTTGGATGTCTTTTTTATTCATAAGTGAACCTGTTAGGGGTTTCAATGGCTAAGAGCTGATAGTAAGTAATGATCAATGGCAGTATGACTGGCTACAATTGTTATCGCTATATTATTGCAGTCATTATCGAAAATAGACATGTGCAAAAGCAAAAATCCACCCTTCATAGGTGGATTTTTGCTTATTGTACATCTATCTAAGTCACGATTGGCAGTCTATAAAAATGCAATCTAAAAAGTTTTGATCTAGCGTTTCATCATAGTCTCGTAAGAAAAAATCTATGATTTTCTATTCAGACTGTTATAGCTCGTCTTCAAAAAATCCTATCTGCTATTTTAACGGCTGCGCGAGCATAGCTCTTGCCTTGCGCTTCGGGTAAGTGTCTCCCAGACACTTACTGATCCTTCAAAAAATCCTATTTAAAGGATTTTTACTTGCGAGACTAAAATTCCAATGGAATTTCTTAACGTCTCTCACCTTAGAAATCAGGGATGAGGAGGGCAGCAGCAAAGGACTGCTTTGCCCCGACGCAAGAGAAAATCTGAGATTTTCTGTTCAGACCTTTGTAGCCAGTTTGGCAGAATTTGCGAAAATACAAATTCTCTTGCACTCGATTGAGGCAGTGTTTCGTTGTTTCCTCAGAAAATTCCATTTAAGGAATTTTCTCTTGCAAGACTAAAATTGGCATGCAATTTTTGACGTCTCTCACCTTAGAAATCAGGGAGCGTTTCAGACGAAGTAGCTACACGTATTATGCCAACCACCGTAGGTCTTAATCCCTTAGAAATCAGGGAGCGTTTCAGACGTTCAAAAAGGAAGCAAGTCTACAGTTGAATTTGTCTTAATCCCTTAGAAATCAGGGAGCGTTTCAGACTTGGGGAACATATACTAAGTGAGGAGGAAGGAAGTCTTAATCCCTTAGAAATCAGGGAGCGTTTCAGACGCAAAATGCGCTGATTCTCGTTCAATCTATGTGTCTTAATCCCTTAGAAATCAGGGAGCGTTTCAGACTGTACAATCATTTTTATTATCAATAAAATCAATAGCTTATATATAATGTTTTAATCGACAAAAGTTGGCTTAAAAGTTGGTGTTTTTTTAACCAATTTTTTACCATAAATTGTATAAATAATAACCGATTATACGTCCAAAACGTTAAATAGTAGCCCATATCTTCGTCAGATAAAGTCTGAATACGCCCCTAATCGCTTAGGGTGTGAATAATGATAGCTCACTATATTATAGTAATAGATGTCTGCACCAAGTGCAAGACAAGAAGTGCCACTGAGACAAGCGATAGAAAATCGATTGCTAATGTGCTATTAGAACGCTGTTTTATAGATAGCGGCTGGCTAGTGATTGCTATAGTGTGATCTCTCCTATATCACTAAACATCATAATATCCTCACAACGTTTGCCAATCACAAAGGCATTTTCTAACGGTTCGACCTCGTATATACGTACATCATCGTCATTTTTATGGATAATCTTTTGTATAGCCGTGATAAAGCGATCCATCGCTTGACATGTCATCGACCCATAATATACCGAATACTGTAACTGTAAAAACTGATTGCTAACCAGCCGCTGCAAGCGTTGAAGTCTCTTTTTCTCACTGATGTCATAAGCAATGATAAAGCATATCTTTTTCATAACAGTGGCAACCTATGGGTAAGCGTTAGCATTTACCAGCATATCCAGTCAGATATCGGTGTCTTGTTAAAGAGACGGATGCGAGGACTCAGGATGATGACTGACAAAGGATAGAGACGGCGGCATCGTTTTATCAGAATGATAACGCTGTATACGGTTTTGCCATAGCCAAGCGTGGCTTAAGGCGTGTTTACTCAGGATAGGACGAATAGCAGAGAACGCCTTATAGAATTTACTGCGTCCAGACTTTAATAGCTCACATGGATAGCTGCTATCGTCAGATATACCAGAATCACCAGACAGGCTAAAATCTTCTAAGACTAAAATGTCTTGATCGAATAATGTCCACACCCAAAAATCTACGGTGCTACGTTGTAACTCGACAAAGTCACAAGCCAAAGATTGCCTACCATAGCTTGGGCTATGTAGCACACCATAATAAGGATCAAACCCAACACTATATATGGCTTGCTGATATAGATGCTGTAGTAGGGTATAAGACAAGGATAAAACCACATTGACAGGGTCTTTGGGTGGTCTTCTATTACGAGCGCAAAACCGCAAATCATTCGCAAAAAATTGCTGATAGCATTTAAAATAAATGGCAGAGCCAATGCCTTCTGTACCAAGTAAGCTTGCGATTTGATACTGAGGAGTATGGTCGGTATAGACTCTTGAGGGGTGAGTGGGCGGCACAGCTGCGGTCGGATAATACTTACGGAACTTATCTCGCAAGCTTTTGAGCTTCTGTACCGCTTCATCTATCTCTGCAAGCTGTGATTCTGTGATAGCAGCGCGAGTGCACTGATCTGTGCTGTCTGATGTCTGAGTAATCGCTGCTATGTAATGCTGCTTTAATTGGTTCAGTACACTTGCTTGTTGGTGCAGTTTGAGCCTGACCAATACCGATGCCCAGTAGCTCCTCGATGGTACTTGTTGAATGACATCGTATTGCTGTATTCGGCGCTCTATAGCAGCATGCCAACTCCCCAACAAAAAACAAGCCTCACCAGTTCGACCAGTAGGTAGCACACATAGGCTCACGTTGTTTTCAGATAGCCGAGTCAGTAGACTACTGCTCAAGTCTACTTGGGTGGTGATGGTTAGGCTCTGTATCTGGGAGAGAGGAATACTTAATGGCTTACCGAAGCTTAGGTGTTGAATGATGAGTAGGTTCCGCTGCGAGTAGATCTGACTGCCTTTTTTGTCGATGACTATATTTTGCATCACAGCCTCCTAAGCAAATGATTACCCAATATAAAAGTGATCTCTCGCGGCATCCGTTGGTTTTGAAGGGTTGTCCTTTGCCACCTGCGACCAGTAGGTATTCATGGTCCTGATAATAAAGAATGCATCGCCTGTCTCGACTTTGGAGACAGCAAACTCGCTTAGTTGTCGCATACTGTCCGCTGATAACAGGCACTCATAGGCAGACTGCTGACCTGTGGCACTATAGCTCTTGATGTTATAGCGTAGCAGTGCTTGGCGCTTCGGCTCGCCGATATCATAGCCTACGAGGTATAATTGCTGTGGCATAGTCTGACATCCATAATGTTATCTGTCTTTTGGACAATACAGTTATTCAATACAACCATACTGGCTTGAATGGCTCTACGTCTGATCGCATACAGATGCGCGTTACGTATGAATTGTACGAAAAGTCAGATTGACACGACCTTCTTTGACCTTTTTTTGTTTGGGCACGCTATGCTGCCAGTGATGCTGCAATGCACCTGCCATCACCAGTATACTGCCGTGCTTGAGCGGTATGTCTAGTTTGATACTATGATCATCACGGCGGCGCAACAAGAACCGTCTACTAGCCCCAAAATTCACTGAAGCAATGAGCGGGTTTGCTCCAAGCTCAGGTTCAGCATCTGTATGCCAGCTGATATGGTCATCGCCTGAGCGATACCAGTTGAGCAGTACGCTGTTGAACTGTCTTTTGCAGATGGGCACGAGCGCTTCTCGCAACTCGACCAGGATATCATTCCATGGTTGGGGCTGTAGAGTGATACCCGAGTAGGTATAGGGCTTATCATTATCACCATACCATGCCGATAGCCGAGGCAAGTCATGAGTTTTGCCAAACATACTCACGCTGTCTTGTTGCCAATGTATGTTTTTGAAGGGCAGCGCACTAATATCACTCTGCTGATGCCAGTCATGAGTGCTATGGTCGATGCCATCGCACGCTAGCAAACTGTCTATGATGCTATCGCTGAGCGCACTATCGAAGTATCGCGGCGCGTAGTAGAGTCTGCCATCTGGTATATCGATCACGATGCCTTTACCATCATCATGAATATGAGCAGGGTAGTCAGACTGCATAAATTTGCCATCAATGATGAAGTCGGTCAATGCAGATACAGAATCGTCTGTCGGTAAGGTGTCAAATAAATCCATAATAACGCTCCTCAAAAATATAATATCAGTCGCACTTGGCACTAATCGTTCTATAAGCTTTTTGACTTCGCATTATGATTAAGCAGCCAAGTCTGTCTTGCCTGCATCATCGAGTGAGTTTTTGAAACACAATCCCATCATCACACCACGAGAGTGAGAGTGCTGCCAATGATTACTGGTCACTGAGTATATCTCACTCTCAACAGAGAAGTCAGTGATGTCTTGTTTGACCGTCACACCGCCTAACGAATGCTTTAGCTGCTGCAAACCCTCGTAGTTGCTTGAGTACTGCGGGCCCACAGCGATAACCATCTGTTTGCCATTGATACTTTGTATATAGGTAGATAGTGCTGGGATAATCTGCTGTACTTTTGGTATATCTAGTACGTTAGAGAATAAGTGCAGCGAGTAGTCAGCCGCCTCAAGCGTGTGACTGTCTGCCGCCAAAAACCCAGCAAGATCTGAATGGTATTGGTGGATAACGACATTGGCAGCGATACGTGATGACATCTTGCTCACCAATAGTACCGCTATATCAAGCGTGGTCTGTGAAGGCTCCACCAGATAAAAATTCAACGTAAAGTTCTCACAGTTGACGTAAGTTTCTAGATAGCTCAGTAGAGCTAAGCTAGCGATAGCTTGTCCGCAGCCATAGTCCACAACATTGATCGTTTTGGTAACGGCCTCTGTACGTATACTTCGCCCCATGATCTGATCAATAACGCTACCGAAGCGGTCAAAATGACTCTTGCCATATAGCGTGGTATAAGTTATCGCTTGCTCAACTGAGCACAGTGGCGTCTTCGCGCGGTTGGTCATCTGCGCAAAGGTTGAATAAGGCAGTGTCTTATAAACTTCTGAGACATAAGCGCCAACCATCGCATTATAATAACGACCAAACCCATGAAGTTGCAATTGATCAGCAGCATAAGCCACTTGCTGTGCAATGTTTTGTGCGGCTTTTTCTGCTGAGTTATGGGTCGTCATCGGTGTCTCTCCACTGGGCGGTTGATGTGCCCATTATGGAAGAGAACAGTAGTGTATAAGCAAAACGACAAGCTTGCGAGAATTTGGCGGTAAACTATCTACCAAAAGCAAAAAACCACCTATCGAGGTGGTTTTCTGTTTTTAATCTTCTGCAAATTACACTGTGGTTTTTTAACACCTGCGCGAGCATAGCTTTGCGCCTTGCGCTTCGGGTAAGTGTCTCCCAGACACTTACTGATCCTTCAAAAAATCCTATTTAAAGGATTTTTACTTGCGAAGCTAAAATTGGCATGCAATTTTTTGACGCTTCTCACCTTAAAAATCAGGGATGAGGAGGGGTATAGCAAAGTACTACTTTGCCCCGACGCAAGAGAAAATCTGAGATTTTCTGTTCAGACTGTTATAGCCAGCTTGATAGAATTTGCGAAAATGCAAATTCTCTTGCGAGACTAAAATTGGCATGCAATTTTTTAACGTTCTGCGCGAGCATAGCTCTTGCCTTGCACTTCGGGTAAGTGTCTCCCAGACACTTACTGATCCTCGCTCACCTTAGAAATCAGGGAGCGGTTCAGACTGTACAATCATTTTTATTATTAATAAAATCAAATACTTACAAGTAAGTATTTAATCAACAAAAGTTGGCATAAAAAGTTGGTGTTTTTTTAACCAATTTTTCACCATAAATTATACAAATAATAACCAATTATACGTCTGAAACGTTAAATAACCACAATAATCTTCGTCAGATTAAGTCCAAAACGCCCTGATACTTTGGGGTCACTAAATAAAAATAGCGACGCTGTTATAGTAAAACAACGACGCTATATTTGCAATGAGGCTAGGCAATATCGATACCGTAATTTTTTAGTTTTGCAACCAACAAAGCTAAACGCTCAACCCATTTTTTATTCTTATCTTTTTTCACACTAGGTTCTTTGATGATAAGATCATAAGCTTCTTTGATTAATAGTTTCTGCTCTTCTGACCAACTCATGACTTTTTCATAAAAAATGAAGACCTCTGGTGTTTGATGATCTTTAAAGTCATCAAGAAAGATCCGTTCGGCAGACTTGCCTTTATTTCTTTGTTGTTCCTGGATACGAGCCACTTCTTCTTCTTTAAAAGCATCATGTTCTTTTTGTAACTTAGAATCTTCAGCTTTATCTACTGCCATGCGACCGTAACCAGTCGCTGTTTTAGCTCCGATGCCCAAATGCTCTAGTGCAATAGCAATAATATTCGCCAGTTGTTTGGTTTCATCATCTGTGACATTAGCGCCTAATCGCGGCATGACTCCAAACTGCATAGAGGAGTTCTCTACTGCTAAAAAGTTAACTGGAATAGGAGCATGCCAGTCTCCGGGTTGAACTTCTGGTAATAAAGGTTGTGTATCTCCTTTTTCATACCACTTACCATAGTGAGGCGTCATAATGGATTGCACTAACATTACAGGCTTGGTGGGGATAGCATCCAAAAATATAAAACTACCAGTTGCTTGTGCATTCAACTCTTCTTTTGTATTTTCATCAATCTCGTAGCCAAAATTAATCTTGAACAAACTTGCTGAATAGTGTTTTGACTGTAATAGGTTTACTGAACCAAACCAACGCTTAATCAGCTTTGGATCAGCACCCCATTTCTCCATCAAGGCTTTTGCCATACCTTTTACAGTACTTCCCTGAAAGTAGGGGACACCAAGAGTGGGATGCCATAGCATTCCGTTATCCAAAGGATGGCTATTACCTAGCCCTACGGCTATTTGCCAAGTATTACTATAGCTAGTAGCGATACCTTGCTGTGCATGACATAGTAAGCGTTGACGCATTGCATGGTTTTTTAATAGACTGGTATTACCACATTGGCGTTGACCTGATTTACCCCAAAATTCTGTAAAGAAGTTTTCTTTTTCTCTAATCTTGGCGGCTTTTTTAGTGTCTATATCAGCAATCAGATCTCCTTGATTATCGAAGATATGATAAGTGTAAAATCGTTCATACCATACGCCTAAGTGTCCATCTGTACTGTTATCTTTAAATACAGACACTGCTTTTTCAGCAGTGTTTTCTTGATTATATATGGGTAGCATGATAGTTAATCCCTTTTATCATCATTATCAGTCAAAAGTGCGCGCGCGAATTTTTTTAACCATAACAAGTAAGCTTGTGCTTCTTGTTGAGCGATTTGATATGTCTGTAAGTCCGAGCGAGTAATAGCCGTTAATGGGGTTAGTGTATTTAAGCCCTCTAATGACTGAAAAATGCCACTATGGTTTTTTAACCAGTCAAATACCGCATTGACCAATGCTGCTCGAGCAGGAAAATTTTTGACATCGCTAAGATAAAAAGCAAATGCATGACCTAAGCCATTCATGTGAATCATAGCTGGTAGTCCTGATACGGCTGATTTAATATCTTTATCTGTCAGGATGATAGGCTTTTCCTGACTCTGAAATAATTCTATTTGTTCTAAAGCGTGCTTGGCTCTAAATTGATCGCGAGACTGAATCATAGAGTATGCTCCTTAAGCTGTCTGAGATGAATTAGTAAAACGAATGGCAAACCAGCCCATCCCCACAGTTTCATTGCCACCGACTTGTAGGTAGCGATTATGGGCAGGTATTATTTTATCAGTTAAAATGCGAGCAACATCAGCAGCGGTTAGCTCTATATTTATTCGTCTTGAAGGAGTACACATAATTAAGCTATACATAATAGTTTCAGGTGGTAGGGTTTCTTCATACCATAGTGCCCTTTTGACTACCGTTTTATTTTCATCTAAAGCGATGTGAGCATTTACAGGCGTACTGTTTTGCGATAAATAAGTGAACATATCATCGTTTACTATTGCCAACTGTTCACGTAACTGTGGTAGCTCAACTCCGATAACCTGATTAATAACTTTAGATATTTGTTCTAATTCAGAGCCATTCACAATAGTTAATGCAAATTCTTCTAAGAATAAGGTTTTTTGTTTACTGTCATTTACAGCCACTTGATCCAGTGTGATCTCAGGTAGTGAAAAGGTGTCTATACTTAAACCGGCACGGTCACAGTCTTTTAAAAAACGTCTTATCAAAGCTGGGCAGGTTACCCATTTAAAATAGCCGTTTAGCGATCTGACTGGCAATAATAAAAGTCGGGCATCACTTATCATACAAGCGCCTGCATGGGCATTACTATCTGCCCCTTGAGTATCAGGACCAAAAACAGCTGACAAAACTTCTTTATCTTCATTGTTTGTTAGGATTTGACTAGCATGATAACGCAGTGCACCCTTAAGGCTAGAGCCAAACACTACAGGATGCTGGGTGTGTCCTTCGCGCTGTATAGGTAGGTCTATAACGCTGAGTGCTTGCCCTGCGCCGGCATGAATGGAGGTCTGTGCGGTCATAGCCATAATCATACTTTGATTGTTCATTTTATACCCTCAAATAACTATTATTGACATGTTGTTTACTATCGTCGGTTAAAAGTTTTGGCCGTTACTTATCATGAGAGATCAGTTGACCCACTAACATGATGCCTTCGCCCCATTCATCATTTTCATTCAAACTTTGACCATGAAGCTTCGAGATTAAAGTATGGTCATCTATTGAATCATTCACTTGTATAAAAAAAGCACTACCTGCTGGTATATAGCTCTGAATAGGCCGCGGGATATGATGTAGCTGATCCCAGCCACCTTCACGATGTGCCTTACCTATACAGGCAGACATAATTGTTAGATCAATGCCATTAATAGACCCTGACCAGCCAGACTCTGATTCAGTAAAGTTCTTAGGTAGCCAGCTATCGGTCTGCATCATAAGTTTAGTCAGTAGATAAATCATAAAGACTTTCTTGTTTTTACCTTGCTTTACCGTAAGATTAGCAGGTGGCATAGGTAAAAATTTTGAAGTGCTTTGTTCAAAATATAGGTTTGCCATACGTGCTTCACCACCAAGGCGAACAAGGTGTCTAGTATTAAGAAAATTATCATCTACTACCATTGAGACGATTTTATTATCCATAGTGACTGGCATCACAAAGCTAGTATTTGGGTCTAACCTGATATGAGTGGTCTGGTATAGCTTTCCATCAACGACACTTCGATTATTAGGGTCAACTTGAATACCTAGTCGATATTCTTCAGATATAAAATCATCTTGCTCTTGTACTGCTGCAGCAATCTGACTAATCGCATCTAATTTGCCTTGTAAAACTAGCTGCCAAGCTTCTTTAGATAACCAAACGTCTTCAAGAGGTTTTGCTCCTTTTAAGTCACTGTTACCTTCTACACTTAACGGCAGCTCTACCAATCTTTTTATTCCTAAGTCTGTTTGATAAGGCTTATCAGTTAACTGCAAAGAAAAATAAACAGTCTTATTCTCTGATGTTTCATGATTCTTACGACAAACACTTACAGGTGCTGGTAGATAATATCGTTCTATATTCTGTATGTGAGTTTTGACAAAGACGCCACGAGGTTTTAGACAGCCTAACTTTGTGGCATCTCCAATGACTTGCTTAAGATTTGTTAGGGTAGATAGGTCATCCCATGATTTATTTGGATGTTTTTGAAAGTATTGATTACCAATATGACTACGTAAGCACCCCATAAGGGAGCGAGTAGGGGGTGGAAAAACTGAGCTAAGTGCATTGGCTCCGACACTGCCATGAGGACGCGACTCGCGAAAAAACCAGCTATCCACTTGTTCAAATGTTATTAAGGTTTGGTTACTGTCATTCATGCTCTATCACCTTTTGCCAAACCTTTTTGGCCTAATATACGAAGTAAAATACCAGCATCCCCTGATAGTTGCTGACCTGATGCTGGATCTAGCTCTGATTTACCATCATCGATAATGCTACGATAATCACGACTTTGCTCAATCAGGATTTCGAAGATACCAATAAGACGTTGTTTATCTTGCTCTTTTATCTTGCCAAACTGACCAGCTTGCAAATATTCAGCTAAAAGCAGCTTACTTGCTTGAGCATCCTTTAAGTTTTTTGTCTGCATCATGTCTTGTAACATGACCATCAACTGGCGAGTTTTATAGAAAAAGCCTGTTGAAAAAATAGATAAGTTATCATCGTTGTGTTTTTGTTGAGCGATGGCGAGTGCCAGTGCATGAATAACTGGTAACTCATCAAAACTTTTTACACCACTAGGCAGGCTGATATCGTAGCTTTGTTTTATTTCACTAACAACTGAGGGCTGTAGTACCTTATCCCATGGTAATGTCCATTGCACAGCCACTCCCGATGGCTTCCATACCCGAACAGCTAGAGCATTACGTCCAGTAGTGTCTTTAGCGATATTATCTAGCAGGTTATGGCTATCCATTAACACGTGTGTCAAACCTGAGCCAATATGACAATAGTTGATTGCACCTGATAAGGTGGAGCTAACTTTCACATTATCAGTAGAAGCTGCTGCAAAGCACGCTTTATAATTATTTTGTAAGGCAACCGCGGCTGTCATAGCGTTGTCTAAACTAAATAACGCCAGTACATCATCTCCACCTGCATATATCAAAAAGCCATCATGATCTTTTACGATATCTTGGGCAGCAGTGGTAAAGTTATTAAGGGCATGGCTAATAATAGGTTGTCGATCTTGATGTCCCATCTGCTTGCCAAGACTGTCACCATCCATTAAGAGGATTGCATAATAAGGAGAGGGTTCTAAGTCTATTTCTCTATTGAGACTTCTCAACGCTTTGATAGCTTTCGTTCTATCATCTGACTCGGTATGCTCAAAAAACTTTTGATTAAGTATATGGTTTTCAAAGTAAATGCTACCATCAAGACTGGCGTAGTGCTTGTCTCGACGAGTTAGTAAACTGGCAATACTTTTTATATGATTGGCAGCTTCACTATGAGTGCCTATTAGCTGATAAGCTGCTTCATAAAATGTAGCATACTGCTTTGCAATCTGCTTATCGCCCTCTGATATATGCTTTAGTACACTATGTAACCAAGGTGTGGCTGCTAGATAATCAACAGAAGGAACATTAGTAGGAACATGCCAGCCATGCACGTTTATCTCATAACCATTAACGTCTATGAGTGTATCGACCAAATGAAATATACGTACAAAACGCCGTTTTACATATGCAATAGAGCATAGCTGCTCCTTTGGGCTCAAATCTAAACCTGTCTTGTTTAGTTTTGCTAAGGTCTGCCAGTATTTGCGACGATTTTCACCACTATTTTTTGCAGCGTTTCCGCTAAGCTCTTGATAGCCTGTCATCATCATGCATTTGTAGCCAAACTCTATTGAAGGAACATGGGTACGTAGGTTTTTTCTCTTATCAAGCGCACTGGTATCATTGTTATCAGTAATGACCCAACTTATATCCCAAAATTTTTGAGTTTGTAATTCCCAAATTAATCGAGTTCTTTGGTTACCATCTTGTCGTAAACCTTTTTCATCTAACCGCCAGACTTGTTCACAGACAGCTTCCCATGCTTTTGTTATCGCATCAGCTACCGCTTTACCACTGAAGTCTTTGCAATTACTAATGTCAGCCATAAAGCGATTAGGAATGCCACCTTGCTTTGGCAAATTTTGATTTAATTGCCCATTTATAGCTGCCAAAAAATCCTCGTCTGGAATAGGAAATATGATCCTGCCACCTTGGACTTTAACCGCCTCGATAGCCACACCTGCCAGCCAAGATAATAAAAATGACCCAGCCCAAAAGTCACGAGTACGACGTGCTTGAGCTACAAAGCTTTGTACTGGTCCTAAAGTAAAATGGAAGTACTTTTGATTGTCCTGATTAGAAACGTCCATTAAATAGTTTCCTTATTCTGAAATTGGTTACGATTCATAAAACTAGTAATAACTGTCCAATCGATATTAGGACTAACAGAGACTTTTTCTGATTGATGAGCTTTACGTGCCGCAATTTTTATTTTGGCATTACTTGGTAAGAACTCACCTTTTAATAAGCATTGTATAAGCTGATATTGGTTTTCGTTTTTATGCACATGTTGTACTAAAGGAGAGGCTCTTCTGCCTGTGGTTGAGTCAACATTAGCTCTATGCCCTTGAGTAGTATCGCCAGAGTAAAAGTAATTGTGCGGTAATCCAAATATGACTCTTTTAGGATGCGGAATAGCATTAGTTGTGGTTGTAAAAAGATTCAAAGTAAAATCATGGTCTTCAGCAAAGTTTCTCTCTGCTGTTTCACCGTTAACTTTGTTATTGCGTCCATAACTTCTATAAAGCTGAGCTTCTTCACCGATTATATTAAGTAGATCTAAACTATTTTTATTAGTGATAGATACAATATCTATGCGTGTGTCTTGATAAAAAGCAGATAGTGGTGGTAGTTCAGAGTTTTTGCGACATTGATATATCTCTAAAAGTTCTTTCAACGCTAAGCTTGCTTCAGTCTCAAAATTAATAGGATCTGATTGGTTGGTCACGGTATCGATTTGATATAGGTTGGTTAGAGTGACTGATCCTAAACCATGGCGTGAACGCGATCCAAAGCCGCCTAAAAGCCCTATGACTCTTAAGGTGTCAACAACCTGTTGATAGGCTTTATTGTCAACAGTGAAGTTAATAGTGAAGCTATACCCTGCCATTAAAGCATCACGGGTTAGATTGTCTCTGAAGTGATAAAGTCCTTGTCCAAGTAAGTAGTTTAAGCCTGATTGATTACCGTTATAGTTCCACGTATTAGGTTGAGCTGATTCTTCGAGTTTTAATATATTAATTAAACAATAACCTTGTCCACCTCTATTTTTATTATCATCAGCAGTTGACCCAAATAATTTTGATTCTTCATCATGTAGCTTTTTTAAAGCGATTTCTTTATTATCACAGCTTAAGCGGATACGAGACCAATTCAGTGCACGCCACCAAAAGCGCATAACACCTTTAAAAGTTGTTGGAGTTAGTTCAGCTTGTTTTTGATTAGATCCCGCTGCAAACATTGGGGTGTTTATATGAAATGTAGCGCTGATTATCTTAGGCGGGTTATGAAACTTAGGTAGATCCATACTGTCTATTCCTTTATGTTTAAAGTTCTTTTTTATTAATCTATAAATATTTTTAATATTAATGGTCAGCGCAGTCTAGCGCGCTCAATACCACGCTCATACCAATCACGACCTTTATCGCCACAGTGATTTCGAATATATAGCTTATACTCGCGTGTTGCCTGATTTATCTGACGAAGCTCTATAAGCTTGCGCTCTTTTTCCTCAGCTAGCATGACTAGCTGATCTTTAGCTTCATTGAATTGTGTTCTCATTTGCTGGAGCTGCTCTCGGATAGCTTGTTTCTGGCTACCTGTCGCAGTATCACGCTGTTTTTTGAGCTCACCAATACATTGACCAAAAGACTGTTGCTTATTTCTGAATATATCGACAATCTTTTTATGATTATCAAGTTCTTTATACAGAGCGTCAGCAGTAAGGTGAGAAGCATGATGCAGCTCAATATGCTCATAGAAGTTCTGATTCTTTGCATAATTGGCGCGTCGTTCAGCTATTTGTTGCTGACGCTGACGAGTCTCTGTAAAGAGTCTATGACTAGATGCATGGTAGTTTGCACAAGCACGCTCTTCCTCACTATTCAACCAAGCGACAACACCTACAACAGCAACAGCACCAATGACCCAATACATAGACAGCTCCTTCAATAAGCGTATATAAACTCAATAGAGACACGTACCTTTACTAACTAACGTCAGTAAAGGTACGTGGTTGGCCATTATCACGGATGCTATCTAGCATTATGGCGAATGCATTAATAGGTGATTGCGACGCTTGCATGAACTGATTGGTTAAATTAGTTTGCTCTTGTGATAACTGAGAGATAATAGTCATCATGCTCTGTTTGATAGTATCTGAAACATCAGGTGAGACAATGACAGAGAGGTACTTATCAAGCTGTAGTTGGTGACCCTCGATCATATTGGTGAGATTTGTGTTTGATGTCTTTAGACTATCAAGCGTGAGCTTATGGGCATTGGCGATAGTATTTAGCTGATCAAGTTTAGCTGTGTACTCTTTATCAATCTGATGCATGACGGCATTAGCCTCAGCATGCATATGATCTCGTTGCAATTCAACTTGTTGCGTTGCCAATCGATAACTAATAATCGATTGGCACAAGCCAACCCCTTCTTTTAATGCAGCAAGAGCGACAGTTTGACTAACAGCGATGACAGGTAAAGCCATGATCATTCTCCTAAAGTGCTAAGTATCGAGTAGTTGATGGCATTAAATATATCGTGTTTTAGTCTATAAAACTGAGACCGCAAGCTTGTGTGAACGATGCTATATATCAGGACATATCATTAATAGTGATAGCATCTGGCGCTATACGAAGTTGAAATGGAGAGCCTTTCCCAGCATCCGATGTAATATCAAGTTTTGCTGCAAGCTCAATACCTAAAGCTTCTTTTAAGGCTGTCTGTAATCGAGACTTTGCACCCTGAAAGAACTTTTTGTCCACACTGATCTCAAAATCGTCTTTATTTTTATGATCATAGTAGTATGCAAGATACTCTTCAGTTAATTGGCTGATATAACCCAATTGCTGATTATCAATGTTCTTTTCATTGAAGTTTCGAGTAGGTGCAACGATGCCGCCGTTACCTTCTTTACGTCTATCTGCGAACCAGTTTAAGAATGCCCATTCGCGTGGCGGTAAGTTATCTATAACGAACTTGTCATTAACGATAGCCTTTCTGCTAAAGGTATTTAGTTCTAAACTGACATCTTCGTAAGACTCATTAATTTTTTGTACTACTTCGCTAAAACTGTCTTCTTTTTTAAGTTGATGCTTGGGTAAGATGGCTTCACGCATTCTCACGAATGGTATTTTGGCAAGCCATACCTGCGCCTCTTGTGCGTTACCAACGACTTTAGAATCACGATCAGAAACCAAGTGTTCTTTAGGCGTGGGATAGAAGAAGTTTACAGCTTTCTCAAATTTTTCGTCCACCAAGACATGAGACAGTGAGTCTTGCGCGCGACCATACAAAGATAGTGCGTACCCTGCATAAAAGCCCATCGTCTTGCGTCCTCCTGCGATAGAGACATGCACGCTAGTATCATCCATACTGGTAAAGCCTTTAACCATTTCACAGATAATATCTGCAGAACGCTCGTTGTCTTCGGGCGTTTTTAGATCAATTAAAGGCTTGCCATTTTGATCATTAATTACATGTAGATGCGTAGATGGGTCAAATTCAATCTGTTCTAATACTGGGTAATCGCGCTTAAGCTGCGCAAATACACCATCTTCAAATAAACGTTTACGTATCTGGTTTAAGCCATCTTGTGTGCTTAACACATGGACTTCATCAGGCATCCAAAATTCTGAGCTATTCTCATCACAAGCAAGTGCCCAGATGGTCTCAGTAACAATTTGCGGAGTCATACCAGTAACTAGAAACAAGATATTGCGTGACATAAGCGTCTCTCTATAAATTCGATGGTTTAAAGTTTACTCTGTTCGTGATATTTGTGGCGGTCCAACAAGCTTGTGATATCTCACAATGCCGCTACTAAAAAATTATTAAGCAATATAACGACCAAAATCTAAGAGTTGTTTGCCCATAATTACCTTAATACCTGTGTCCTCAGCAACAGCGAGGGACTTATCAGAAATATCGAACAAGCTCACAAAATACTTATGTGTATTGAGCCCGCCAACTTGACCGACAGAATCAAATTTACGCAAGTCAGCATTGACTTTAGTAGTAGGGTTGTCTTGTCTGTCCCAATTAACTGTTTTGCATTCAAACAGATGTAAGTAGCCTGAATTGATATAGGCCACATCGACCTCATTGCCATCGCTGGTTTTTTTGAACTGTAAGCCAATCTGTACATCGACTTGCTGCTGCTGAGCGATATAATGTTGGACAATCCAAAGTCCTGTGAGCACTTCAAACCATTTGCCACCCACGAACTCAACGGATTTTTTATCTTCCCAAGTGATGGTGCCCGCTAGACTGTCATAACTGAAATACGGTTGCGGCGCTTGTGCTAGCAATTTAAGCCAAGTGATGCACTTTCTAAGTAGATTGCTGTCTTGTACGGTGACTGTCTGCGGGAAACTATGCTCAGGCTGCTTCATCAACCCTGCAGTCAAAGCATTGAGCAATAACACTAAGCTTTGCGCTTTATCAAAGTCAGCTTTCATGTACTGATAGATTTGATTGATATAATGATACTGCTGAGCTGGCAGGTCCAAAAATGAGGTTTCAGCACTTACGGCTTGGTAACCACGCGCTTTGAGACGTGCTTCTAGATTTTCGGGTAGTACTAAGTCATAGCACTGCTTGTTAGGAGGGCGGTTATACCAGACAAGCTGGTTATTGGCTCGACTTTGATAGACACAATCGTAGCGACTACTGATTTGTGCAATCTGGTCTTGGGCGATACTCATTAGTTTGGTGCCGCCTGTGATATTGAAGATGATTTGAGACGCTTTATTATGAGCAATCCACTGTAGTAGTACGTCTTTTATCGCCTCTACATTGTTTTCTTCAATACCGTTTTGCAAATGTAACTCTTCTATAGCCACTGGCGAAATCTTGGAGCCCACCTGTAACGCGGTCATTACACTAGTCAGATTGTCTACATAACCTTTAGTACGAGTAAACTCGGTACTAATAATGACTATTTTCTTGATATCAGTATTGTTTTCTTTAAACAAATGCCAAATAAGATAGTAGTTAGCTTCGGTTTGTGCAGTCGCAGTGACGAATAAAGTTTTCAAGTATTGGCCTTTTTATATTGTTGTATGTCTTTAAATAGCTGGGATAAGATAGCATAGTGTTTTTTAGTGAACTAAACTATACGATTTTCTTACCAAAGATTCACTATTAATATTAGCAAAATTTTGTTCTATTACATCTGTAATATCTTGACAAATGCCCTGTACATTCATTTCGCTAGTGTCATAGCTGTATATTGGTATGGATTTGTCTAGTAAGAGCATGGTTTGTTCGGTACTCAACCATTTGTATAACTCTGTATAGCTGCTTCGCATACTCACAATAGAGTCTAAGGTTTCTTCATGTTGACCATACTGGCGATTTCTTTTGGCATATCGCTTTAGCAAAGTAGCATTAGGAGCATCAAGCTGTATGACGAGATCAGGTATCGCGATCACACTTTCTTGTGCGCGTACTTGCTTATAATGTTCAACAGGACTTAGATTTGTATGTCGCCATCTCACAGCTAGGCTCGTCAATATGCTCCTATCACTAATAATCAAGTTAGCATTCCAATCCGTCCGTGAGGCGTGATAGTTAGATCGTGCAGCGTAGAGTAGTCTAAGATAGTCATCATTGTTTTGATGTTGATAAAACTCGCGTTCCAAATAATGGTCTTCAGGTATGGGTTTGGTAGGATGTAATATAGCGATGCGATGCTGCTTTGGTTGCAAGCGCGCTTTTAAGACAGGTAACAGCGTTTTTAGCAAGGTGCTCTTGCCAGTGCCTTTCAACCCTTCGATAGCTATATACATATTTATTCCTTGTTTTTATCCGCCATGTTGGTTCTCGTTTTTTCACAAGCTCTAGCTGTGTTGTCACACGTCAGAATGAATAGCAATTACTTCTATCTCCCACGCTTGGCTACCGAGTATGAGCTCATCTGAGATATCTCCTACCTGTAGTCCGATAATGGCTTTTGCTAATGGTGCGTTGTAGCCAATCTTAGCTGCCTGAATATCCGTTTCATCAAACCCAACAATTTCCCACGTTTCATTGACGCCTTTATCGTTGGCAGTATCATTTAGGTTCCAGCGAGTAATACTGACCAAAGAGCCAATAGCCACGTGGTTAGTCGGACGATTGCTTGGATCTATATTGATAGGTCGTGCGTGCTGCAATCTTTCGGTTAGCTCCTTGACGGTATGGTTTAAGTTCGCCTCTAGCTGTTGCTGGCGATTGAACTCAGGGTTGTCATGCCAGCCGTCTCCTGACATCTCAAATGCCACTTGTCGATTATCGCGTACCTCAGCATATTCTTGCTTTTTACGAGCCAGTAAGGCCTTCAGATTATCAAAACCAGTGGTGGTCATATAGATAGTGGTCGATTGGGTCATGTGTCGCTCCTACGCGTTATATTCTTTAAATTATTTTGCAAAGAGTACTGTGTGTTAAACAGATGAATGCTTTGTTGATGAGCCAACTATACGCTGTAAAGGCAAAAGGCATAGCGTTTGGCAAGCTTGTGCATCTCTAATGTCATAATTATTGAGCAATCTGGTAAGAGTTTCGACAGCGTCTTTGCACTGAAGTGTGCCTGCTTCTTTTTTGAGTACATGTCTTTGAGCAATCATTTGTTGTACTCGAGCGTCAGGTGCGCTCTGTCTGACGATACGTCGCAAAGTTTGATGAGGTTGCTGAGATGTGATTTGATATCCTTGATTAAGTAAAGCTGTACTGACATGACGGAACAAACAGTCGTATAGCGTCAAATAAGCCTGCTCTGGTGATAAGGCGTTTGAGGTGTTGAGCAGTCGCTGGTGCAAACGATAAAGGCTTCTTGCTTCTTGTTCCAAACAAAAAGTGACGTTGGTCGCAGGTTTGATTTGATCGGTATGACGCAGTGCTTTTAGTAGTGCATTATCGATTGTCATAGTGCGGTTTGAGTCTGTCATATATGCTCTCTTAATAATAAAAATGGTTATTGCTAGTGATCACAGCAGCCTATCCGTCAATACGATGCATATCCGTTACTGTGATGCATACTAAAGGTCTTGTTTTTAAGTCAAATATCAGAGCTGGCGGGTTATGCTGCTAGTCGCTGTTGGTTCAAATAACGAACCAAAGCATGCTTGAGCTCATTAGCCGATAGAGCGGTCGGGTGCAGCTTGGGGTCTGCTGTGGTTGGAAATAAGCGGTTGGTTAGTACTTGCGTAGGTGTAGTACAAATAACCGTTGCCACCAGCTCCTCTCCAGGGTGGTTGATCCGGTGCAGTTGATCCGGTGTCATTACGTAGCTTGCACCTGCTGTTTGTATGACGTTCTGCAGTTTTTTTAGGTGGGCTGTACCCACGTACTGCTTATGCGCTGCTACGTGGGTCTCATTTGCCTGATGCTTGGCAGTGTATAGATACTCATCTGATAATAAGGTGGGTGTATGACTATCATCTAAAGGTAGCTCTGATATATAGGGCAGGGCTGTTGAGTCATCATTTGCTGCGTCTGTCCAGAGCTCACTCTTGAGTGAGCCTGTTAGCACGTGGGACGCAAAGCCCCAACGATGGCTATGAATGTTTTCTTCACAAGAAGTACCAGCGAACCAAATATGCAAGCGCAACTTATAACCTTGGTCAAGAAGTACGACCTTCAAGAAGCCATTACCATGCCAGTAAGAGCGCGCTGCGATTTGCTTGAGAAGGATCGGTGAGTGAATGATAGAAGACAGTAGGGCAATCATATTGTCGAGATGACAATGTTGGCTAAGTAAGTGAGCCAGTTGGGCTAACGAGTCGTCATTAGTAGATGTGCCATCATTTTGATGAATGGTGAAATGTTGATGTAGGCACTCATGAATATCAGTGAGCTGTGTGTTAGACGATTGTGTGTTCGATAAGGAAAGGGCTGAAGGCTTGTTTGCTACTGGTGTGGTCAATGTCATCATGATGTCCTCTAAGCCCCTGTGTGTAGGTGCTATTAGACATCATTGAGAAAAAGGCCGTGTAGAACGTCAAGCTTGCGGTCTTTGACAAGTATAAATTTTTTGGAGTGTCTAGGTTAGAGGTAGAGGCGTAAGCTTTAGCCGATATTGACCCAAGCCCATGGTGGTGTTTTTACCGATATGTAGCTGCTCACCCAGTTGCAATGCTGGCAAGAGACGAGTCAGCGTTTGCTGGTCACCGGTGAGGTGTAGGTTTCCTTGTAGTCCATAAAGCTGCATTTTTCGCTGCTGGCGGTTAGAGCGACGTGGGACGTGATTGGGTGCAATATCGACTACTATCGATAGCGTCTCAATATCCTCTTTGAACCGATGATAAGAATCATAGCCGATATCCCACAACTCATTAGGGCTGTGATTGTCTTGGCATAAGCGGATACGGTTGTATAGCGAGGCAATAAATGTGGCGCTATCGAGGCTGTCTGGGTGGGAGACAATGCGGTTGTTTTGCTGATAGCGAAATGGCGTCAAAAAATGCATCGTCAGCTGAATAGTGTCATCTGCTGAGGCTATCTGTGAGTCAAGGCTGGTAGAGTCAAATAAGCGGTCTGGGTGCAAAGCGACGCCCTCTATAGGTGCTCTCTTTTGAGTGGGTATTGGTTGAGCCTGTAAATAAAGTGTCTTACCGTCGCATCTCGCCTGTAGTAGCGTGGCTCTAGAATAAGGCGCTCGAGCACCTAGCCCTGTTGCAAGCGCCATCTTCCATGCTTGCACAATCAATGTGGTTTCAGCCACTGCTGCACCCATTACTGTCATACCAAACTGCCATATATCATCTTTCTTGAAGGTCGCTGTTTTTTTATCGCTCGTCTTCGGCGTTTTGGTTTTTTGCGCGATACGATGAGTGTGTTCGTAGGCAACTGTGCTGCTAGCATTATCAGATACTTGGCCAGTGATGGGCACATGTATGACATAAGGGTTCACAGCTTGCACACCAGATAGCTGTAATGCGGGCACCTCAAATAGTCGAGGGAACTTGCAGTGCTGTTTTAATGGGCAGTCTTTGCACTCAGGTAAGTCTGTGATACAGGTTAATGAGCGCAATGCAACACCAAATGCACCACGTAGCATTGATCCTGAATGCTCGGGCATTTTTAGTAGGTCATCTTGGCGCACCGTAAAGTAAATGGTGGTTAAGTTTGATGTATTTAAACCGGCTGTCGATGACGCAGGGTAGGTGTGCATGTATGAATCCAAATACAAATGAAATATTAAAAGCGATAATAGGCATGAGACTATATCAAATCTAAACCATAGTTTAGATAAATATAGCTATAAAATACTAGGGCATGTCCTCAATTCAATCGATAGCCATCTAAATGGGTTAGTGATGACGCTAATTAACAGTTGCACGGATTAGAGACATCTACTACCATAGATAGAGTAACCTTAAATGGTTATTCCCTGATAATTAGGGACGGTTTTCAGACATTATCTGATGAAGATAATGGCAACTATTTAACGTTTTGAACGTATAATTGGTTATTATTTATACAAATTTTGGCTAAAAACTGGTTAAAAAAACACCAACTTTTTATACCGACTTTTGTTGATTAAATACCTACTTGTAAGTATTTGATTTTATTAATAATAAAAATAATTGTACAGTCTGAACCGCTCCCTGATTCTTAAGGGATTAAGACGGCTGTGGCGCTGCTTGTTGCGGTGCAGGTTGGTCTGAACCGCTCCCTGATTCTTAAGGGATTAAGACCTTTCATAATACGTTTAACATTTTTTAATTCAGCAGTCTGAACCGCTCCCTGATTTCTAAGGTGAACGAGGAAGTAACGAAACACTGTTTTGTCCGAGTGCAAAAGAATTTACATTTTCGTAAATTCTATCAAGCTGGCTACAATAGTCTGAACAGAAAATCCTAGATTTTCTCTTGCGTCGGGGCAAAGCAGTACTTTGCTATTTCCCTCCTCATCCCTGATTTCTAAGGGATTAAGACTCATAGCTATAAGCTCGCTTAGAGAACTCATAAGGTCTGAACCGCTCCCTGATTCTTGTGAGAAGCGTTAAAAAATTACACTGTAATTTTAGCTTCGCAAGTAAAAATCCTTTAAATAGGATCTTTTGAAGACGAGATGCACCAGCCTGAACAGAAAATCTTAGATTTTCTCTTGCGTCGGGGTAAAGCAGTACTTTGCTATTTCCCTCCTCATCCCTGATTTCTAAGGTGAGCGAGGATCAGTAAGTGTCTGGGAGACACTTACCCGAAGCGCAAGGCGCAGAGCTATGCTCGAGCAAGACGTTAAAAAATTGCATGCCAATTTTAGTCTCGCAAGAGAATTTGCATTTTCGCAAATTCTGTCAAACTGGCTACAATAGTCTGACCAGAAAATCCTAGATTTTCTCTTGCGTCAGGATAGAGCGTTTGTTGATTGCTATACGACCAAATTAATAAAGCCACCTCTTGTAGGTGGCTTTATTGGTTTAATGGCTATCTGATGTGTGAGTTACTCCAGATACGCTTGTAGTTGCTGTATTAATTCACAAAACATACGCAGCTGCTGCTCTGTCTCTTGTCGCTGTGCCTCAACGCGCTCAAATTCATCCAATGCTTTTTTTGCATCATCTTGTACGATAGCAAACTGCTGATCTAGCGTCTCTTGATCGCCACATGCTTGATCCTGATGGCGCATTAGAGCAAGCCTAGCCGTAATGCTTTTCGTCATGCGCTTATTGAGCATAAACAGTAACTGCTCTTGTTCTTCATACTGTGATGCACATGCCTGTGCCGCCTGCGAGACAAAGCTATAAAGCGCAACGTACTGGCTAAGTGAATAGGCTGCTTGGCACTGGCGCTGGTAATCCTCAAGATCACGTTGACGCGCTTGGCTTTCTCTTTTTAGCTGATGCAATGCTTGCTGCGACTCTATCTGTGAGTCCTGCTCAAACATACTTGCTAAAGAGCTCGCAATAGCACCTACTGCTGTGACACCAAACCCTAGCCAAAACATACGCGTATTCCTTTGTCAGTAAGTCGCTTAATAAAGTAAAACGTTAGTTTGCTAATTCATATTGATTACCGTCACGACCGCGCTTGGTATGCGCTTTCTATGACGATAGATTGAGCATCACTCTAGTAAACATCCGTCAAAACTTGTGTGCCTTCTATCATCATATCGCTACTGTGTTTGAAAGCGGTGAGCGCATGGCTGCTTAGCTTGCGATGATTAGCAATTAGATCGGACTGCTTGGCTTGTAATGTATCTATGACAGTTTTGAGCAACTGTAATTGTTAAGTATCTATATCTGGATCACATATACGGTCGATCAGCTTGACGAGCATGGTATTTGCATCGTTATACATTTTCATGACATCTACAGTGTCCTGACGATTGTGTGCCAAGGTGACACCGAACTGTTCACTCAATTGGTGCAGCTTGGCCATTTGTCTTTCATGATCGTTTTTTTCTTGCTGCATCGCATGGTTGGCTTGTTTATGCATGGTCTCACGCTGCAGGGCTGTCTGATTGGTAGCATGACGATACTCCATAATATGGCTACATAATCTCAAGCCTTCCGTGACTAGCTCATTAATATAAGGGGCGGCAACGATAAGCGATTTTGACATTGTAGTTCTCCATATCATATAAATATGCCTGGCTTGACGGCTAGGCGTAGATGTGGCGTTAGGGTTCGGCAAAACCATGGGTGAAATGATAGCCAATCAAGCAGGTTGATTGTCAATTTGACAAGCTTGTCATGACTGAGTTGGGTCGTACTATTAACGTAAGATGGTTCTGATGGTGATTGGCAATCGTGCTGATTGTATGAGGAGCGAGTAGTATGGCAGCGATTTTTGGGTTGTTAGTGATATTTTTGATTAGTGGCTCAGTGATATTGCTATTCGTCGCTATAATAGGCGCTGTCATCAAAGCCATGATGTATCTGCTGGGTCATCGCTGAGTACAATCGCTAAATACAGCAGAGATAAGATTGTAGTATGTAGTGAGCGGTTAGAGCGTCTTATCTGTTAGACACTTCACGCTATAGGGTTCGAGCTTGGCATCAAGCTGAGACAACTGCTCAGCGGACAGCTCAATACCGCGCAGATGCTCTGGGATACATAGACTCAAATGCAGATAGCTGATAGCGCGCTCGCCTAGATCCGCCACCAAGTTAATGGGCAATGACCCTACGACCGTGTCGCCTGCCGACAGTTTGTCCTCACTGCCCAAGTGGGTGAGGTGTACATCGTACTGATGACCCATGTGATTCATCCACTCAACTGCGCCTTTATGACGACTGACCAAATAGACTGTCATACTGCTCCTCAACTAAATATACGATCAATGTACTGCTGACTGGCGGCTATTATAGAGGGTGTCGTTTGCCAGTCTCACTATGACAAGCTTGTCAGAAAAAGTATTACACAGATATATTGCACAATTACGACTTATGTTTAACAATTAATAACCAGTGCCGCTTGCTATCAATGATAGTCAGTATATCAATATGGCTGTTGCACAGATGGATGACTTGCATTACTATAATGTAGTGAGCTATGACTATTCACACCCTAAGTGATTAGGGGCGGATTCAGACTTTATCTGACGAAGATATGGGTTACTATTTAACGTTTTGGACGTATAATTGGTTATTATTTATACAATTTATGGCGAAAAATTGGTTAAAAAAACACCAACTTTTTATACCGACTTTTGTTGGTTGAATGCCTACTTGTAAGTATTTGATTCTATTGATAATAAAAATAATTGTACAGTCTGAACCGCTCCCTGATTTCTAAGGGATTAAGACCAAGCTAACTCTAGCTTCATGTTACCTTTCATGTGTCTGAACCGCTCCCTGATTTCTAAGGGATTAAGACTCACGAATCAAATAACACACCTATAATACCTAGGTCTGAACCGCTCCCTGATTTCTAAGGGATTAAGACACATAAGTTATCAACTGTACAGTCAAAACAATTGTCTGAAACGCTCCCTGATTTCTAAGGGATTAAGACCTGCACCGTCTTTGCCTTGCAGTGTTTTACCAGTCTGAAACGCTCCCTGATTTCTAAGGTGAGAAGCGTTAAGAAGTTCCACTGGAATTTTAGCTTCGCAAGAGAAAATTCTTTAAATAGAATTTTCTGAAGGATCAGTGGAGTTCTCAGAGATTTTCGGCCGAGTACAAGAGAATTTATATTTTCGTAAATTCTATCAAACTGGCTATAATGGTCTGAACAGAAAATCTTAGATTTTCTCTTGCGTCGGGGCAAAGCAGTGCTTTGCTATATCACTCCTCATCCCTAATTTCTAAGGTGAGAGACGTTAAAAAATTGCATGCCAATTTTAGTCTCGCAAGAGAAAATTCCTTAAATGGAATTTTCTGGAGGATTAGTAAGTGTCTGGGAGACACTTACCCGAAGCGCAAGGCAAGAGCTATGCTCGCGCAGCCGTCAAAATGGCAGATAGGATTTTTTGAAGACGAGATACACCAGTCTGACCAGAAAATCCTAGATTTTCTCTTGCGTCGGGGCAAAGTAGTATTAATGCTTTATAAGCAAAAAAAGGACACAACGTCATCGTTGTGTCCTTTTTTGTGTCTGCTAAATATGACTTTGATTATGAAGACAAAAGATTTTGTGTAGGCAATCATTTGAAAAGTTATGCGACCGTTATGAAAGAGCGCGAGCCCAAACCCCAATATCAACAACGCCACCTGAGAAAAGTGGATTTCATACCGCAGTCTTCTGCACTATATAAACCATAGCATTTAGGCGGTTTTTAAATCATCAGAGTAAAACAATTTCATGGTAATGGAGAAGTTAATGATATTTTGGACACCATAATATTCAGGTGTTTATCACCCAATAAGTTATAGTTGGATTAATATCTAGTCTACTCTAGCATTAAATGATTTTTTAAAATTATAACCCCTCAATTTAATGTCTACGGATTTGACAGCGGAGGTCAAGCTTGATGCCACCTCTTAAAGAAGTGGCCTTTTCTAAGGTGCTAGTAGTACGTGTGATTAGGATACACTAAAATCGTACTTTTTCTAACCATTGCTCCAAGGTATCGCGCTCTGTGTTTTTATTGTTAGTTTAGTAATGTCAGCTGCATAGATAGCGATAACCTAGTGTATCGGTAAAAAAGCGGATGACACGGTTTTGAGTGAGCTTTTTTATATCGTCCACGCTACTCATGAGATGTACCTGATAGCTCCAGATGTAGTCCTTGCAATATAATATTTAGCATTTCAGTTTCGTGCTGAGCAATCATTTTTTTATCCCACGCATCCGGTTTACCTTGTATGTAATCAATCATTTTCAGTAGTTTTAAGCTATCTATTTGCCCACTTTGAATATCTTCATTTTGTGAGAAATATTTTACCTTAACATCAGGCATGTCATTACTCACACGTGAATTAAGGCTATGGCTAATCAAACATAAATTACCAAAGGAGTGCAACAGTGAACTTTTTGCGTCTTTATCTTCCAAAAATATACTGTCGTTTTGCTTATTTTGCGGATAAAAGTGCTCTACAGAGCTTCTAGCGGTGAAGGTAAACTTAGGATAGTCACCGTTTAACCAAAGCAAATAATCTAAATAATTAAATACAAAAATATTGCGTATATTGTCATACCTAAGATACTGCTTAATTTGTATACGTAGATTATCAAGACTCAATCTATCATCGGTATGTTCAGCCGATAGCTTGTTTAAGTCTGAGGTTCGATAAATTATTTGATGGTAATCATCAGGTTCATCAGTCAAATAACGTCTTAACATAAAGGCGCGAGCTATTTCTTCTAAATGCTCAAGATAAGCGACACTATTAAGTCCTATTTCATCGTGTTGATAATGCATATATGCATAGTATAAAACGGCATTAAGCCAGTGCTTATAGTTCGTAGTAGGGGTCGAGACATGAAAAGCACTTTGTAACATCACTAGTTTGTCATTGTCAGTCTCAAAGCTGTTTTTGTAGTAGCTGTTTTTTTTGTCTTCATTCTTAATCAGTTTATTGAGTGTCCATTGTCCTTTACTGTCTTGAGTATTACGCTTTATTATAAAGTGATCAAAGATAAATTTGCTTTTAAGTAAGGCGTATATAAAGGTCTTTACTTGAGATAAAGGCGTTATTTGAGCGTTAGTTTCTATACTCAGATCAGTATCTGAGATATGAGTATTTTCTAAGTTGGATGGTTTTAAAATAAAGGTTTCAAACTGGGTCAACAGCTGTTTGTCATCAAGTGCAATGTCCTGTTTATATGAGGACTGTAGGTTCACCATGATTCTCAAAGCATGTAAAAGAAAGCTTGAGAAGTTAACTAAGCTATAGTAAGTCTCACTATTACCGTCATCTTCTTCTTTATCCACGGTATTACTGGGGTTAGGTGGACTGTCAAAATTATCGTCAAGGATGTCATAAAGAGAGGGAAGTGGCTTTGTTTTATTGTTTTGAGCGTCGGCATTACAGCCAGAACATTGGTCACTATCTGGCTGGGAATTGTTCGGGTAATCATACTCTTTATATATATTAAGCAATTCATCAAAATCTTTAGGATTCAGAAGCGTTAAACTATCTGAGAATAACTTAAAACGTAAAGTAGGATTAAAGCCATACTGTACGTATTTATTCATATTGGCGCAAGCTTCCCAGACATTATGAATCAAGGCTTTGGCTGGTTGTTTGTCCGCAAGCGCTATCTCATTTTCGTCTGCCTTTTCAATGACTGACAACAAACGCGCTTTGATAATTTCATGCTTTTCTAACTGCTCGCCTCGATTATTCATGACTTCAAAATAATGATTTAAATCCGTTTCATCAGGCACAGGGACACGAGCAATTTGTACATATTGAAATAGATAATCACAAAACTCTTCAAGGGTTGTAGTGGATTGTTGGTTCTCATTATTAGGGGTAATAAATTTACTTTCCATTACTTCGCTAATAGACTTATAGCCGTTGATAATAGCGGGATTTAGCTTAGCCTCATAAAGGTGCTCATAGGTTTCTAGATTGCCATTTAGCAATAATTCTAACGTCTGGGTAGATTTCGGGCGGCTTTCAAACTCAATATTTTGTTCTGTATACCATGACATATCGTAGTCGCTACCTATACTTTTAAAGTAATTCCTTAGGTATATGATTAATAAGCTCAAAGTGGTAAAGCGTTGTTGACCGTCAATAACTTCAAACACTTTATGTTTTGAAGATAGCTGTGGTCTTTCAAAGACCACTAATGTACCTAGATAATAGTTCTTATAATCGTTTGAATTTTTCGCATCAATTTGAGCGTCCATAATATCGACAATAAGCTGTTCAATCTCACTATTGCCCCAAGCGTAATTACGCTGATACATTGGGATAAGATAGTGCTCGGTGCCGTTAAGCAGCTCCTTTGGTGTTAGTAGTATCACTTGCTCGGTTGCGCTCGGATTATAGTTTTTCATAGTTTTATTTTTCTCTATTTATTAGTCAAATAGTTGAGGTGATCAAATAATTGGTATATGTTGTTATCAGTTTTTTTATTAGACTCTTTTATGTCACTGCCTTTTAGAGGATGAACACCAGCGATCCATACTTCTTTAGGCAATGTAGCGTCTTTGATACGTTTGAATAACATACCGTCAACTGCATGATTGTCCATCGTTGCGAGTTTTACCGCAAATTGTCTTAAGCGTATTTTGTATGCCCAAATAAATATGATCTCTATAACCTGTGATAAGTCTTGCATACCAAATTTATCAATATAATAGATCAGCGCATTATCAAATAAGTTACGAGTATATTTGTCACCCTGACGCCACTTATCACTATAAGTATTTAAGACCTTAACAATGTTCGATGCTCGTTCATTTAAGGTTTGGTCATAGACAGTTATAGAGGAATGGCTGTTTTTATTCTCTGATGCTTGCGCACTATCAATCGTTTTCGTACGATCAATAAGCGTATCGTAATATTCAACCATTTCAAAAAAACGACGACCGTTGACTATCTTCTGGTCTAGCTGAAACGGGTAGTTCATTGCTTGAGCATCAATATGACGGTGCATGTTGCTATTATAGTCATCGATAAAATGATGGGTGATCATCATAGATTTTGCATAGTGCGGTAAATTTTGTTTGTATAGAGATACCCCTTTAAAAATATCTACATGACGACTGGTAAAGTTGCGGGCTGGTTTGTGATCTATCCAGCGCTTAATCCTAAATAAATGCTGGCTAAACAGCCTATGCAGTTCTTCATCTGCTAAGCTTTCCCAATGAGCGACAGTTTGCGCTTTGATATTTGGGTTGAGCTGCTCATCATAGGCACTGAACTCACGTAAATGAAATGCTTTGAGTAAATCATGCGGATACAGCTCTTTACCGCGGGAGTTTTGTGAGTCAAAAAACTGAAAGGCTTCTGATTCATCTTCTAATATAAAGATTACCACCTCACACTGATTTAATAGAAAATCAATGTGCTCAATACTTAGCTCACCACGGCTGATAATGCGTATTATCTCTTGAAAATTTGAATGCAAATTGTAGACGGATATATCGCTAGTAAACTCTTGTTTTTTAGCTAAAGCTGGTACGGTATTAGATAGTTCGCCTAATATTTTTCCGATAGCTTTTACTTCTTTAGGTTTGGTTGAATTATCAGGATGATAGTTTTTGATAATCGCCATGACAGTAAGCATTAGCGTTAGGGTGCGTTGTTGACCATCGACAATATTGAGTACGTCTTTATCATCTTTATCTTTAGACTTATGAAGGACGATAGTGCCAAGGCGATAGGCTGGCTTGTCACATTGCGTCTTAATATCATTGAACAAGCTTGCGATATTGTGCTGATTCCATTTGTAAGGGCGCTGATACTCAGGGATAGTTAGTAGACATTCACTCAGTAACTGCTTTACTGAGATTATCGTTCTGTTCTGGAGCGTTATTGATTCACTCATAATTAGTAATTATCCTTAAATTTACAGAATTATATAATAAACATTAGTTCTTTAGATAACCTAATTTTCATTTGCTTAAGTAAGATATTTGTCGTTACTAGTCTAGTATAGAGGGCAACCTATAAAATAAAGTTACAAGTTGTCCTCTATACTGGCTTTTATGATAAACATATAGGCCTACCATCATGATTGCTTCTTCAAATTATTTTCCTTCAACAGAAGCTTTATCTATCGCCCAAGCTTGTGTAATTACTTTTCAAGGTAATGCTAGTAACAATCTGCAGCAAGACGCTTTTTTCTTTTTAGATAACTGGTATCAAGAAGACTTAGGGGTAATGGTAGTGACACCAGTTGCGGCGCCATTCTGTATAGCAGTGTCTGATGGAGTTGCAAGCTCCAATCACTCGCAGTACTGCTCAAAAGCGGTGGTAAAAGCAATCAGACGGTTATGGAACGATCAGAAGAGTATTACTTCAGATGATATTCATCAACTGATTAATCAAACCAAGCATTCATCTAAGCGTCATGGCGCGGCGGCAACCCTCGCAATGGTTACCTGTGAGTTAAATGGTGATGGAACCATAAAGGCGACGATAACGCATGTGGGTGATAGCCGTGTGTACTGGCTGCCTAAAGGGACATCACAGTGGCAGTGCCTGACTCGAGATCATAATCTATTGAATGAGCTCATTGACCAGAAAGCGCAAGAGCAAGGTCGCCAAGCGAAGTTCGCTGACTATAACCGAGAAGGAATGGCGGGGAGTCTATATAGTATTACTGAATGCTTTGCATTAACGGCTGATGACAGTTATCTAAGCAGTGAAGCACCAAAAGGTAGTTCTTGCAACATTAAGGTTAATAGCGGCGATTGTATCTTGGTCTGTACGGATGGTATTCATGACTTGGTGCCAAGCCATGAATGGCAACTTGTCAATGCTGAAACCGATTTACAAGCTTGGCTAATCAATCTTAAGAATCAAGTTTATGACTCCGATGGCAATGCTTATGACAATGGCACTGCAATTTTGGTTCGTTTTGATTGAGCCTGTATTTTAATAATAAATTGATTACTTCATCAGTCTAATAGAGAAGATACTATGCCAGCACATCAAATTGCCAGCTATACAAAGTCAGCACGTCTATTTGCTTTATATCAAAGCCTGCCTCGAAGTGAAGCAGATGCTATGTCACTGACAGAGCTTATGCAAAACTATGGTGATAATACTGATAATTATACAAATGAGCGTAAAAACTTAGAGAACGATCTGATTGCACTAAACCAAATCTTTAACGATATTTTTTATAGTGATGCTCTGGTTCGAGTACCTAAATGGGGAGAAAAAATCAGCGGACAAACAGCGCGATTTTATATTGAACCGAGCTTCAGTATCGATGTTATTAACGAGCAAACCGTGTTCTTTTGGGAGATGCTGGATAAATATACTGCAAACTATTTACCAATATCTTTTAAACAAGGAGTCACAGACAAGCTCACTCAATTACGTCGACAAGATAAAGATAAATTTCATCAAAGTCTGCTAGGACAATGGCAAGATCATCTCATTACACTGCCCAGTATCGTTCAAGCGCCAAAGCTTGATAGTGAGGTGATTGGAAGTATTCATCAGGCTCTGCTACAGAATCATCAATTACGAATACGCTATCAAAATAAATGGGACGAAAAACCAGTTCAAAGAGTGGTGTATCCCAAAGGACTGATCTTTATTGACAATATGATCTATCTCACTGGCTTTAATCCAGTAGATGATCATATCGATGATGAGGTACTGTTAAAAGCGCATCGCAATTTTGCGGTCAATCGTATTACCGGGGCAGTAGTCATAGATAAAACAATACCTGACTGGGTAGGGCGTGACGTTTTTACATTAGATAGCTTACAGGAGCTGGGCAAGCTAGAGTTTGGTAAAAATATTGAAATCAACTTGGTTTTAAAAGTACAGAAATATGCCTGTCAGCATCTTTATGAGCGTCCATTATCGATAGATCAGAAGATTACAATTATCGACGACACTTGGAATCAAGTCAGCGCTACGGTTGCTAATACTACTCGTCTACAAGATTGGCTGGTAAGTATGTCGCAATTGTCCGTCGTCATTGAACCATTGGAGCTAAAGGCAGTTATTCTTGAGCGCCTAGAAAGTGGGATGCAGCTTTATAACCGTAATTAATGATTTCACTTTGAAAAGGAGCCGAGTATGACAGCAGATAGTATTTTTAAAGATAAACAGACTATAAAAAACGATATCAACGAAGAACGTAGTAATGAGCTTCAGATAGAGCACATACCTTTAACTACTTTGTATACGCCACAAGCAGATAGCTACCTCTTGTCTGAGGTTGGGTTTATTGTTATCGAAGATGGTTGGGATGAACAGTCATTGCTAAATCTACAACAACAAGTCGGTTGCACATTGTTTGCGCTACAAACCACAGATAAGCATATTGATAGATTCGAGGTTATAGACGGGATCATTATTTGCAAAGCGGATGAAGTCGAGCAGGTGATAAGCGTATTTGAATCGGTACTATTTGATCGGGATAAGGTTGGTATAGATGTTAATGATATCAAAAGATCCTGCGGGTCTGAAAAGACTGCTAAATTTATACAAGCTAGGGTAACGGGTATACCAGACTCAGAACAAATAAAGAGTACCGTTAATCATCTGCTCAATCAAATTCCTGAAGGGCTTAGTACCCAGTATATGATGCTTGATATTGAAAGCGATCATAAGCTATCTCTTGAGGAGTTTTTTAGCGTCACAACTGCTGTTGAAAGTTGGATTGCTGACGATTCAGAAGTGTTTTATGGCAATAGGATAATTGATAAACCTGACCGTTGCTGGATGGGCGCGATATATGTGGCAGGTTAGCCTAGCATTAAATACAAATATAGTTTGAGCTACGTTGTGAGTGTGGCAGGTAGGCAAACGCTCATTATTTAAATCGCAAGGAATGCAGAAGATGACAACGACAGATAAAGATTTATTTGATGATTTTATTCAAGCTCAAGATGCTATCTATTCACAAGTGATTGAAGAGCTGACCAAAGGTCGTAAGCGCACGCATTGGATGTGGTTTATCTTTCCACAAGTGAAAGGGCTAGGGCACAGTGTAAGAGCTCGACGCTTTGCAATAGAGAGTCTGGAGCAATCAAAAACGTATTTACAGCACGAGGTGCTTGGAGCACGGTTAATAGAGTGCGCTGAATTATTGCTGTTGCATCCTGATAAAAGTGCTTTAGATATCTTTGGTTCACCAGATAATCTGAAGCTGCAATCTTCGCTAACGTTGTTTGCCTTTGCCGCTGGTAATAAGTGTGTATTTGAGCAGCTTTTATACCAGTTCTATGAGGGCAGTTACGATATAAGCACTATAGAAATGCTAAAGAAAATCAATGACCAGAAATATAAGTGAATGAAACCGAGTGAGATTTTAAGAGGATAGATGAGTATGAGTACCGTGCAAAGTTTGATAAATGATGTGAGCCAAAAGATTAACGCGTTAGAGACAGCACAAGCACTCTATAGCCGTCAACTGTCTCCGGACTTCAGTACTTTTGATTATATCAATACCGATGAATTGGGGCTTAGTCGTATTCTAGCGGCTCTGCTTGATCCTAAAGGAAGTCATGCTCAGAAAGAAAGCTTTTTAAGGTTATTTGTTGAGTATTGTTTGCCTGTTATATATAAAGACGATAACTGGCAGATTTTCCTTAATAACATTGAGAAAACAGAGGTTTTTCTTGAAGAAGTAACGGGGAAAAGTGAAACCCAGCGGCGTATGGATATTTACTTAAGATGTCAGGTGGATGATGACAGCTACGGTATTTGTATCGAAAATAAACCTTATGCAGCAGATCAGCTTGACCAAATGAAAGATTATGCTATTGAACTTAAAAATAGAAAACACAAGCTTTGGCATCTTGTTTATCTAAACGAAGACAATGACGTACCAAGTGAATATAGCGTTGATACTAAAACCTTAGAAAGTTGGATAACCAGCAATCAATATAGTCATCTTAGATTTAGCGATCTGATTGGTTGGCTCAAAGCGTGTCAAGTAGAATGCCAAAATCATAGTGTCAGTGAGTTTATTGCACAGCTAACTAAGTTTATTCAAAAGAAATTTATGGGAATAGAAGATATGAACGAAGACAATGCAGTTTTAGAGATCATGAAGAAAAGTGTAGAGAATATAGAAGCTAGCATTCAGATATCAAACAATGTAGACAAGATGAAAAAAGAGCTCATACAAAAGTTGATACGAGATGTGAAAGCTAAATTTATAGAAAAATATAATAAAGGTTTATATCAATTAGATGTCAGCTATATCGGTACGGGTAAAAATTACGAACAGATTAACTTTATAATCCTTAATTATAATAAAGGGTATATTTCCTTTGAGTTTCAAGGCGCAAATTTTGATCGCCCATGCTTAGGCATCAAATTTAATCCTAGAAAAGAAGTCAAAAATTGTGTGGAATCTAGTAATATGAAATTTGTTTTGAATAGAGAGTTAACTAAAAATAATGTTGGTGCTGCACCACTTTGGCCTGCGTATTACTATTTTGATCCGCAGGATTGGAAAGGTTCGAGTGAGGCATGGTTAATGATAAATGAAGGTACGATGGCAGATAAAATTTTGGAAGAAATGGATACAGTGTTTCAGGTTTTAAATGATAACCATCTATTGAATGAAAAGTTCTAATTATAAATGAGTATAATCATGAAATATCAGCTCGACAAATCGCAAATAGACGATACCCCTTGTGCCGCTTTGTATCGCTCAAATACAGAGTATTTTCCGCCAGCTACCATTGGTTGTTTTATTATGAGCGATGAATGGAATGAGCAAGCACTATTTGAGCTAAAGCAGAAAGTAAAGGCTGATATTTTAGTAGGCTTACAAATAGATGACTATGACCATGAGGGTTTAGATATCGTAGAGGCAGTTATTAAGTGTCAGCCGAATGAAGTAAACGATGTCGTTGAACTGCTTAATGTAAGGTCTGCAAGTACGATTATCGGCATAGATGTGATAGATGTTATACACTTGCTTGAGTGTGGCAATTCATTTCAGTTTGTTCATACAAGCGCTAAAGGTGAGCCTGAAGCAGATATGGTAAAATCAGCGACACACAAGCTGATGAGTCAACTTGAAAAAGCGCATGATACCAAAGGGGTGTTGATTGGTATGGAGAGCAAGCAAAGCTTACCAATAGAAGCTTTTGCTTACATAGGAGATGCTGTCGAAGGATTATTATCTAATACTGGTGAGTCTATATATTACCGTTCAAGTATGATTGATGAGCCTAATTTTTTTCATTTAAAAGCGATATATATTGAGGATTGAATAGGCTATGTGATATCGCGACATAAATGGATATATATTTGGTTATACAGACACCTTGTTGGCTGATGATAAAGTCAACGAAAACCAAATCGTCATGAATACGAATAGAGTTAGTGTTTTGAGTGAGAGGGATTGATTATGTCAGATAAAATATCAGGAGCCCATCCCATATTCTGTGTAACTGCCATTTAGATTAAATGCTTACTGATACGGTCATCAAACATAATCATAA
>NZ_JADQAM010000033.1:0-45265 GCF_022129405.1 Psychrobacter sp. Ps2 | reverse complement strand
GGGTTTGGGCTATAAAACGCCAAGACAGGTGTGGTTTGATTTTTATCGTCAAGCTGCGTAACTAAAATCTCCCAAGTTTAAGTCTACGGGATTGACGGCAGGGGTCAATCACCCTCTACCATGTCAAAGTAGGTCGACTAAAGTACATGTTGTGACAATGTCTTACATGTATTGATATATATAGCCTGTATATATTGTACGACTGAATAATTACAATGTAAATTGTAATAGAATAAAATTTAACTCGTATTTAGGCACTGTGTTTTTATAGTATTTTTACCTCTACTCAAGCCCTTATTAGAATAAAAAATATGTGTGTTCGTTGAAAATCTATTCTTATTGCATCTACTATTGTCATTTTTGAGTTTCTACGTATTGTTTCTACTACTTATTCTCTGCATATTATAAGGAGATTACTGTCCTAATCTCTGCATATTTCTGAGGAACATATGAAGCATGTTACTTATATTCATGAACATCTAAACTGGACTGAATGGCAATGGTCGGACAAAAAGCTATTGCCACTTGTTAGTCGTGTGCGGATATTACAAGGCCATTTACTAGGAAAGCTGCTAACACTAGGGTTCGATCTGAATGTTGAGGCACAATTAGATGCGGTGACCTTAGAGATTATCAAAACTTCTGAGATAGAAGGTGAGACACTAAATGATGAGCAGGTTCGTTCTTCAGTTGCGCGGCATTTAGGGCTGAATAATGCCAGTATGCCAACCAATACTCGTGAGATCGATGCAGTGGTAGAGATGATGCTAAGTGCTACCTATCATTATCAACAGCCGTTATTATTAGATGATCTACTCGGATGGCATCGAGCATTATTTCCAGATGGATATAGTGGGCTTTATGTGGGCTAGTTTTAGGTGTGCTATCTGGTGCACAAAATGAGCAGCAGCTGGTGAAATATGAACCTGATACAGTGTTAAGCAAGCTGACTGAATTAAAAGCGCTTATTTAACTCAAAGCTAGGTTTAAGCTTCAAAATATACAACAGAGCAGTAAAGCCATAAAAGTAATGACTTTTATGGCTTTTTTTAATTTTGGAGAGACCATTCTTATAGTTGCTGCGCCAAGATTAAATAGGCTATACCAGCTGATTCTCTTGTCTGTAATGGCTTGGCGTCATGCCATAGTTTTTTTTGAAGGTGCTAGAGAATGCACTGTTATCGATAAAGCCGCTTGCTAGTACGATTTGGCTAATAGGCAGCGTAGTATGTTTAAGAATATATTTGGCGTGTTCAAGGCGCAATCGCACGTAATACTGTTGCGGTGAACAACTAAAATTTTTGTTAAATATGCGCTGTAATTGTCTACTTGATAATCTAAGATGACGGGCAATATCCTTAACGCTTAAAGGCTCTTCAAGATTGGTTTTCATCAATGCAATAGCATCTATTACATTGGTATAGCTACTGCTCAGTATTTTTGGCTTGGGCATATGCTGTACGTAAGTAGGCTCACGTATAGAGGTGATAATAAACATGTCTTGTATCTTGGAAACGATATGATGACCATGATGCTTATTGATGATATGTAAAGTCATATCCAATGCGCAAGCTCCACCTGAACAAGAATATAGCTGCGGTGCTATTGTAAATATTTGGTCATTAAAAATAACACCTGGATAGCTTTCTTGGGCTACGCTGATGTTCTCCCAATGCAATGAGGCTGCTTGCTGCTCAAGTAAGCCCGCAGCAGCCAATGCTAGCGCTCCTGTACACAAACCGCCAAGTGCAATATCCCGTACTGCCAATCGCTGAATTAAGGTAATGAGCTTACTAGATTCCAAGTAATCTGTTTGGTGTCCTCCGCATACAAATACCAAGTCGCAGGTTAATAAGTAGTCGAGTGGTGCAGTATGACTTAACTTAATACCGTTACTACTACTGGTTTTATTGTCATCGAACCCTGCCACCACCCACGAGTATAAGAGTTGCTCGCTCACATAATTCGCCATTCGAAGTGGCTCAATGATATTGCTGAACGCGAGCATGGTAAAGCCATTGATCAGTAGAAACCCAATACGCCTAGGCTTGTCTATCATCTTTTCCGTTATCTGAGTCATTTTTTGTCGCCTTCAGAACATACCTAAAATTCTGGCTAATGTTAAGTTGTTTGTCTATATGTCCGATTATAAACATAAAATGTCGCTTATGAAAAAATACCTTATTAATTTTACCTCTATTATCGAACGTGTTCTCAGTTAATTATTACCTACTTTGGAGACGTTCCATGTCAGCACTAAAAGACCTTACTAGCACGTTATCTTCTACAGATTTTTCTCGAAAATCGATGAATTCATTAAACCTAACCTCTTTAGATGGCTCATTAGATAATCTGCATCTCCCAAGTCTAATCGAAATTAAAAACGGCCAGAAAGTGCAACCGACTTTTAGTCATCAAGAATATGCAAATCGTCATGAGAAACTTCGTGAGTATTTAGATAATCATGGCATTGTGGCGGCGCTTTTCACCTCGATACATAACATCAATTACTACTCTGACTTTATATATTGCTCTTTTGGGCGACCTTATGGACTAGTCGTTACTTCAAAAGAAGTTGTGTCAATCTCTGCCAATATCGATGGTGGACAGCCTTGGCGGCGTACTGTGGGCGACAATAATATTGTTTACACTGATTGGCAGCGTGATAACTATTTCAAAGCCATTGCTCAACAAATTCCTCATCACGGACGTGTAGGTATTGAGTTTGATCATTTACCAATGGATCGCTTTGCTAAGCTCAAAGCTATCTTACCCAATATAGAGTTTGTTGATATTAGCCTAGCATGTATGACCATGAGAATGGTTAAGTCCTCTGAAGAGATAGCGCTAATAACAAAGGGTGCTCAGGTCTGTGATATTGGTGGAGCTGCATTGGTACAGGCTGTTTATGATGGCGTGCCCGAATACGAAGTTGCCTTGGCATCTACACAAGCGATGGTGAAGGCTATTGGTGAGCAGTTTGGTCAAGTGGAACTCATGGATACATGGACATGGTTTCAGTCAGGTATTAATACGGATGGTGCCCACAATCCAGTGACCAATCGTCTTGTCCAATCGGGTGATATATTGAGTCTTAACTGTTTTTCTATGATAGCAGGCTACTATACCGCGCTTGAACGCACATTGTTCTTGGATAAATGTGATGCAGATTCACTACGCTACTGGCAGATAAATTGTGAAGTACATGAAGCAGGTCTTGAGCTTATCAAACCTGGCGTGCGCTGCTGCGATATCGCACATGAGCTGAATAAAATTTATGCAAAATACGACTTATTAGAAAAACGCAGCTTTGGTTATGGCCATTCTTTTGGTGTGCTCAGCCATTATTATGGACGCGAGGCAGGACTTGAGCTACGTGAAGATATTGAAACAGTGCTTGAGCCAGGTATGGTCATCTCTATGGAGCCGATGATTATGATTCCAGAGGGCATGCCGGGTGCTGGCGGTTATCGAGAGCATGACATTTTAGTCATCAATGAGACGGGCGCTGATAATATCACAGGCTTTAAGTACGGCCCTGAGCATAATATTATCGGTCGTTAATGTAGGGGGGTGTCATCAATAAATACTGTCTATATCGAGTGGGCTACCATGAATAATTTTCTTATTTTAAGCTCACCAACATAGATGATGATGCGCCTCGCACGATGCAATTATTTTCACATTTTACTTATTAAGGAAATAACATTATGGACCTGTTTCTTAACAGCTGGACGTTATTTTGGTTCTTGACCATTAATGTACTGACGCTATTACTGGCAGTGAGTTATTTCTTCGTAGAGCGTCATAACAAGTAATGTAGTAAACGATACGAGGAATCGACATGTTTATTAATTGGATGATATTGTTAGCAGCAATTGCGCTTCTCATTGTATTGGCTAGTAAAGCGTCAAAAGTCATGTCAGCAGATGAGGAAAGTGGTTTTTTAGTAGCCGGTCGCTCATTAGGGCCTTTTGTTATGGCAGGTACTGTCGTGGCGACTGGGTTTAGTGGTTGGGGCTTTATGGGTTCACCTGGTGCCGCATACCAATACGGGACGATTGAGCTTTTAGGTAATTTCTTTTTTGCACCAGCCATGGTCGTCGCCGTACTATTCTTTGCGGTCTATTTGCGTAATAGAGCCATGAAGATGGGTAGTAGTACCATTCCTGAATTTATCGTTAACTTGCACTGTAATGATCGAAATTCAATATCTGCTCGCACTTTGCGTATTGTCACGTCTTTGGGCATGATTATATTTTTGACCGTATTTTTGACGGCTCAGATTAGAGCGCTTGGTATGTTAGGTAGTAGCTGGCTCGGTATTTCACCTCTTCTGGCTTCTGCGCTTTTATTGGTAATTATTACTATTTATACCATGGCAGGCGGATTGCTCGCCGTTGCTTGGACCGATACTTTTATGGTGATTGGGATGGCCACTGCTGCCATTTATATAGTGGTTCAAGTGTTCACTGACATTCCGTTAGCAGATATGATGACGCAGCTGAATGCGATAGATCCAAACCTTGTCAATCCAGAAAATTCTAACCCATATGGTAATGCCAAAGCTTCTGTTTTTCTAGTATTTGTCTATGCGCTTATCTTTAGTACTGCATTGCCCTATATGTCAGTACGTTTTTTGGCGATGAAATCTAATATCAGTATTGCCAAAACAGGCTTTTATACGGCCATTCTAGGGTGTATTTTGAGTTTGGTGCCTATCGTTGGCTTATATGTTCGTATCAAAAACCCCGGTCTGATCAATCCCGATGAAGCAATGCCTTGGTATTTAGCCAATGCTATTCCAAGTGTAGTGGGCAGCGTGATCACTTTGTTTATTCTTTTTGCTATGAAATCTACGGCAAACTCTATCTTGCATACCTTATCAACTGCTGCCTCACATGATTTGCGTTTGGCAGTATTTGACAATAAACCTCGCACTGAGGCTGAGCTATTGAAACTGAATAGATTGTGGGTCGCTATTGTGGCTGCTATCGCCTTCATTTCTACCTTCTTCTTACCTGAAGCGATGCTTAGCTATCTAGGAATATTCTCTAGCGGTACCTTAATGGCAGCTTTATCTGGCGTGCTTTTAGTGACTATCTTTTATAAAGGCTCAACGATGGCTGCTATTGCCTCTATTATCATCGGTGCTGTTTGTAGTAGTTATCTCTTAACATCAGGTATTGTCGGCTGGGTAGAGGGACCTCTTATCGGATCAGCTGCATCAGCCATCACTTACTTGGTCGTTAGTGTGTTGGTTCCTAATAGAGTCAAAGCCATATCAGAAGAATCTGTCAGCGCTTAGATATAGATACTTATATTTATGAATACTTAACAGAGCCTAAACTAACCGCTGAGTTTATTGACTGATAGTCATAAATTCAGCGGTTTACGTATTCAGTAAGGCTGGCAAGTATGAGTTGTATAGATAAGCTAATGCTGATTAACACTCAGTTATTTTGTACCAGTTTATATTTACTCAATGATATTACGAACATTTTATGTTCAATAATAGAGGTGACTAGTCGTGGAAGTATTGAAAACCAGACCTATAGCGGTTGATGTCAAGCCATGGATTGGCACCATACAAATTGTCATGGCGGCCATATGTTGGGGCACACTTGGTATATTTTCGACTTATCTTAGTCAATTAGGTTTTAGTAGTTGGCAAATTACGATATTGCGTATCATAACGGCAGCTATTATTGCTATAACGATGTTGCCTAAGATCTGGAAACCATTAAGTAGGCTAACACTCGGTCAATGGTTTGGGCTTGGTCTACAATCCCTAATTGGCGTACTGGGTATGACGGTTTGCTACTTATTTGCAGTGCTTCATGTGGGAGCAGGCACAGCAGTCGCATTGCTCTATACGGCGCCGGTCTTTAGCTTGATATTCTCGCACCTGTTATTAGATGAGCGAATTACTTATAAAGCTGCATTATTAGCAGTTGTAGCAGTGATTGGCGTTGGTATGACTACGATGGGTGGCACTACTGAAGGGAAGTTGGGTATTGCCGTTGGGCTGCTCTCTGGCGTTTGTTACTCTTTGTATGGTGTGCTTGGTAAACGCGCCATGCATCATAAACACTCTGCACCGCTTGTCTTTTTTACGTCAATTTTGTTCAGTGGCATTGTATTATTGTTCATTCCTACCACGTATACAACTTATTATAAGCTGATACAGCTTCCCGTTATTAGCTGGATATATGTACTGGGCTTATCTTTGGTGGGTACGATTGCACCTTTTGCATTATATATGAAAGCATTAGAAAAACTACCAGCCACACGCGCGTCAGTATTTACTATCTTTGAACCTTTGACCGCAATATTTTTGGCAGTGTTGCTCCTGCATCAAATGTTATCAGGTGTTCAATATATAGGTGTTTTTTTGATTTTGCTCGTTGCTCTATTAAATGGGCTAACAAATTCGACCAATGTACAACTGCCGAGATGGTTTAGAAGACAAAAATTATCGTAATTTAGTTTTATAGACATTATTATTTATAATACAACTATCTCAAATCAGTTGCTGAGCTCTCAAAAATATTGAGTTGCGCTACGAGTTAATAGACAGTTATTGAAAGCACTCTAAATATTGAGTATATAGCTTAGAGCTCGATTCCTGTATAGCGCATCGATCACGATTGCATACTATTTTCGGGCTTGTGAAGCGCATTAGTCAATATAAGGTGAATTAAATAAATGGCTCATTTGGATATGATAGTCAGTTCAAAATAAAACTGTTTCATGATATGGGCTGTATCTCTTTTATTCTGGATTGACTATAGCCAATGTTTCAAAGGCAGCATTTTTTTGGCAATCTGTTGCTTCTAAAAAATAATTTGATATAAGAGCTACGACTCTAATGGCGGGATGGTTATCATTTCTTCTTAAAGTATGCAGCGTAGAAACTCAGCTCAGATGAAATAGGTATATTCTGGTATATTCTGGTATAAGTTACTGAAATTACTTATTATTTTATAATAATTACTTGCAATTTCTGTAGATAACAGTAGATTAAATTATATAAGATTTCAGTAAGTATGATTGGATTTCACTATTTATGAAAAAGACTTACCTAAACGATATAAAGCAAAAAGAGCTAAGTGTTCATAAAGCTAATATTGGCTACTATAAAATATTTAATCACCTTATTTTGCCTTACATGTTAAAGAGCGATATTGAATTTTGGACTCGAATTCAGTGTTCGCAAGTGTTTCAAGTAGAAAAGCAAGGTAGTAGAGGGTATTTATTCTACGACAATTGGAGTTTGTAAGATGATAGTTAATCATCTCCCAACTTTACTAGCTGAAAGAAGGCTAAAAGTAGCGGATGCCGTACGAGCAACAGGGGTAAGCAAGACGACATTACATAAGATATATAACGATCAATCATCTAGAATTGATTTTGATACTATAGATAAGCTTTGTGAGTATTTAGAAGTAGAGGTGGGGGATATTTTTGAATATGTAAAAGAGGATAAAGAGAAAAATACTCAGAAATAGGTTTTAGCTTACAGTTTAAAGTAGAGGTCAAAAAGAGGGTTTTAATTTTAATGGTTTTTAAGGGTCGGTCACGTTTTGGTCACCATTTGGTCACCATCACTTTTTTGAATGATTTAAATCTGATTGCATAATCATGACTATGAGGTGATATAAGAAAGTATTTTTCGCTACAGCCCATATATTACAGACAAAAAAAGCCCCAATCTTAAGATTGGGGCTTTTCGAATCTGGTAGGCGTAATCGGATTCGAACCAACGACCTCTACCATGTCAAGGTAGGTCGACTAAAGTACATATTGTGACAATATCTTACATACATTGATATTTAAGGCCTATAGATATTATACGATTGAATACTTACGACGTAAATTATAATCGAATAAAATTTAACTCGTATTTAGGCACTATATTTTTATAGTATTTTTACCTCTACTATATTGTTGGATTAGACCAATAATATTGAAAGCGAATCCCTAAATGATAAGTAAGTAGAGCCTTCTCATGCTTGATATTCAGAGAAAGGTGACAGGAGGGCTATCTGCTGCTTTTGAGGTTGATATAGTAATGGAGACTATTCAGTCGGTGATAGTATTAAATATCTATAGTTTGAAGACCAAAAAATAGACTATGGTCTAGCCTGTTTTCTACAGTGATGAGAGGATTAGTTACTACAAGATAATGATTTGATAGAGAAGGGCATGATGCAAAAATCTGAGGCTTCAGGACGTAATACGAGCTATGAGTTAACTCTGGAGAGGTTTTATAATGTCAAGTCTATCGTGTTAAGACAAGGTATATGAGCAGATTCCTGTTAATACGCTTGGTTTATAAAGTGCGGTTCTAAGGTTTCTTCAGCATAGCTCAAATACTTTGCTGACTAATTTTTATAGCAAGCTCAGCACTAAAAAATGGGCGACAATAACCAAGTGCTCTATAGACACTGCACTACGAGATATTAATGATTTAGTAGAGAAGGGTATGATACAAAAATTTGTAGCATCAGGGCGTAGTACGAGTTATGAGTTGGTTCTATTATAAAAATCATATTTTTCAAGTCTACTATTACAGAAAATAAATAGTCTGTTAATAGGTTTAAAAGGCTTTATAGACGGTTCCGCTGGGATATACCCAAAGCCAATAAATAATTATTCTACAATCACATTTTCAATCAGGGTCATCTCTTCGCCCACTTTAAACGTCAGGTCGTGAAAACTGGATCTGACATTTTTATTTTGGTCAGTCTCTGTTGGGTACTGACGTATGTTGATATTAACAGTATCTTGTCCATCATAGCTTATCGCAGTCAGAGTGCTGTACTTGCCTAGGAGCTGTTGATCGTATTGAGTAATATTATTGGTAATATAATCTAGCTCGAAAAATCCTAAATACAGTGAGTTGCTGGGTAGGTTTGGATTATCTAGAGTAGACAGTGTTTCATCTGACACAGCGTTACTATTGGTTAATGTATAAGGAACGATGAACTTAACAATATTTTGATTTTTTGAGCCATTTAATGCGGTGATATTTCTATAGTCCAGTGACACTGAATAATTTTTATTATCTGCTAATACACCTCTCACATACGGTTTGCTATCTTGGCTGTCATTGGCACTGACAAACTCAGTTAACGCCACTTGATTCTTGTGGTCAGGAAAAGTGATATAAAACTGTCTATCAGTTTCGATACTAAACAGTTTCTGCATGACTTCAGATGGCTCTTTCTTTAATTGACTTTCTAGTCTTGTATTAGCGTACTGGCAGCCACTTAGCGTGACTAATGTCACTAACGAGATGATTGAGCCAGATTTCAAAACATTCATGATATTTTCCTAGAATTTAGGGCTGGTGATTATGATTAATCTCTGACTCGAACTTGTAACTGACGCGGCTGATCCAAATCTCCTTGATACTCAAGACTGGTATTTTGGATTAAATAGTAGACTCGAGCGATAATGAAAGTGTCTGTAATAAGCTGCTCACTTAACCCCAGAACACGGCCAACCAATGCCATCATTAATACAAAATTTCCTTGACCTTGTTCTTGGCATTGCGTCAGTATTTGTTTATCAAAATAATCTTCACCAACAGATTTGACTTCGTTGCTCTCAAAAATTCGCAATAAGCTGTCAGGTCGCTTCGAGGACTTAACGAGCGTTTGCCATAGTTGTGCATATTGCACGCAATCTACGGGATTAATCTTTTTTTCTTGATTATGCAGGAAATCTAACATTTCAAGAGAACAGGCACCCACTCCACGTAGCATATGAGTAGAGAGGTTATAGTCGTTAATACTGATATGGTAGAGTTTATGCTCATCAATTATATGGCAACACAAATAGAGTAACGACCGTTCAGGCGCATTATCTCCATGCCATATAACCACTTTGTGGTAATGAGTAAAGTTAAAGTGACATAATTTACTGATGTCTTTAGTAATATCTATTAACCATTGATCTTCAATAGTTGCGTCAGCGAATTCTTCGAGATGCGCTATTTGTAACATATCAAATAGATAGTTGGCTCGTTGGTTTAACAATTGATGATCATTGACTTTATTACCGTCATATAAAGGGCCAATGGCCAAATAGTCATCAAAGCACAATACTTGGTTTGTACCATCAAGCTTATTTTGTTCGAAATAATGTTTTAAAGTGCCAGAAGCTGATGCGCCGTTAACAATATGAAGGGTAAGCATGACGTATGTCCTGTTTGCAAAAATGAGCATCAAAAAGAAAAGTTTAATTTTTCATCGAGCACTGTTCTTAAGCTTCTTTATCTATGATTGCTTCGCTTATTCTTTATATATTGTTTGACTGAAATAATAATTAGAGCGATCAAAATTGGATAAATAATGAATATATCTACTCTTATTATCGCTCCAACTTGTGTTCTAGACCATATACCTATATAAATTTCCCATACAATACAAAAGACTATGGCGATTATCGTTGCCATTTGCACTTTGGTAATTTTTTTCACAGGTTTTCTCTCTTATTTACTCTCAAGATAGGTTGAAAATGCAGAAGTATGTGCAAATATTTTAGATTGCTCATCCCATCTCCAGTATTTTCGCGTTTCTTCAGTATCGCCTGTTGGGGTCGGAATTACCCATACTGACGTTAAAATATTGCTTTCCTGTTCAAATGTAACATATGTGCCATTACCACCCCATTCTTTATCTTCTGGTAAAGGGTAAACCATACCATTTCGGCTATCCACCATCGCACCACTGACACAACCTGAACCACAGCCCCATGTTATTACTACGTAATGGCTTGCAAAATTTACGTCCTGTTTCGCATACTCCTTACTAATTACAGTTCTATAACGTTTTGCAATTGGATGACTGTCGAAATTTATATTCGATTTTTCGATAGCTATTGGTTTAGCTTTTACCAGCGCCGTCTCTTCAAGTACAGTATCAATAGCGGTAGTATGCATAAGATCCGTATTTGTACAAGCAGTTATGGATACAGTTAATGCTAAAATTAACTGTATTTCAAAGTTTTTATATAGCACTTGCTTTATCCTATTATCCAGTAAACTTTTAAGAGGAGTTTAAAACTCATTAACCGTGTCAACTACAAACTGACGAGAAGCTTCCCCATCCTTCATATCATACTGAATTTGGCGTGTTTTACCTTGTGGATTGGCATTGCTATCGTCTTCTAAATAGAGTGGGAAACGTCTAACCAATACATTCTCAACCAATGCAAACGCATCGTGCCCCATATAACCTTGTTTGAGTGTATCAGTCAGCTCTGGATAAGAGACTTCACTCCATGACAGCCCTTTATTACTCGAATAAGCAACCACGTCACCATATGAGCCACTACCCACGCTTTGGGTGAACACCAGAATTTCAGGATATCCATCGCCATTCATATCACCCACATCAGCACTAACAACAGGATCGCTAATTGGTCGCTCGATAATGTCTTCGCCCATTGGCTGGATTTTTAAGACATAACCACCATTGCCGTCAGAGGTACTGGTCACTTGAGTAGAAAAATCACCATAGTTGAGTGAGGTAGCGTATTGCGAGTTATCCACTTGTCGAGTATCCAGCGTATCGTTTAATTTTTGATATACGCCACCAAGCGTTGCACCGCCGCTACAATAAAAAGCTGTTTTTTGTAGATAGGCTTCTTCACCTTCAATGGATAAGCTATTGTCATTAAAGCGCAAATAAACGGGGTTATTATCTACCCAAAACTGATACCGTCCATCATGAGCTTTATGAAGTACGGTGTCTAATGTACAAGTAGGTTTCTTTTTGTCTATGCGAGAACGAATAGACACACTAATAGCATCTTGACCAGCATCACGTACGCTGATCGCAAACCAGTCATAACCCTCGTTACGCTTTGTATAGCCATCTGTGACGTAATCGCCCGTTATATTGTTAGTATACTTATCGGTTGAGGTTGTCGTCGGTAGGTCGTTTTGTAAAACCGTTGTTGTCTCAAGGCCCTGTGTATTAGTGTTCTGGCACGCAGTCAGACTTAATAACAGCACGCTTGGCAGTAACGTTTTTCTCATCATAATTTTTATTCCTTCAGAAGATCGTTATATGGGCCATTCATAATAAATTTATGACAGCCCACATCATTTAGCAATTTAAAAAACCATTATCCATTCTTGGCGTGGAATATTGGTTTTTACCCATTTCTCTCGATGGGGTCTAAGTCAGGGCACTAGGATAGAGGAGTTCAAAGCCTGTGACCGTGTCTATTCGGTAACCTTACCACTCTATAGTAAGCGTAATTTTACCCACTGCTTTACCTGATTCAAGGTGGTCATGCGCGCGCGCTACCTCCCAAATAGAGTAGTTACTATCATCTATGATAGGCGTGATTTTGCCACTATCGACCAGCTCTGCAATCATTTTCAGGATACGACCGTGCGATTCATGGTTGACGCCATGAAATAATGGGATGAGCACTAAAACACCGTGAAAGGATAAGGCTTTGAGAGCAACTTGCAATGGATCAGCAATCGGTAAAATAGTGGCGACATGGCCATTGAATCTAACTGCTTGAAAAGATTTTCGTATATTATCACCAGCTACTGTATCAAAAACTTTGTCAAAACCCACGCTGTCAGTATACGTCGCCACATAGTCATCAACCTCCGCTGTTGTATAATCCACTAGATGATCCGCGCCTAGTGTTTGTGCTAGTGCACGATTAGCAGGAGAGTAGGTAGCAGTGACTGTCGCGCCAAGTACTTTTGCTAGCTGAACGGCAATATGACCAACGCCCCCTGTTGCACCATGAATCAGGACATTATCGCCTTCTTTGACATTCATCTTTTGTACGAGTGCTTCATAAGAAGTGAGTGCGACCAACGGCAAGGCTGCAGCTTGCTTCATACTGAGTGTTTTAGGTTTTTTAGCCATTAAACGCACATCAACTAACATGAATTCAGCAAGTGCACCATCAATACCGTTGAGGCCACCAGCCATACCATAAACTTCGTCACCAACACTAAATTCAGTGACGTCGGCACCTATCTCGCTCACAATACCAGCTACATCACCGTGTAGTATCTCTGGCAAATTCTCCGACTAAGGCAGCTCGACTGAGCGCAGCACGGTATCAATAGGGTTCACACTAGTGGCTTTCACTTCCACAACCATATGACCTAGTGTTGCCGTTGGTTTTGGTTTTTCTTCCAATTGAAAAACTGCAGTTGTACCGATTTCTTTAATGATCATCGCTTTCATGTTATTACCCTTTACTGGTGTGAATGTCTTATTGTTTGTTTCAGGACAATAAGTTTAGACGTTGCTAATCCAGCAAACCATTACCCAGTAAACAAATTACTTTTGCTTTTTGAGCAAGCCATGGTTACAGTTAAATGGAATACCTATCAACTTAATAGAGGAGTGGCAATGAGCTCAATAAATCGACTGGCATACTTCAATAGTGTTGTCGAAACCGGTAGCATTTCAGAGGCCAGCCGCATCTTTGATGTACAGCCGTCTTCCATTTCACGGCAGTTAGCAGTGCTTGAAAAGGAGTTGGGCGTACGTCTGCTCAATAAAACGACCAGAAACACCAGTTTGACTGAAGCGGGGCACAAATATTACGAATACTCTCAGCGAATTGTGTCAGAGTTTGATAATGCCAAAAGAGCCGTTAATGACCTGCAAATAATGCCACAGGGTAAGCTGAAAATCAGCATGACAGTCGGTTTTGGTGAAAGCATGGTATTACCGTTAATACCGAAATTTATGTCGTTATATCCAGATATTGATATAAAAATTGAGTTAACAGAGCGGGTTGTGGATCTTATAGAAGAAAATATTGACGTAGCTATTCGAAGTGGACGCTTATCTGATTCGACCATGATTGACAGACGCTTGGTATTTAATGATTTTCTACTGTGTGCAAGCCCCCAATATTTAAAAAATAATGGCACGCCTCGTAGGATTGACGATCTAGCTGATCACCAATGTATCCGATATGGTTATAACGGTTGGAAAGAGTGGTTTTTGATAGCAGAAGATCGTAAAAAGTTGATTATTAATAGTCAGGTTTCAGTGAACTCAGTGAATGGTCAGAAGCAGCTGGTATTGAATCATACAGGTCTGACGCTAATACCACTGTGGGCTGTTAAAGATGAATTGGCGAAAGGGTCATTAGTTCAAGTCATGCCAGATCATGTTTTTAGTCCCTATGAAGAACTGAGTGCTACTTACGCTATTTATTTAAAGCGAGATATGGTTTCACCAAAAACACGTGTTTTTTTAGATTTTCTAGTAGAACAGATGATAGTGATTTGAGTTTGGATCTACAGCTTGATCTCACAAGTTTTTATAGTCAACGACAGATAAATTCACTTTCATGAATATTGATAATTTTAAAGACCGAGTATGAATAGTTTATGAAAAAATAGGAGCGCGCCCAATCCGCGTATTATTTCATATACGATATAGGCCTAGGCACTCATGACTTGATGAATGCTTCTAAATTTAAAATGACTTATTATGCTTAAATATGAGCCTATGGAGCTTTTATGACGTCTAAATTATTTGTTAGTGGCTCAATTATGCTGGCCCTTGCTGCACTGTCTGGACTGATGGAAAGCTTGTTTTACGGTGACATTGGTTCTGATGGCGTGCTTCAAGAAAGCCTGTTTTTACCTCTGACTTTTATTTTTTTAGCCTTAGCACTAATCCTTTATTGCTTATCACTAATCATGCAGGCGAAAACAAGCGTGACCGGTACTCAAATGAACTAAACACTTACTCCACAACCACATTAATTGTTCCCAAGAGATCAATTATGATAAATGGATTTGATGCAGAAAACTTACTTCGCAAGATACGTATATATTGAAAACATTAGGATGCTTTTTTCAAATAGTCTAACCAGAGGTATCTAAAGAGTTCATCAAAGCAGTCACCACTAAGTTGTTTACATTTTTGAGTGAAAAGACCACCTCATCATAATCTGAAGGTAGCTCCGCAATGGCTACCTTCACAAAACCACCTTTTCTGATCGCGCTTTCGCTCCATGCAAATCCGACACCTAAGTTCTGGTAAACCGCATCGTAAACACTTTCTTGGGTGTTTACGATATAGGTAGGGGTTATCTCTAAATTAATTTTTGCTAGTGCCTCATTTATAAGTTTTTGAGTGGTAGAGCCGTGCGTGCGGAATATAACGGTTTCGGTCGCTAATTCAGTTAAGCTTATAGATTCTCTTGATGCAAAAGCATGGTTCGGTGAGCACAAAGCAACAAGCCTTTGGGTAGCACATTTCTTAAACTGTAACTTGTCACTTTTTGGAACATTTGCAAGAATACCAACATCTACCTGACCGTTAACCACTCTACTAAACGTTTCATGGAAATTACCAAAATAGATTTCAGTCTGTAGCTTGGGATAGCGCTTACTAAACTGCCTAATAATTTCAGTGCCCGGCAGCGGGCTGCATAGACCCACCTTCAATATAGCTGATTCAAAAACTTTACTCCTTTGAATCAGCTGATCTAGTTCATCTTCAACTGCTTGCACTTTACTCGTTAACGTTCCAAGCTCTAAGCAGTAATCTGTTGGCACAAAGTGCCTGCCACGCTGCATAAATAGCTTAAACCCAAGATTGTTTTCAAGCGTAGATAATGCTTGGCTAATGGCAGATTGAGACACACCCAAATGTTTAGCCGCCTGCGTGTAATTACCTTCCTCAAGCACAGAGTTTAAGATATTTAGCTGATTATAGGTGTAAGGTTTTTTCGTCATATGACCCCCGTTTTTCATATAGGTTTCAGTTGCAGAGACTGTCAGGCTTATCTCTGGGAAGTACGAGAAGTTATACACGATAAATAAGACTGAATGATTAAATGTATAAGCTAACCTTATATTTGACACCAAACTGTCATATTCATCTTCTATATTAGTTACGTGTAAACGATTAAAGCATTGAACAATTTATTTCAGTGTATCTGCTTGAGTTATTACTCACTGCCAACCCCACAATATAAGTTTGGGCTGAAAATTATGTTAGAACTAAGAAATGTGACTAAGAAGTATGATGGCAAAGTTATTTTTGAGGATATCTCCCTAAAGGTAAATAAGGGTGAGATTGTTTCAATATTGGGCCCATCTGGCTGTGGGAAAACCACGTTGCTGCATATTATTTTAGGTCTAACCGATATTAGTTCTGGTCGACTTGCCTATGATAAGGAAGACATCACACGTGTGCCTATGAAGCACAGAGGTTTCAATATTGTATTCCAAGACTATGCGTTGTTCCCTAACTTGAATGTAAAGCAGAATATTGAATATGGGCTACGTAATAGACCTAACGTCAGCACACAAGCGGAGGTTAATGAGCTGGTTGACCTTTTGGAGATTAAGCCGCATTTGAACAAGCGAATCAGCCAGCTCTCTGGTGGGCAAAAGCAGCGTGTTGCATTAGCGCGTACTCTAGTGATGAAGCCGAAAATTTTATTATTAGATGAGCCTTTATCTGCCTTAGACGGGGTTATTAAAGAGACCATTAAGGCACGTATTCGCGAGATTGCAGAGCGTTATGAGCTAACCACTTTGATTGTGACACATGATCCTGAAGAAGCGATGACACTCTCTGATCGCATTTTGTTGTTATCAGACGGCAAAGTAGCTCAATATGCCAAACCATCAGAAATCATCAAAAACCCTGCCAATGATTTTGTTAAGAGCTTTATCTTAAATCAGCTCAATATCAAACGTCGTAATATCTTGAGCCTATTTGATACGGACGATGCGCCAGCTGATCCATTAGAAAAATACACTCAAATGAGACCTGTGCTAGATGGCAGTTCAGTCACTGAAGATATCAATTCCATAATCCAGCGCACAGCTGCTAAATCCATTAAAGATACCTCCAAAGGTTAATCGCACTAGGCCAATGCTGGTCTTTCAAAACTTACTTATTTTGCGCGTAGGTCATTATGAAACTTAATAACTCACCGCTAATGAAAGCTTCGTGGCTTTTCATTGGTGCGCTATTTCTCGTCTTTATGTTTGTGCCTTTGGGTAAAATGTTGGTGCTGTCATTTAATGTGGCTGATGGATTAGGTATAAGCCACTATGTCGATATCATCAGCAGTAATGACTTCAGACAAGTGATGTTAAATAGTTTTTTTGTCGCCATTGTTAGTGCGATGAGTGCCACCTTTTTGGCATTTATCCTTGCTTATACGGTGCACTGGACTAACTTGCCAAAGGGCTTTAAACAAACCATTAAGCTTGCATCACTCTTTCCCATGCTATTGCCAACAGTGACTTATGGATTTGCCATTATTTACACCTTTGGTAAGCAAGGTCTGCTCACCAAGATAATTGGCTTTCAGTTGTTTGAAGACATATATGGTTTCTATGGTATGTGGCTTGGCTACACCATCTATACCTTACCAATAGCCTTTTTACTGCTTAACAATACCTTTCAATATTTGGATAAGAAGTTCGTGATCGTATCAGAACTGATGGGCGATTCACGCTTACGCCAGATAGATATGACGGTCATTCGTCCCTTAATTGGCACGTTTGCAGCCGCTATCATTCAATGCTTCTTTTTGGCCTTTACTGACTTTGGTATTCCAGCCTCTATTGGTGGTCAGTATAAGGTTATAGCCACTGAGCTTTATACCCAAATACTGGGTGCATCTCCCTCGTTTGAAAAGGGCTCTGTGGTTGCCTTGTTCATGTTAATCCCCTCTGTCTTGAGTATTCTACTGCTTTGGTATGTGGCTCGATTTAATGTCAGGTATGACTCAGTAGAGCATTTTGACTTGCCTACCTCTAAAGTCAAAGACAGGATTCTTGGGGTATTGTCCAGTGGCATTTTGATTTCACTGTTATTCGTATTTGCTGTGATATTCATCATTCCATGGATTAAGACATGGCCTTACGAGATGGCGTTTAGTACAGACACCTTTACTAAGGTGATCGAGTCCTCGAACCTAATGCGAGTGTATAAGAACTCACTTATTGTCGCGACCTTAACGGCTGTTTTTGGCACTATTATTACCTATGTTGCCGCGTTGATATACGAGCGCTCAGGGTTATTCAAGATAGGGAAGTTAACGATCGAAAGCTCAGCATTAATAACCAATACAGTGCCAGGTATGGTTATTGGTATTGCTTACCTGATGGTTTTCTCAGGCTCATCGATATCGAACACCATCTTCATTATTGTGATTAGTAATATCATTCATTACTTCTCGACACCTTATCTCATGAGTAAAAATGCACTATCAAAAATGAACCTAGGTTGGGAGACCACAGCTTCTTTACTTGGAGACTCATGGCTACAGTCTTTACGCCGAATTGTTGTACCCAACTCAATATTTACGCTTATCGAAGTAGCATCGTACTTCTTTATCAGTGCGATGGTCAGCATCAGTGCTGTGATATTTATTTCAGGTGCAAAGACGATGGTGCTTACTACAAAAATTGTTGAACTACAGCACTTCGCCCGCTTTGATGAGATTTTTATATTGTCGCTGATGGTACTACTCACAAATATCACGGCATTAATATTCTTCGCAGTGGCGCGATATCTTTATACCAGAAGCATTAATGGCACAACAAAAATAAAAGTGAAAAAAACCACAGTGACGACGGTCGCTTAGATATTTCAAAACAGTTTAGGCCTTAATGTGATGAAAACTAATTTAATTTTTAACTATTCAAATAATCAGGGAAAACAATGAATTTATTTAAAACGATAATAACGGGATTAACTTGTGGAGTTTTAGTAGCAGGTTGTGGGTCGCAAAGCTCGGGAGATACGGCTGGCGAGGAGGTGATTATTTATAGTAATGCTGATGAAGAGGCAGTCGAGGTTATTCAAGAGGTGCTTGATGAGGCAGGCTTTGAAGGACAATACATATTTCAATCATTCGGAACAGGTGAGCTTGGTGGACGACTATTAGCAGAAGGAAAAAATATTGAAGCTGATATGGTGACAATGAGCTCATTTTATATCGAAAGTGCTCAAGCAAAGAACCCAATGTTTAAAGCGTTAGCATTTACGGCAAATCCACAGATTGCGACGCCTAATTATTATGCACCGATCCTCAGCTTTACGGGTGCCATCTTACTCAATACCAAAGAGATGGAAGCCAATAATCTCCCCATACCTACCAGTGCCAAAGACTTAGCGAATCCTATTTATAAAAATCAAATTTCTATGGTTGATCCAAATGGTTCATCAACTGGTTGGTTGTTTGTACAAGACATTGCTGCTGAATATGGCACCGATGCTGAAGGTCAACAAATCATGAATGCTATTCGTGAAAATGCAGGACCTAATTTAGAGCTATCTGGCTCTGGTCCTCTTAAAAAGGTAATGGCAGGTGAGGTGCCTATCGGTTTCGGTCTACGTCATCAGGCAGTCGCTAATAAGGCAAAAGGTTTACCAATTGATTTTGTTGATCCTAGTGAAGGTAATTACACATTGACTGAATCGGTTGCTGTTATTGATAAAGGAGAGAAAACCAATCCTAAAGCAATGAAAATGGCTGAGTTAATTGTCACTAAAGCTCGCCCACGTTTATTAGAAATTTATCCAAATATTGTGTATGACGGTGAGACAGTAGCTGCTGAAAATCAGATTGATAACTCTAAGACCTATCCAGAGCCATTAACTGCCGAGCTGTTAGATAAGCACCGTGCTTTTTTCCATGGTGAGTAATTTTAGTTGAATCAAAATAATGCCCATTCATGCTTAGCTATATTAGTTCATAGGTTAAGCAAGTAGAGGGCTAATTAATAAAGATATATGGGAAGAGCAGGTATGACAATGAGCAAAATACTTTCTGATAAAACATACGATGTCGTTGTAGTAGGTGGGGGTATCGTTGGGCTGGCAAGCGCCTACGCCGCCGTTAAAAAGGGGCTGAGTGTTGCGGTTGTAGAACGCCAATCTCAGAACAAAGATGCTTCTGTTCGTAATTTTGGATTTGTGACCGTTAGTGGTCAGCGTCGAGGTGAGCATTGGCAACGCGCCATGCACTCTCGTAATGTTTGGGCCGATATTGCGCCAAAAGCAGGTATTCAGGTAGAGCATATCGGTCTGCATATGTTAATGCAGCGACCTGAAGCGGTAGATGTTGCACAAGCTTTTTTAAAGACAGAAATGGGTGAGGGGTGCCGACTACTGACACAGTCTGAAATTAATGAAGCCGCGCCTTATCTGAACAAGGGAAAAGGGGTGTTATATAGTCCTCATGAGCTTCGAGTGGAGTCTAATACTGCAGTCGCTAAGCTGGCTCATTGGTTACAAGAGACGCAGAGTGTGAATTTTTACAACCATACTACAGTGACTTCAGTGGAATTACCAAAAGTGCATACCAGTCGCGGTGTACTTAATGCTGAGCACTGTGTGGTCTGCCCCGGAGCGGACTTTACTGGCTTATATCCAAACGTGTTCACTAAGACAAAGGCTAAAATGTGCACGCTAAATATGATGCGAGTCATGCCCAAAAAAACATTTAAATTAAATGCTGCTGTCATGTCAGATTTAAGCTTTGCCCGTTATGATGGATTTGCTCAGTTACCTGAAGCTACGGTACTAAAAAGCTTACTTGACGATATTCAAAGTGTAGAGCGTCAAGCAGGTGTCCACCTAATTGTGGTTCAGTCTGAAGATGGCTCACTAATCATTGGCGATAGTCATGATTATAGTGATAGAGAACTACCGTTTAGAGACACTCAAATTGATGATCTAATCATTAATGAATTTAAGCAGGTGATGGATATTGGTGAGATGGATATTACTCAGCACTGGTTGGGTGTATATCCAAGTGCAGATGACGTGGTATTTAAGGCATCACCTGAAAAAGGCGTGGTGGTCGGTGCAGTCACCAGTGGTACAGGGGCATCAACAGGTTTCGCATTTGGCGAAGAGTTAATTGAATTGGTATTGGAATCAAAGTAATGAATACAGCAAATAATAATATAATGAGCAGCAGCTCACATGGTGATAGTTTAAACAGTATTAAAAACAAATTTTTTGATATTAAGCTCTGTGTGTTTGATATGGCTGGCACAACAGTAAATGAAGGTAACCTAGTCTATAAAACCGTATGTAATGCCATCAATGAAGCACTGAATAGCGCTGGCAAGTCAGATAAACAAGTGAGTCTTGAGTTATGTTTAGAATATGGTGCAGGGAAAGAAAAACGCAACGCCATCCGCGATATTTTAAACAGGTTAGATTTATCTGATGCTTGTATTGAGTTGTTAACGGATACTGCGTTTGCTACCTTTAAAAACAGTCTTGCAACTGCCTATAGCAAGGAGACCTTATCTGAGTTTGAAGGCATGTCAGAGTTGTTCGAGCAGTTAAAGGTGAGCGGTCGTAAAGTGGTATTAAATACAGGATATGATGCTAAGACTGCTAATAAAATTTTAACTATCTTAGGTTGGTCTGTGGGGGATCAAGTAGATGCATTAATAACAGCCGATGATGTAGACAATGGCCGTCCAGGCCCTGATATGATTACTCTTGCAATGAAACAGGTTAATATTGATAACTCACAGCAGGTGTTAAAAGCAGGGGATAGTGGTATCGATATTGAAGAAGGTAGGAATGCAGGGTGTGGGCTAGTTTTAGGTGTGCTATCTGGTGCACAAAATGAGCAGCAGCTGTTAAGATACTCACCTGATGCAGTTTTAGACAAGCTGACTGAATTAAAAGAGCTTATTTAGCTTAAAGCTAGGTCTAAGCTTCAAAATATAAAACAGAATAGTAAAGCCATAAAAGCAATGACTTTTATGGCTTTTTTAATTTGGATAAAATATCTCAGATTCTGTGTAATTGACGTTTAGGTTAAAGGCTTACTGATACAGTCATCAAACATAAAGCGATCTAAAACAGACGTCCAGTCACGGATTGAACCGCCCCGGAATTGTCGGAGACTCAACATTCTGAGAGAATACGACAATGAAAAAACAAACCTACACTCCTGAGATTAAAGAACGCGCCGTTCGCATGCTGATAGAAGCGTTGGGCGACTATCCCTCCACATGGTCAGCGATTCAAGCCATTGCCCCTAAGATTGGCTGTACGCCTGAAACCCTGCGGTCGTGGCATAAAAAACACATCGATCAAACTATTCCTGCATCGGTGCAAGCGCAAAGTGATAAAGAGCGCATCAAGGAGCTTGAACGCGAATGCAGAGAGCTCAAGCAAGCCAATGAGATCATACGTAAGGCTGCCGCTTTTTTCGCCCAGGCGGAGCTCGACCGCTGACTAAAATCATGATTCAATTCATCGACGATCATAAGAATAATTATGGGGTCGAGCTGATCTGTAGAGTATTACCGATTGCCCCATCAACCTATCACCGTGCTAAAGACTTGGAGAGCTACCCTGAAAAACGCTCACTGCGCAGTCAGCATGACGACTACTATCTCAGCGAGATTAAACGCATCTGGCAGGACAGCAAATGCCGTTACGGTGCGCGTAAAGTATGGCAGCAGATGAAAGCTGACGGGTTAAAGGTTGCTCGGTGTACCGTAGAGCGATTAATGAAGCAGTATGGCCTACAAGGCGTCTGGCGTGGCAAAGGCAAGATTACCACCAACAGCCGTGACGACCAAAAGCGCGCTGATGACTTAGTCAATCGTAACTTTAGCGCTTATCGTCCTAACCAGCTGTGGGTTGCAGATTTTACCTATATCAAGACGACAAGCGGCTGGGTCTATACCGCTTTTATTATTGATGTGTTTGCCCGTGCTATCGTTGGTTGGAAGGTATCTAATCGTATGAACACCGATATGGTGATGGCGGCATTAAATCAAGCCATAACAGATAGAAACAATCCCAAAGATGTCATTCATCATAGTGATCGCGGCGTTCAGTACTTATCCATTCGCTATACTTCTAGGATGACGGATTCTGGCGTCATTGCCTCTGTTGGTACCAAAGGTGATTCATACGACAATGCGTTGGCTGAAACGGTTAACGGGCTGTATAAAACCGAGGTGATTCATTATTTAAAGCAAAACTGGACTGATGGGAACGATGTTGAACTGGCAACCCTTGAATGGGTGGATTGGTTCAACAAAACCCGTTTGCATAGTAAAATTGGTTATGTGTCGCCTTTTTAGTTTGAAAAGCGGTATTATGATAATTTAACCCTGTCAGGCATCGCTGCCTGACTCAAGTAAATCACTCTCCGATAAAGTCGGGGCGGTTCAGTTTCCTCAGCATAGCTCAGTGATTACTCAATATGGCATTAAAAAACCGAACGTCTGCTTTAAGGCGCGTTCGAATTACATTGATGACCATGTATGTCAGCAACCATTCAATCTAAATGACCGTTACACCGTTTCTTCAGCATAATTTACTTGTCGAATGACCCTTTTAAAAAATGCAAAGGCATCTTCAGCTCCTTTTAATGCTTGTTGGCGTTGTGTTAGTGTCAATTCTAAGCCATCTAATTGCTCTTTAAATTTACGCCAATGCACCATTCTGCCATCTTTATGTGCAGATAGGTGTTTTGCACCATGAGTACTTGTAAGTTCAATTTTTTGAGCTTCTTTATATAAAATTGCGGCGCCTAAATTTGAACCTTCAGAGCAATAAAGCCAACCAATAGATTCAAACTCACTTGGACTAGGTATAGCCTCATCGACTAACATAGTCTTAACGTGAAGGTCTTGCATGTCCATGGCTACTTGTTCTAAGCGTGATAGACTATTAAGTCCCTTAATCTTAAGGTTTAAGCTGGGATTCTCATAGATAGGTTTCAAAACTTCGTGAAAAGCATTTTGTGCTTGTAAAAATTTACTGTAATTTTCTATAGAGGCAAATGGTTCCATAGATAAAACGAGCATGTCAACACTATCATGTGTTTGGCGGGAGTGCTTTTTTAATGCTTCACTAAGAGGTAAGTTCATCACTGTTTCCTATATTTATTAATTTAAGGGGCGCTCTCCCATTTCATCCTATTTAGTTAGCTTTTTTTAGATTGAGCGCACGCCAAAATATTTTTGGGTTTTTATTGATAGTTTTTTATGTATTTTATCCAAGACATATGGGCTAAAATTCGTAGGTTAACCCTACTTTGTAATTTCTTCCTGGTGCCGTAAATCTTTCAATGCCAACCCCTTGGTCATCTACCATAGAGTTGACGTTTAATTCTGCTAACGAACGCAAGTTGTCCCATGGAACATATTTAGCATTAAATAAATTAAACACCCCTGCTGATAGTTTTAAATTAGAACCTAGTCTTTTACTGCCATAAACATCATATACATAAGCCGATTTAGACTTATCAATGTGCTTATAAGGAGCAATGACATTTTCATAAGGCATGTTATAACCATTTGATTCTAAGGTAGCTACTTTTGCGTCTTCAGCATGTTTTCTGCCTAAATACCTTAGATTCGCAGACAGTTGCCAATCCTTTTTAGGGGCTTCATAACCTAACCCGAATGTGACATTCAAAGGCTGAGTCGCAAGTAAGTTGGTTCCTTTATCAGTTTTATCTTTGGCATAACTTAAATTAGCAATTACTCGAATATCTCCTTCTAGGTCAGCAAGCTGTCCAACATCCCATACGCCTCCTAAACGCAATCCATAAGTCTCTGCGTCACCAATATTTTGGGCGCTGAGTATATTTATAGAAAGGGGTGAACAAACCGATTGGCCGGTCGAAAAATCTTCATAGCATCGTTGTTGTTCCTCTTGAGAATTCAACAAACTGATAAAGTCACTATATTTAGTATAGAAACCTATAGCTGTAAAACTTAAATCTTGAAACTGGCCAGACAAGCTAAGTTCATGATTGATAGATTTCTCAGGCTTAAGATGAACATTGGGCGTCAAACTGTTTCCCATCATCTCAAATGCTGAATACATTTGGCTGGTAGCGGGTGCCATGAATCCTGTAGATAGCTGATACTGGGTCTGTAAATATGGGCTAAGTTTGTAGTTTATGGAAAACATCCCTCCTATATTGTCCATTTTATTATTGTGATCAAACTCGCCATTCTCATAATCAATACGTACCGGATAATATTTGCTCGCCTTCTCGATGCCTTTTTTATTGATTTCATCCATATAGGGTTTGTAGTTATAATTGTCATACCGAAGTCCAATCGTCGTATCGAGCTTTTCCGTTAAATTTATTTTGTCTTGAATGGCCACATTGAAGATATCTTGCTTCACTGAGGGCCCAATAAAATCGTACCAAGAACTGGGGTTGCCTGAAGAAGGAATATAAGTTTCTTCTAAGGTCAATCTATGGTCCGTCTTTGCATATTTTGTATTAACTGACAAAGTATGAGAGCCTAGCTTCTCAGTTTCTAACGGTAAGCTTGTTGCCTCTATACTTAGTTGTATGGTTTTGTCCTCTTGAGGCCGATGCTTCACTCCATCTACCCTATAAGAGTCAGATCCCCATACTTGGCTATAAGTTTCTGTATTAGCCACTCCTGTAATTTTTTGCTGAGTTAAAGTGGTATTGACCTCATCTATGAACTCACTAGTAATAGGTAGGTATCTATGACTGATGCCATAACTTTCTAATTCTGCAGTATCCTTACCAATTCTTGAAGCAAAAGTCTGTCTGGTAAAGTTATTGGATACTCTATCCGTTTTTTGTTTAGTGGCATGAAAACCTAATCGGTTTTCTTCGTTCAAATGGAGGTATAACTTTGCTAACGTTGCCTCTGTTGTATAACTTAATGGGTCAGGTAATATTGCTGCTGTATTAGATCTGTATCCTGTAGAGGGATATTTATAGTCTGGATCATTGATAAAATCATAGGCAGGATCTAGTTTGTTTTTATCGAAATCTAACATTCGGTGATTTTTTGTTTCATGTCCTTCACGATGCACATAATTAATTATTGCCTCAACCTTATCGTTTTTCCCTGCTAAACCAAAAGCGTTACTAAATTCTTCATTGCTATTGCTATAACCTGTTTTGATATAACCACCAAGTTGACGATCAGGTCTTATTAAATCTTCTGGGTCTTTGGTCTTGAAACTAACAGACCCTCCCATTGCACCACTACCAGAATTAAAAGAGTCCGCCCCGACTTCAAACTCCACCTCTGACAGAAGCTCTACATCGGGTGAAAATCGACCCTCAAACATATATCCATAAGCTGAAAATATTTCATTGACTTGCTTATCTGGCAAGCTAACGCCATCTAAGTTTAAAGCTACCCTATTGCCATCTACCCCTCTGATGGCGTAGCCATTGCTACCATATCTTCCTGCATCTGCCACACTTATATCAGGGTTATAACGGACTAAATCTTTATCACTGTCAATTAGGTTGTCTGATATCGTCTTGGCCGTTTTAAGGTCGTCCCCTACATTTATAGGGGGCTGCTTATTAGCATAAACAGTTATCGTGTCCATATGTAACATCGGTAAGTTTTCTTCTTGGTGCTGAGTATCCGCAATGGCTGATTGATACATCAAAGTTCCAACAAGAATACTTAATAGGGTTTTAGACTTACCTTTAAGACTAGGTATATATATCGACTTCTTATAAGTTGAATCCTCGTGCATTCCAAATTTCCTATAGTAAAAATAAGCACAATTTTCTTCACATCAGCCTCGTCGTCAAAGGAAATAATATTAATTGTTAATAACATTGCTGATAGTTTCTTCATATAATAAAACAATATAGTTACATTGTAAACGATAATCATTAACAAATAGGAAAATATATTATCTTAGAGTATTTTACTTTTTGCAAAGGCTTAGCAAGGAGTCAGGAAAACGTCTTGTAATAGTAGGAAAAATTAAGCGTCCGGCAGTCGAGACATCCACACAGTAACAGTGATGCATATTGCGCATGTAACCCAAGCAAGCCACTGCAAACTATCAGAAAATCGGTAAAACAACATACCGCATGACATAGCCATCATTGACCAAGCCAAATATTTTGCCTTACGAGGAATAGCTCGATGCTGCTGCCAGTTCTTTACCATTTCACCGAACACTTTATGTTTGAGAAGCCACTGATTGAATTTATCAGACCCTTTAGCCCAGCATGCTGCCGTTAGTAAAATGAAAGGGGTGGTAGGTAATACTGGAAGAATAATACCGACTAAGCCTATGAAGAAGAAAAAACCGCCTAGCGCCATAAATAATATTCGTATTATGCGGTTATGATGAATTTGGTTGAGCATTACTTTTTTTTGTAAATTCGATGAATTTGTTGAAGGTTGCACATTGTTCATAAGAAAGTAGCTCGATAATTAAAGAGTAGCAGCCAGTTATTTAGCGAACTGCGAATATTTTTATTAGAGAATAAACTGTATTTGCAGGTAGTTTTTTACAGATTATTGTAAATGACAATCATTCAATTATCAAAATTATGATGTGTTACTACCCCAATCATTCCAATGAATGAGTGTTTTACGATTTATATTGAATATTTTTGATAAAAGTAGGGCAGTATTTTTTTATGTGAACTAATAGATACTTATATTACAGACCTATACTATCAATCCTGTAGAACTTGACTTAGGGGGTTTTATTTACGCAGTCTGATAATGAAAGTCAAACCACATTTTTCTTGGCGTTCTATAGCTTAAACGCTATTGAATCCTACTGCTAGCATAGCCACTATCTTGCCTCGGGGCGTAATACTGCTTCGCTTCCTCCTTCCTCATTTAAGAAGTCTCATTCATCCTGAGCTGCCTAGCTACTTTGCCGTTGTCGTTGTCATCTGCTAGTTTTTGACAGTTTCAGTCATAAAAGCGGCACTATGAGTCCTGGTTATCTTAGTCATGATAAACGCTCTATTAAGTCTTTAATTTACCAAAACGGGTTCTACAGTTTTTTCAGCATAGCTTAATCCCTGCTTGATACGCTCTCTACGCTTGTCGTTATCAAGCTTTGCCATCGTTGCTAACAAGTCGATCAGCATATGGTTAATCACTGTTAGGATATCACCTGTCATGCCCATACTTACCGTATGCGTGGTTGGTAGATCAGCCACCACCAATCGTAAGCCTTTATCTTTGATACGCTGCTTTAAGATCGCAAAATCATCTTGAGATAGCCGGCTTAATCTATCCACGCTTTCAACCAGCAGAATATCGCCTTCTTCAGCATCATTGAGTAACAGAGTGAGTGCTGGTCTATCAAGCTTCGTACCACTGAAATGCTCAACGTACTCAACATGGTTATCATCATAGCTTTGGCTAAAGCTAATCAAGTCAGACAACGCTCTCTTAGCGTCTTGATCCTTAGTACTGGCTCTCACATAAATACGAACGGTCATAACGCCCCCTCTATTACTTAGACTTAATCATTAATGTTTATTGATAATAGCAGGATATTACTATCATTTGATAATAGAAAAAAGTCTAATGATAGATAGATTATCATTTAAAGGTTTTATATTTTGGGTATAGGCTAATGATAGGAAAAAAGCACAGCAGCCAGTCTTATAATTCAAAAGTCTGTTATAGATAGTTCCATGCTAACAGTCTGCTTTGAATAGTCTGTCAATAGCTTTGAAGAGTGAAGTAGCTGGTTCCGCTAGGGTATACCCATTGAGATCATTTGTGCTGCAACCAAAGGTTCAAGTCTTTAACCAATCAAGTAATCAGTGATTTTATTGTCAATAAGCTATAGTAGGTAGTGTTTCTGCACATAGTGAACACATAACTCATAGAAAGCCTGAGCAGGCGGAGAAATAGATTTATCAGCGAGTTTAAAGATACCAATCTGCCTGTTTAAAGTGGGCTCAATTAAATCTATCCAAACTAGTTCCGGCTCATTCGCAGGGAAGGCAAGCTTAGGCAAGGTAGTGATACCCAGATCATTACGTAATAAAGAAAATAGCGAGGTGATGTTTTCTACTGTATATCTGGCCCTGCGATTGAGCGCTTCGGCTGGCGTGTTTTCGAGCAATCTGCAAGTGCCATTATAAATAAACGGCTGCGCCATGAGTTGCTGCCATGTTAGCCCTTGCGTTTGATTTAACTGGTTGTTCAGCTCATTGCTTTTCAGACAGACCACGCCAATCGGGTCTGATATGAGTAAAGTAAAATCGATGTTCGTTTGATCAATACTGGTGCAATTACCCAGTGCCAAATCAATTTCTCCGGCTAACAATCGATTGGCCACACCGACAGAGTTATCATCTATCAGTACAATCTCAATATCAGGATATTTTTTTGAGTATTCAACCAATACGCTAGGTAACAATTTAGTCACTAGCGACGGTACGCTTGCAATCCTAATCTTACCTTTTTCGCCAGACGCAGAAGCTTTTAGGTCGTCTTCTAGCGCCTGATAAACGCTAAGAAACTGCTCAATCTTTGGTAAGCAGGTTTCACCGAAAGGCGTGAGCAGGGCTTTGTTTCCTACTTCAAATAAACGCTGTCCTAAGGTTTTTTCTAACTCCTTTATCGATGCTGACAAAGCAGCTTGCGAGCGATTGGCACGATCAGCCGCCGCACGAAACCCTCCTTCTTCCACGACAAATAAGAAATGACGCAATTGCTGTAGCTTCATACTCAGACCATCCAAAACTATTCTTTAATAATCTATCCTAAATGATAGATTAAATCTATCAAAATCCAAATTTAATTAGTTAGATTTATCGTGCCTACTTGGGTAGGATACGTCTATACCAATTGCCGCCCAATCATAGATCAAAGGATATGACGACATGACGACTCACTCAACCAAACAAGCCATCAAAACCTCACTTTATGCGTCTAAAGCCCCTTTAGAATGGGCAGTTACCAGCAATGGTACATTGTACACTGCGCAGATTCCTATCGATGAAAATGGTGATGTGGTTGCAGGTGGTATTGAAGCGCAAACCCGTCAAACGTTAGACAATCTCAAGCACACACTAGAATGTGCCAATGTTGGCATGGATTCGGTGCTACAGGTCATGATCTATGTGACCGACCGCGACTACCTAAAAACCGTCAATCAAGTCTACGCCGAATATTTTGAAGCACCTTACCCAAATCGTGCAGCGCTCGTGATAGCAGGATTGGCTCGTGAAGAGATGCTGGTTGAGTTGGTCGTATATGCCGCTGTGCCTTAAATTTTGAATGTACTCTAGTCAATAAATCAAATATTTAATACTTTATCAAGGAAGCTCTTATGTCAGCTCACACCGCCCAACAGATATTACAGCAAGACCCAACCAAATCACTTTACATCAACGGTGAATGGCAGGCAGGCGTAAATACCATTGCCAATATTAACCCATCTGATATCACTGACACTATCGGTGAGTTCGCCCAAGCCAGTGGCGATCAAGTCAAAGACGCTATTGCTGCCGCCCGTCACGCTCAGCCAAAATGGGAAGCGACTCCTTTAGAAAAAAAGCAGTCTATCCTACAAGCAATTGGCGATGAAATGATTGCTCGCTGTGATGAGCTAGGTACGCTGTTGTCTCTTGAAGAAGGTAAGCCGTTTGCGGAAGGTCGCGGTGAGATTTATCGTGCGGGTCAGTTCTTCCATTACTATGCAGCGGAAGTATTGCGTCAAATGGGTGATACGGCTGATTCAGTGCGTCCTGGTGTCAAAGTCGAAGTCACCCGTGAAGCAGTTGGTGTGGTCGCGATTATCTCACCTTGGAACTTTCCAACGGCTACCGCTGTGTGGAAGATCGCGCCAGCGCTAGCGTTTGGTAACACAGTCATTTGGAAGCCTGCGAATTTAACACCAGCCAGCGCAGTGGCATTGGCCGAAATTATCCATCGTCAAGGCCTGCCAGAAGGCACATTTAACTTACTATTGGGTGGCGGCTCGTCAGTCGGTGATGCGCTCATCAATTCTACAGATATTGATGCCGTCAGCTTTACGGGCTCTGTACCAACAGGCCGCAAAGTTGCGGCTGCTACTGCGCCAAACTTTATCCGTTGTCAGCTTGAGATGGGCAGCAAAAACGCCTTGGTCATCGCTGACGATGCCGATTTGCAAGTTGCTATCGATGCAGCAGTGGCTGGTGCGTTTGGTGGTTCAGGGCAGAAATGTACGGCTTCTTCACGTCTTATCGTGATGGACGGTATTCACGATGCGTTTGTAGACGGTGTGATTGCCAAAATGAAAACTTTGAAGGTCGGCCATGCGCTTGAAGACGGCATATTCATGGGGCCTGTCGTCGATGATAAGCAGCTGGCATCAAACATGGATTGGATCGAAAAAGCCAAGCAGTCTGGAGCTCATTTAGCGTTTGGCGGTGAGCGTTTAGAGATGCCACATGACGGCTACTATATGTCGCCGACGTTGTTTACTGAGACGGACAACAGCTGGGATATCAATCAAGAAGAGGTGTTTGCACCGCTAGCGTGTGTCTTACGTGTCAAAAATCTAGAAGAAGCGATTGCGATGACCAATGATACGCGCTTTGGTCTGACGGGCGGCATCATCACTCAGAGCTTGCGTAGCAGTGCGATATTCAAAGAGCAAGTACAAGCAGGCTGTGTCATGGTCAATCTAGCAACTGCGGGTACGGACTATCATGTACCGTTTGGTGGCCGTAAACAGTCAAGCTTTGGCCCGCGTGAGCAAGGTCAATATGCCAAAGAGTTCTATACCATCGTCAAGACCGCTTATCAAAAAGCGTATTAGAAACCTTATTGATAAGCATGTTAGCCGCTATCGAAGCGACAGGGTGTAAACACGCACTCAATAGCAAATGATAGCGGTCACTTATAAAAGTATTAAAGGGAATTGATATGTACCAAGACCATATCGTCATTGACGGATTACAGTATAGCTATTGGGATCGCGATTATTTTAAGATGCTGCAAGCCAGTGGTATCAATGCGGTACATGCCACCTTGGTCTATCACGAAGACGCTCGCCAAACCACAACTCGCTTTGCTGAATGGCATGCACGCTTTGAGCAAAACTCAGATCTTATCTTGCCCGTGTACTCAGTTGCTGATATCAAGATGGCAAAAGATCAGGGTAAAGTTGGCATCTTCTTTGGTGCGCAGAATTGCTCACCAATCGACGATGAAATTGGTCTGATTAGCGTGATGCGGCGTTTAGGTCTATTGATTATGCAGCTGACTTACAACAACCAGAGCTTACTGGCGACAGGGTGTTATGAGCAGAATGACAGCGGCATTACCCGATTTGGTCAACAGGCCATCACTGAGATGAACCGTGTCGGTATGATTATTGACATGTCACACAGCGCAGAGCGTTCAACGCTTGAGGCGATAGAGGTATCATCGCGCCCGATATGTATCAGCCATGCCAATCCGACCACGGCTCATGAGGCCTTGCGTAATAAATCAGATACGGTCATCAGTGCCTTGACCCAAGCAGGCGGGTTGTTAGGGTTTAGTTTATATCCATTCCATTTGCCAAACGGTAGTGACTGTACGCTTGATGATTTCTGTACTATGATTGCTAATTGCGCTGATAAGTATGGCGTGGAGCATTTAGCGATTGGCAGTGATTTATGTCTTAATCAACCACAAGCTGTACTTGAGTGGATGCGTAATGGACGTTGGTCAAAAGCGATGGACTATGGCGAAGGCAATGCCAGTAATTCAGGTTGGCCAGATACTTTGCCATGGTTTGCAGGTAAAGACGGTATGGAAAACATCTATAACGGTCTGCTCAAGCATGGTTTTAACGAAAGCGATGCTGGAAAAGTCATCGGTCAAAACTGGTTTGATTTTTTAGAGCAAGGTTTAAAGCCTTTGGCTTAACTAGCTATTTAAAGAGTCATTTTAATCAATGGTTGCTCGAAATCGCTATAAGACGACAGTCGTGTTATAGCGCATATCCATTTGAAGTAGGTAATTTAAATTAGATAGGTATATATAGTGAGGTCGTTTGATCACATCCTCATTGCTACCACTCTGATCTAAAACGCAACGTTAGCATAGTATATGGAGCCACATCATGGCCGACTTAAAGGGATTTAATCAAAATGAGCAAGGACGCTCAACTCCTGTTAATCAAGGAACAAGTGAGTCCGAAGCCGCCGCTATTTCTACCGACACATTAGGCCTTAAAAATCCTGCGTTTTGGTACAGTGGCGGATTCATTGTAGCCTTTGTTTTGATGGCAATTTTTGCAGAAGCGCGTTTGGCAAAAATAGTCGAAGTGGGCTTCTCGTGGTCCGTCAAAATATTTGGACCTTTTTGGCAAATATTGCTACTAGCGACCTTTGTTATTGCTTTGGCAGTCGGTGCTGGCCGTACAGGTCGCGTGATTTTAGGCAATCTACCCGTACCTGAGATAGACAGTTTCAAATGGATGGCTATTCTTTTCTGCACACTATTGGCTGGGGGCGGGGTTTTTTGGGCTGCCGCCGAGCCAATCGCGCATTTCGTTTCAGCACCTCCTTTATACGGTGAGTCAGCCGATCTACAGCAACGCGCTTTTAACGCATTGTCTCAATCATTTATGCATTGGGGGTTTTTGGCGTGGGCGATTGTAGGTAGTTTAACCGCGATTGTGATTATGCATCTGCATTATGACAAAGGCTTACCGTTGAAGCCTCGTACGCTTCTTTATCCTATGTTTGGTGAGCGTGTACTCACTGGCCAAACGGGCGCAATCATCGATGCTTGCTGTATCGTTGCAGTGGCTGCCGGTACTATCGGTCCTATTGGTTTTTTGGGATTGCAAACCAGCTATGCGCTGAATGAATTGTTCGGTATTCCCGATACGTTCACCACTCAGCTAATCATCATTGTCTTTGCCATCGTACTCTATACGTTGTCTGCGATCAGTGGCCTAACTCGTGGTATGCAGCTACTCAGCCGCTTTAACGTCATTTTGGCTTTTGCGCTGATGGTCTTTATTTTGATATTTGGACCGACCAATTTTATTGTCAACGGCTACATTCAGGGTGTGGGTACGATGATTGACAACTTCGTTCCAATGGCAACCTTTCGCGGTGATGAGGGTTGGCTGAGTTGGTGGACGGTATTCTTCTGGGGTTGGTTTTTAGGTTATGGTCCGATGATGGCGATATTTATCGCTCGCATCTCACGTGGTCGCACTATTCGTCAATTGATTACCACCGTCTGTATCATTGCGCCGCTTGTCACCTGCTTTTGGTTCACTGTCGTTGGTGGCTCTGGTCTAGCTTTTGAAATTGCCAACCCCGGTAGTGTCAGTAGCGCCTTTGAGGGTTTTAACTTGCCAGGTGCGCTATTAGCCGTCACGCAGCAACTGCCATTTCCTTTGATCACCTCGATATTATTCTTAATTTTAACTACAGTGTTTATCGTTACTACGGGCGATTCGATGACTTATACCATCAGTGTCGTCATCAGTGGCGAACGCGAACCAAACGCCATGATTCGTACCTTTTGGGGCATCATGATGGGTGTGACGGCGATTGTTTTAATCTCTCTAGGTTCGGGCGGTGTGACCGCGTTGCAGTCTTTTATCGTTATCACCGCAGTGCCAGTCTCTTTTGTATTGTTACCTTCGTTATGGAATGGGCCACAGATTGCTCAGAAAATGGCACGAGAGCAGGACTTGTATCGTCCTAATAAAGTAGAGGTAAGGCACAAAATCAGTGAAGAGAAACAGGCTAAGAAAAAATTGGCTGAAAAAGTTAATTGAAGCACTAAATCACTGAACGGTAAATAAGAAACTAGCCCTCATCTATACCGCTGACTTCTTATTTATCGATAGATATTATCATTGAGATTATTAACGAAGCTGCTGGCTCAGTATATTAGGTAAGGTAGTGAAATTATGAATATGGTTTATGCAAGTAACGAAAACATTAACGTCAAACAACCTTCGCTTAGTACGGGTTTTCGTACTCGTGACGTGATTATGAATGCTGAAAGGTTAGGCGCAATGCACCAGACTCGTATCAGCTTCGTGCGCACATTACTCCGTAAAGTTGACAAAGAAAAATGGACACTCAGCACGCACTTGTGGGATTTGGATGAACAAGGCTATGGCAAAGTTATCTATCGCCTAAATACCCCAGAGCACCTGTATCATCTGGTGGTGTTCTGCAATGAGTTGGCTGATGAAGAACGTAACGATAGAGTGATTGCCCAAAAGTGGGATGTGACATTTGGTCTGGTCTTTGGTGAGATAAGCGAAGTGTTGCTAGATAATTTGCAAGCTAATGTGCCGCTACAAGAAGCAGGTCGCAATTCTAATATGGTGATGGTGCTGGCACGAGCAAATAAGAGTGTACGAGTTTTTGATCATATCGCTAGCTCACTCGCCGTTGGTCGGCAACCAGATTTAGATGTATTAGCTCAAGTCGGCTACATCCTGCGTACCACTGCCGTCTATGGCAACGGTAAATTCGGTATTTATGACTTTAAACCGTTAGATCATAGTGCAGACTTTGATCAATCGTTTCGAGCGCAGATGTGTGCCGTGTATTTGCTACGTGAGTTTAGTTTAGATTGGGTTGATTATTTGGCACAGCAAAAAGGTGGCAGCAACGCAGTCAAGCTGCATCCAGAGATTAAGCGTTATTTGGGGATTGGTAATGCCACTGGTTTGGGTATGGCGCCGTATTTGATTAACCACCCTTGTGTGGTTGATCAATGGCTGACCACCCGTGAGGAAGCACTGCAAGCGACATTAACCTGTCAGATTGAACCCAAAGAAACGGCGCATTTTGCCAGTTTAATCAAACGTGCTATTCAGCACTTTGGCGAGATTGTCACCATCAATGAGCAGCAAATAGAACGCAATGAAACGGTCGTCACAGAATTAATGGTACTACAAAACAATTTGATGACTACTATCAATCACTATGTGACGTGGGCGGAGTTCTTGCAAGTGCACCATGATTTGAGTCTTGAGAGCCAAGAGGTCATCATTTCTTGCTTGATGGAGCTGTATCCTGAGCGTGTTGATGCGTTTCAAGAGAAAATAAATGCCGATGAAAGCTTGTCGTTACCGAAGGGCAAGGTGATTCAAGATTTGATTGATGTACTGGAGCGACACTATCAGTGGGCGATCAATATTGATTTTAGCCAGCCTGATAATAGTCATTGGTTTTGGTATCGTTCGGTGGATAAAGAAGAGCCACGCCTAGGTGTGCGTGGGCAAGAGGTAGGCGCAGATCGTGAGCTTGCACTAGACATCGCAAGGCAAGCAAACAAGCTGTACTTCGCGCTCAAACAAGTCAACGCTCAACAATTGATATCTGAATTTATTTTAAACCAACCAAAGTACCGCTCAATTGCGCGCCGTGTTTGGACAATGGGGCATAAACAGTTGGGTGATATTCAGATGAATGTCTTACATAAAGACGCGTTACCTATGCATCTGTTACGGTGTAAATTGTCTATGTTTGGTGCGACCAAGTTTGATCCGAGATCAGATCGCTGGGTCAGAATCACCTTGTTCCAAGGCGCACCTTTATTTGCAGAAGTGCATAGTGATGAATGGCTGTTTCCTCTATTACCCGATTTGTCGACAGAGCAGGGAGGTTTGACTCATGATCGTATCGCATAATGAAATCGTAGCAATGGTGTATAAAGCCTTTACTGGGATGCATCGAGAAGTTGGGGAGGCTGATGTAATCGCTACGATGGTTGCTGAATTACAGATGGCAGGCTTGGATGGCGTCAGACACTTTAACAATGCCAGTCCGTATATTTTAACCGAGAGCGATACGCCAATTGATATCGTCCATCAAGATGCTAAGGCGATGCGTTTAGATTTGCACGGTAGTAGCTTGGCGTGTCACTTACCGACGATCATCGATTACGCTCTTGAAAAAATGGGTGCTTCTGCACACTTTCATATTTACTTGCAGAACTGTCATAATCGCTGGCTGGCCTATAGTGAGCTGGTAGGGCTGGCGGCCAAAGGCTATGCTTGTTTGGCCAAATGGGATAACGGCTCTGTGCCCAAGCATACGTTATTTACGTTGAATCAAGGGTTTGTCTATCCTGACCTTTACTTTTTTGACAAGGCACAGTCAAATTACAATACCAATGATATGGTCATCGAGATTGCGACTCAAAACTTCGATATCGAACATGATATCCAGCATTTCGACCGTAAAATATCGACAGATGAGCTGTTTGAAACCCATCAGCGCGCATGGAAAGAGGGTATCTATGTCGATGACGAACAGTGGGCGATACTCAAAAAAACAGCAGCAGCTATATTAGTTGAAAATAGCGAAGCATCTAGTCGCGGCGCGGGTGGAGTATAGGTTATAGTGTGTCGCAACAAAGGTATAATTCTATGAATATCTAGCATTGCTCAGCCTCTTCACTCAAGAAGACGACACTCTTCACTCAATGGTGGCCAAGTAAATTCTTCATTATCACAATTCATTAAAATGGCATCGTTAGTAATCCCATCTATTGTACCCCTTAGCTCTTGTAGGCGTATTCTCAAAGAAATAAGACTGCAGTGAGCATTTTGGTAGCTCTCTGATTCTAGACTAGATAAAGTTTGCTCGACATACTGATTGATGCCATCAATCATTTCGTTGGCATCTTTTTGCCATTCAAAGCTGTAGTCAGCATCAAGAGAATCCAGATCATCAATTTTTTTTAGATTGATTAAAGTATCCATAAGTCTGCGTAGGTTATTAAAATCTAGGCTCGATATAGAGGTTTGTGATTTACTGTTGTGCACCAAGGAAGCTCCTACGAATGTTATTGACTAATAAAAATAATATTTTTTGTGGTATCGCCATCAGGCAAATCTATAAGTCATTATGACAAAGGACGCTAGTACAAGAAGCTTAATTCGCAATAAATAATGTTTCATCTGTAATCAGCATCATATGCACAAAAAACCGTAGTAGTGGTGAGTATTGCCACTTGTTAGTCCGTTCCCTATGCTCTTGACTAGCAATACCGATATGGAGAGCATTTTTCGAGTCATTAGATTGCTGCTTAATGTCTTGATAGTCAGTAGATGACATAGTTTCCACCAATAGATTTTTGTTGCTACTCACCAGCCAACGTTTCAAAGGCAGCAATTTCTCAGCAATCCCAATGAACCGCTGCAATTCTTTTTTATCTTCTTTTCTAAATGGTAGGTATGCTCTGCTAACAGACAGTTTTTCACGACATATCTCAATAAACCAAGTCCAATCAGTCCCTGACTTTTCTCGTAGACGGTAGGCATTACTTAACAAAAGCGATAGCAATCTTAAATCACTTTGGTATTGAATGTTCAGTGGGCTTAAGATAGTAGTTTCTGAGTCTATGAGCTTTACAAAGCGAGGTTTACCACGTTTGGTAGTGATAGCGACAACTTCGTTGGCACGTTTTATTAAAATGTTCGCATCGTGAATAGAAATATTTGCTAACTGGGCTGCTTTACTTAAAGGTATCTCTTTATCATAGGTCTGTAGTAGCAGCTGTACTCGGTTTAAACCATAACGACCAAACAGCTCATTATTAGCTGGCGTATTAGTACTCAAGAGAAATTGCTTATCACGGCTTTCGATCGTAAATTTCGGTGACTTGCGTTTGCCCTCTATGATATTTTTAAATAGAAGTGTACGTATACTAGGTATGATGACGCTACTATTACTAACAGTTGCATTATTCTCCTTAAGCTTTTTGTTCGTAAAACCTATTACGTTATACAGCGTCCGCTCTGGCAATGTTATATCTGCTTTACTAAGTGCATAGGTCGCCATCAGCGTGGCAAAATGGTTGTAATATTCAAAGCTCCGCTCAGGTGATAGGTGCCCCATAATACCTGAGAGAGCATACCAGCGATCTTGTGCATTGATATGCTCTCCGAGTATGCCTTGTTTGATGCGAAGTACGTCGCTTTCGTCATAATCGGTGAGGGCTTCTACGAGATCTGAATGGCCTACTAGCACCAGAGATAGGTTACTCACTGCCGTATGCCTAAACCCATGAAAGGTATGCTCTGCTACATTATCATCTATCGATACGTCTTTTAAGACTCGTTTAAGTAACTGCAACGGAACATGGTCATCAATAGGGCGTTGCTCTGATGATAAGGTAAAGATAAATTTGTTTGAATTGTCGCCAATATTGGTTTGCACAAAGTTAATAAAAAAATTCAGCTCATTAGGTTTGAGGAGAGCAAATAAGGAAACGCGGCGAATACTACTTTGAGTCTTAGTTGGACGGTAGCTATTGGGCCTGATCACCACTGAGGGTGTAGCTGCCTTTAGACCTTCAATATCATTATACTTAAGTCCCAACAACTCTTTTTTGCGCATCCCAGTACGATAGACTAAGATAAATAAAAGCGCGAACATCTCCCGCTCCAATATATCTACAGAACCCAGTATCTGCGTAATAATGGCTTGGTACACTTGCGGTGATATCAGCTCCGCACGTACACGCCGACCATTTTTGGCGTGTTGAAAGTTCACGGAGGGAAGGTTGTATTTGCTCTTAGCAAAATTGTGCATACTCTTTAATAAATTGGCAGAGTATCCAATGTCAGTATTGTTTCGTACGACAGCTTTGTATTCTAAAATATCTTCATAGAGCTCTTCAAACTCTTCCTCTGACCAAATATCAAGCGGCTGCGCTGTTGTAAAATACAACCATTCATAGCCTATGGTTTTAATATATTTCAAAATAGTTACGTTGTTCGGTGGTGCTTCTCGGCTTAGCAAACTGAATACCCAATCTAATAAAATCTTTTCACTTAAATCATCGTATTGCTTATAACGTTTTTGTACTCTTTCGATAAGGGTAGGCGGCTTTTTACTAGTTTTTTGCTTTTTCTGTTTTTCATCCATTTTGAAGTCTTTAGTGAGATTTACAATCAAATCAGACTTTCTAACCTCTATCTTTTTGGTGGAAATGTTAGTTTTTTCTTTTTGATTAGTAGAGTTTTTGCTGATAGACAGCGTTAAAATATGTTCTAGATCATAAGGTTCATTTGTATGCTGATATTTCTGATTCAAAAACCGATAAAAGTCCTGCGTACTCAGTCCTGCAGTGTTATGCATACCTCGCAGTACCCCAACTGAGGCATGATCAATATCAGCGTCATCGAGACCCTCCCAGTAATAACTGGCGTAACGTAAAAACCTTAGAAAGGGAAGCAAGTCAATATTTAAAGGCTTGATCAAATCAGACAAAACCATGGTCAAGTATTGTTTGATCTTATCTTCTGACAGCTTGGCAATGATATGTGTGGTCTCTGCTGGACTGCTGCTTTTATGGTAATTCATCAACCAACACTGACTGACCATATCTACAACGATTTGCTTGGTGTTATAAAGCTTGTCACTACCTTCTTCGCGCTCGTTACCAAAGCGCTTTTGCACAAAGCGCGGCGAGACCATTATCCTTTCTTTGATAAATGGCTGATACTCTTTGGCGAGCAATGAGGTAAGCCACCCTTGTAGCATTTGCACCTCATTGATACCGCCATATACAATTCCTGAGAATATCAGCCAGCCAATAATCTGATCTTGGCTATAATCGGCTGTTTGCTCCCAATTATGCTCTACTGCGCGAACAATTTTGACTAGCACCTTACCGTTTTTAACCCAGCTTTTATCAGTAATTAATGGGTTAAACTTTATAGGCTGTGGCGCGATTATCTTAGGATAGTGATGCTCAGCAAGCATATAGTGCTTATTTTGATAATCGATAAACTGACTAACGGTTTGCCATGCTTGTTTTAGTGTTTTGGTAGTTTTATAAGCTTGAGAAATTTTATTCTGAACAATCTCTTGAAACTTATCGAACCCTTCGCCCGATAAAGGCTTTAGCTTTTTATTAAAATCACGCTGAAACTGACCTAGCATCTGGCTTTCTGGTAACCATAACTCATCAGCAAAACTTACAGGGTTCGGTATAGCTAAAAAGGTGCGACTATCTGGCCAAAGTACTTGTTCGTAGTGCCCGTAATATTTATTAAAAGATTGGACGAACCTAATGTTGCCAGGATGTATTTCAAGTAAGAGTTCCCACTGGGTCTGTAGATCTACTAATAGCTGTAATTCACGTTTTCTTGCAGGGTTACTATCGTTAAGTAGCGAAGGATATGGTACATAGCGCTTTTTTCTACCATCAAATTTTGCTAAGCCATCAATAATTTTTGGCAGATGAATATTATCTATTAGCATGATCTACCCCTATATGTCTTCTCTGTATACGACTGAGTTTAGAATAGCTTTTAATTTCTATAATATTTAACCCTAAATACCCAGCCATCTGCTCAAATATAGGTGCAACACGCCTGATATCTGCTTTACTGCACGATGAGAAACGTCCCAATACTTCTTGTCGAGATTTTTCATGACCAATAATAGTGTTAATGAGTGGAAGCTGAACGCCACGTTTCTCAAGCTGCGTACGTACGAAGTGCCTTGTCCAATAAGGATTGGCATCAATAATATCTTTAGTCATATGATAGGCATCACCGCGCTTAATATCTTTTAAGTGATTTATACTTGCAGATAAGAGCTTTAATAGTGCTTCATCGTTACCTAAGCCAATATTCTTAATAGTTTCGCTGATTTTCTGATTTGATGGATGTCTAGTTTCATAGTCACTCAAATAGTTTCTATATTCTATTAGAAGGCGTACAACAGTAGGGCATAATGGAATTAGCCGATCAGTTTGCACTTTTTTAACGGGTTTATCATTGATAACAAGCCAGCCCATATCGAGATCGATATCGCACATTTTTCCAAGACCATTATTTGGTCGCACGCCAGTTAAAAGGCAAAAGACAAACCATACAAAGAGACTGGTTCTATTAAAGTGCTCCTCATCGTTTGAACTTTGATCGGTCCAGTAATTCATCTCATTTAAGATGTCGCAAACTGTTCCAATCTTCAGCGCAAATGCTGAGCCCACCGTATATTTATGCCAAGGGGTGATATAATTTAAGTCAAAGTCACTATGACTATTAAATACGCTCAATGCTGATTTATAGTGTGCAAGGAGTTCCTCACTGGTATGGCTGCTGTAGTACATTGCTGGAGCATGAGGCGCGGCCGTGCGGCAAATAATATCGGCGATATGTGCATGGCAATTTGGCGTATAGCGAGAGAGTACGACGTGTAAAGCCGTTTCTATTCGATTGACTGAAAGGTAAGATAGACCAAGGCTACCACGTAAGTCAGCGAGATAAGCTATAAAGTCCGCTTTCACAGGCAATTTGCAAGCAATCAGGTTATCAATTAGCCATAAGGGTAGTGGGATTTTGATGTCATCAGAGTGGTTTTCGTAATCTTGCTTTGTCAATGTCTGACTAATAGGGCGTTTAGTAATACCAAGGCTATGTTTGATGTAAGCTCTTTTATCGTATATACCAAAAATACTAGGATGTCCGATATAACCTGATATGAGCAACGATTTAAATGGAAGACCAGTGAGCATTGAGAGTAATAGAATACCAGCGCAGACTTTATACGTTTCTGCTTCTGGTAAAGACTTGGCGTCTTGGTGTAGTGCAGCAAACAGTGACTGGTAACCAACAAGAGGGAGCAGTCGTGTATTAGAATTGAGCGCAAGATTGCGCTGAGACATATAGTTTTGCTGCAGTGACAAATCAATATTTTGTAGTGGTATAGACTGTTGTATGAGAGGGTCAGGATAGTTGTCGTAGCTAATATATGGTGCTTCATTGTGATCGACATACTCTTCGAAACTCGTTGTTAACCCTTCGTGAGTTTCGGTATGGGCGTCCAAAAACTCCAGATCTACAGCAGTAGTATTATGCTCGATATCATCCGGTGTACTGCTCCAGTTATTATCGCTATGTGTACTACCCCAGTTATGAGCCAACGTATTGGGACCAGCCAAATATATCGGAGTATCATTGGATAATTTTATAGGCTTGATACTGTTGTTTTTTGGTGGTTTTTTACGCTTAGGTTTTGCTGCCTGTAAATTATATGCGTGCTGGTAGGCAATCGTTATCTTATCTATTTGACCAAGCTTAGCCTTTGCTATAGATTCTTCGTTTTTTGCTTTGACTGAGTCACTAATAGGGTTGTTAGTTAATGCCTCAAATTCACCTTTTTTCTGCTCTAATAGATTATTGAGAATGGTAGATATGTACTCCACACTTATGGTCATCTGAGACAAGTCGGGTAGTTCACGCCAAATCCACGTTCGTCTTATAGAGCTTGAAAACTGAGCTTGTTTAAACTGCATTAATATATTATCAGTGTGCTTTTTTATACCATTCGGCATCAGCAGTACACTTGTGTGCATTGCTATAGCTAGCCAAATCAGGTTTCTTCTTAGAAAATCATGGGGGACTCTGTTTATAGGGTTCTGCATGAGAATGAGTAGCTGCATCATCAGCGGCTTTTGTGCCAGTGCTGATTTGCTAGTCTCCATATAGCGGCGAGCCACTGGTTGCTTCTGTAATATCTGTACGATACGCTCGAACAAATTTTGGACAGAGTCATCCGGATATACATAGCTATCATTTACCGAAATCACTATGGCAGATATGGCAGCTAAAACTTCTTCTGGATATGTAAATGTCTCATCATCGTTAAGTGTATTAACAATATCTGTCATTGCTTGCGCACTAAGATACTCTGGCTGTTTATCAATACTTTCAGTATTTTCCATCATAAAACACTCTCAGAAGGACGTCTATGATAGGTTTGCTCATTGATGTTTATGAGTTGACAAAATGTAGTGATAGGAAAGGTATTCTTGTTGAATAAGTCTTGATTGATACTCGTAGTTAAAATCTCATTTAAGCAACTATAGATAAGTTTTATGTCTAAGCTCTTTTTATACCGTCCGATGATGTCAATCAATTCATAAAAAGGTATGCCAAACACCAACTGATCTTCACTTATGCTACCTATACTCACATCTTTTCTGGCTGTCTTCTGATCTATTTTAAATGATTTTAAGAAGTAGTAGAGTTCGAAATTATTGACCATCGACCACACTGTCTTTTCTTTAATAAATAATGTAGGTCTGAAGAAGACTCGGTTTTGCTCCATTTCTATATTATGACTACCCATTGAAGGTCGAATATGATTAACGTAAATATCGAACAAACTAATGATATCTGGATGTATCGTCACTGTGTTTTTCTGAAGCTTAGCTATTGATATCCTATCCATATCTTCCTCAATTATTCAGTATCTTGTAGATGACCTGCTCTTTACATGTATCCTTTAGCTGACCTCCACTAATACTTTACGAGGACCAAATAATAATTGAAAGCCAATTTGTGAGGTTTTGGGGCAAAGACTTAAATTAAGCGACAGCGAATGACGTTTTGCGATACTTTTAAGCTTTTGCAAGCAATCTACGATAGTTTTATTTGAAATGTCTTGGAATTTATCTTTTAAGGGCAGGTGAGATAACTGGAAAACTTAAGAAGTTTTTACATGACCTTCGTAACCTAAAAGAAGGTGTAGTAGGTATCTGACAAACTAGTAGAGTAAAAAATTTTGAGGTTATGACTATCTATCATTTTTAACTTAGCCTTAATTTTATTGCATTAACTATTAGTAATAGGCTATATTCTATTCTTATTATTAAACACTAGTTTATTATTTCTATCATGAACTGTTTAAAACTTGGTATGCAGATTCACCAAGAGAAGTTTTTAGAGAGGAAGCAGAAATAGCAGAAGGTAGATAATTTTACAAATATATGAATATAAGCGAACTCCTATGAATAATAAACTATTAACAGTAGTCGTATTATCAATACTGCCACTATCAAATACTGCTATTGCAAAGCCTTCCTCAACTAAGGCTAATACAGCAACAGTATACGGTAAGCCTTACTATCCTTCCGATTACACGCCAGAGATGACTGTCTATGCGAGAGATTTAAAATCGGGAAAAACATACTCTGTCAACGTCCCAGATAGTGCGCCACGATATAAAATAAAATTACCTGCACCTGCCACTTACGTATTCTTTTCATGGACAAAAGATAGACTAGGCACCAATGGTGACGATCCTGAAGGCCTGTATAGGAAGGTAGGCGCATTATACAGTTACTGTAGTGCAAATGAACTCGGATATAGCTGTGAAGATCATTCGCCAATGCCAGTAAAGTTAAAACCAAACCAAGTAGTTAGAGATTTTCAAATATCAGATTACTACTACGATAAAGATCAAGTCCCTCAGCCTTAAGCAAGCATCTGCTAAATAAAAATTAATGGAATCTAGCTAATGAAGACGTCAATAAATTTAATATTATTGTCTTTAGGACTGCTTGCATTTGATACCAATGCTGCCAATTTTAACCACAAGGGTATACAGAATGGTGCTACCTCATCATCTTGGGTGTAATGGACAAAATTCATGCTAAAAAGTAGAAGGTAGTCGCTAATGGACATAATTCATGCTATTTAAGTGACTT
>NZ_JADQAM010000042.1:0-48020 GCF_022129405.1 Psychrobacter sp. Ps2 | reverse complement strand
GAGTAAGTCATGGTCATTTATACTAATAATCGTTTAGTCGATTTATTTTATAACACTTTTATGGTCAGGTGACTATATAAAGTTATTACTAATCGTCGTTTGTTATAGCTTATCGAAAATCTATTATTCTTAAGACTAATCAGGTGACTCGATTAATATTGGGGTTGTACATACTAATATCCTTGTCTGACAAACTCGTATAACCTTCTATATAACTGGCTAATTAACCCTAAGACTACCTATCTTAGAGTTCAACTACCTAAATACTCACTCGGCGTACCATGGCTAGAAATATATAAATATCGAACGGCACGAGTTGCTGCAACATGAAATAAAGCCCTTTCATTAACATCTGATAGACGCTGCTCTACTACATCTTCCGATGCATTTATTGCAATGCTTAATGGCACTACCCCCTTATTGATACCCACCATCATGACGCATCTAAACTCCAACCCTTTAATACGATGCATGGTAGCTAGACGTACCCCTTCTTTGGATCGATCGTCTGACTTTTGGCGAGAAAGTGTATGGGTAGGCACTCCGTGACTTTGCAAAATACTTGCATACGATTTGCATAATTGATTCGTACGTGCAACACAACATATCTCTGAAAGAGAAACGTCTTCATTTTTTAACTGTTCAATTTGCTGTACTAACCACTGTATCTCACTATCAATATCTGTAAAATTTTGAACAACAGGCTCTTGGCCTAATACCAATGAGCGGTAGTCATTTGTACTATCGATACCACCATCTAGATCGTCAATATCTACATTTTCTAATAAAGCAGTCGCATAACGACGAATGAGTTCTGTAGTACGATAGTTGATTTTCAACTTACGACCACGCCCTATGATATTAATACCACACTGACTAAAGCTTGTTTTGCGTTGATAGATACGTTGATGCGCATCCCCAACGATGAACATATCATTCTTTTTCTCTGGAACCAGTGCGCGTAACAGTTTTAATGATTCAGCTGTAAAGTCCTGTCCTTCATCTACGACGACAGCACGATAACTACGTTTATCACCACCACTTTGCATTAAATCTAAGGCATGGTGCATTGCATCTTCTACAGTTACAAACCCACCTCTCGCCAGCTGCTCTCGCATCTCCTCAAAAACAGGCCAAATATCTGCTCGCTGTCGCCTATTTAGCGCAACACCTCGACCAATGCGACTAGCATTAAAATACTCTCGACGACTACGGACTTGCTGAGACAAAATAACCCGCTGCCATTCTTCTTTATAAAAACTATCAGGGTAGTCAAGCTCGCCAGGAACTAAAGCCATTGCCTTGTTCCAGCAGTTTTCATATTGTCTATCTCTGCCACCAGGGTAAATAATGGTAGATTGATAACCATTACGCTTAACAAACTGACTGACCCATGCATCAAGATTAACTACCTCAATGCGCTGGGCTTGCTCAGGCGTACATATCTTGCGTAAATTATCTGCAATATCTAAAGCTAAATTACTCGTAAATGTGGTAAACAGCAGACGAGCGTCTCTTGGCCAATCTGGCTGAGAAATTAACCAGCGTGCACGGTGCATAGCAACAACCGTTTTACCTGTACCAGCACCCCCTAGAACTCGTACTGGACCATTCCAGTCTCGCTCTACCACTTGACGCTGTGAAGGGTGTAAGAACACTCTCCAGCGCTCTAAAGGTGCATTAAGCATACGACCTAGCTCTTGCTCATCTTCAGGAACATGAAATCGACGCTGTGTCGCTGGGTTATCTAACGCTCTCTCAAAATCCTCTGTGTCTACAGGATCTTTGGACTTCAAGACTGAGTACTCTTGAACAATCTCTTCTAAGGGGGTACCTGCTGCTAATAGATATAGTGCCTCAAATGCTTCAATAGGCAATCGGCGCTCTACTCTCTCTAGCTCTACTTCGCTAGTCAAAGAATGTACTAGTGCTAGGCGTTCCTGGGGGACACCTATACTTAATAACACATCGTCTTCTAAATCAAACAATGGTGCTGAGTCAACAGGTGCACTCATCTTCCCAGCCTGGTTTTGTAGGGCATTAGCTTCTACAACAGGGGATTGTGGATCTTCCTCAACACTCTCTAATTCATGCTCCACCTCAAATAATTGTAGAGATCCTGTTTTTGGATGAATCTGACAACGATGGCGCACCGCCCAGGTATAAGCATCGTCATGATTATCTACCCATAGTAAGATATAAACATTTCCCTGCTCTGGGCTAAGTACAATACCGCGATAGTCTCTATCAATACGTACGGACCGAAAGTTGGGATCTCGAGCATTTCGTATCACTTCATAATTAATACCTGATGCTCGAGGATCAGCACGAAACTTACTGACAAAGTTCATTACTGCTTTTTGCTTTTTACGAGGAATGCTCGCAAAAGCCTGAAGAAAGCCGTCCCCTAACGCTACTTTGGGCTGTACCTTAGCCATACTCTACTCCTTAATTAGCGCCTAGCGCCGTTTCTAACTGCTCTAACCAGTTTTCAGACTCTAATGAAATAAGTAACCAACCTTTTAACTGTGGCAATTCATTAACTGGTTCAATAAATACAGCAGTATTACGATCAAACCATGCTAATTCAGCGGTACCTATTGTGGCACCCTCTTCGTTCGTTAAGTCAATTCCCACTTCAGGCGCTACTGTTATAAGGTTTTGTAAAGACGCAATCTCATCATTCGTTAATTCGCTGAGCTCACGAACATCAACCCACTCTTTATCTAAAGCATTTCTATTTACATCATAGTTTTCGGTAGTACTTCCAATAGATTCTTGATGCTCCGTACCCATTTCCAGTAAATCTGTAAATAAGCCAGCTTGCAGACCTGACTCTGTGACTGGATGAAATCTTGGCGCAAACTGTAAGACGTTATAAGCCTGCCAAATTCGTCGCCACGTTTCTTTTACTTCTTTAGCGTGCTGACTATTAAATACAGCATCATTGATACTCATAAAAATGTGTAACATTGGCTGGTCGGTCTTTAATGACTCTATATGATCTTTTTCAATATAACTGAGCAGATGCCAAGCATTCGAATGGTTATCTCTATCTGCAACAACGCCCCAATTACTAGGATCACTCGGTAAGCTGTCGACAACCGCCTCATACCAATTGGTATTACTTGCTATCTGATTCGCAACAAACTCATCCAACTGTGGTCGACGTGGTACTAGCTGTAGGAAAGACAAGCATAATGCAGACTCGGTCAGCTCTTGCCATGTTTGTTTCGAATTTGTGAGCCATGCTTTCAGCCATTCAAAATTCCCTTGCTCTAATAGACCACGGATTTCTTTTAAGTTTCTCCATGAGTGTCTCGGAGCAATCGTGTTCCATAATCGACAACCTGGGCTAGACTCCTTTGTACAATCTAATAATAGATGTGGCTGGCTGACTGTTTTGGTCGTACTTTCAATGTCCAAATCATCCCAAGTAAGCACCCAGACTTTTCGACCAGAACGTAATAAGCTGAGTCTTTTCCGCAAGTCGTCTGTCACAATATCTCTGTGATATTCATAACCATCGGTATAAATAATCAACTCGTTATCTTTAGTACGTTCCGCCTCTTTGAGCGGACGCAACACGAAGTCTGCACGGGTTTCTAATACCCCATCATCTTTACCAAACTCAACCTGTGGCTCTAGTTGCCACATACTTGATCCAGTATCAATAAGATAGCCAGGCTTATTATTGATACGCTCTTTTATCACTTTAAACTGCTTGCCCAGCGCCTGAACAAACCTTTCTTCCAAAGCACTCTCTAAGATATGATTGGTCGGCACCTCATTTAAAGCATCAATAGGTACTAACTTATCTTTGTTATGCAGAATTTGTGTCAGTAACTTGACCGCAGCCTGTCGTGAGATATCCTGTCTATGATGACTATTGCGATAAGCCAAAATACAGCTATAACAGCCATCTTTATTCTCATCATTCACACACTTACAAGTACTTAGGTGGTTCAGCGCTTTTTCCAACATTGTAAATAACGCTGTGGGAGAGACCATTAATTGCTTTAAATACCCCGTACCACCAGGAATACGATCATAAATCACCAAGTACTGCTTGCTACCAGATAAACTCGATTCTCGCATGTCAGTGACTTCAAGATGCTGAACCGCACCATGGAAGTATTCTTTTAACCCTAAATTAATAGCAGCAATGAAAGACAACCTTGCCTGCTCTGACTCAGCCACATCAGCTAAAGGTAATAAAATGCGGATGGCTTCTGACTTAAGCTCACGATATAAATAAAGGCTATCAAACCAGTCGTCGTCAGACTCAGTAGCACCAGGGCGTGCCAGCTTACAATCCAAGGCATGAGCAAATTGCCCTTTCTTAAGCTTTTTACGATGAACCATGCCGCAATACTTACATATCTGAAAACCTTTACGTGAACTACTCTTGCCAGCGACAGAGAAGCTATTAAATTCTCCAAACTGCTCGCCAAAGTTCACTTCCCTAAAGGTAGCTGTGCTGACGTATTCAAAACCAAACGGCAGCTCAGGGTTATCAATACGCATAGCATTGCGACAGTTCATAGGGTCGATATCAATCAATAGCTGACGCTGGAAGAACTTAGGTTCTCGCTGATCACTGTCATCGCTTATACGGTCATAGCGGGAGTTGGCGCGTGCATATACTTGACGCAATTTAAGTAGAGTGTGTTTTTGCTGGATATCTGCCCAGTAAGGATCACCACAACGCGGACACGCGCTGTGCTTATCTCCTGATAAAGTTATATCTTCAGTGTAGTGGCAACTAGGACACATCCGCCATTCGCTAGGCTCAGACAACCGCAGATCAATCTGCTCAATACTAATCTTATGTTCAGATACATAGAAGACATTTTCAGGAACCAACTCATTGAGCGCAGCTTGTGCTGAGCGCTGGAACTTTAAAGAGACTTGCTCATAACTATTTTTCTCAGAAGACTTATCAGAGCCAGTCCTGTCTTTTTGGTCGACTTTACGCACAATGACTGAGTTTAAGGTAACACCCTCTTCAGGGAACGCATAGTTCGGTAGCAACCCTTCATCTGTAAAGAAACTGAGCGTTGGCTGTTTATTAATACTACCCATTAATGATAGCAATGCATCTCGTTCTCGTTTTAAGTCCCCAAGCGTCTGATCTCGTGCATCGTCTGCCGGCTGCTTTGAAAGCACTTCAAAATTCTTCTTCAGATCTGCAGCGCGCTTTTTATGGCTCTCACGGCTGTCTAATAACTCTTTCAGCCTATTAACGATACGCCAGCTTAGCGGCGTATGCTCTGCTTGTTCTCCAGATAGCGCTTTTCTTCCCTGCCCATCACCTGAGTATTGCAAGCCAATGAAATCCTTTAAGTGCGCTTGCCCCTCTTCGTCCAGCTCTTTAAATAACTGAATAAATCTACTATAAAGCTGCTCTTGATGCTCATCGATAAAACTAAGCAGATTGTTAGGGAATCTTTGGACTGTTAAGCCATTGCCTGTGGTTTTTCCTTTACCTTGCAAACTGTTCAAAACTGCACCCATCGTTGGCGCAATAGCATCTTCACTGACTCCAGTTGCGACCCACCGATCAAAACAATAGGCAATGAGTTGACGTTCCAAGACCGCCATTGCATTTAAGAAGATACCAGGGGTAGCAACATCCCCTTGAATCATCTCTAATGGGTCTTCATAAAAATAGTTATCATGATTACTACCATTAGCGATGGTGAGTGCTAACGCATTGCCATTACTACGACCAGCTCGACCAATGCGCTGTAAATAGTTGGCTTGCGCAGGGGGCACAGAACATAGTAATACAGCAGATAGATCTCCAATATCAATACCCATCTCTAAGGTAGGTGTGGCCGATAGCAGGTTAACGTCCCAAGCATTTTCTCCATAAATAAAGGATTGCTCAATGGCCAAACGATCTTTACCTTCTAGTAGTCCTGTATGCTCACTGGTCACCAAACGCTTAGGCGAAGTACGATAAGCCAACTGCCCTATCTGACCGCTATTTACAGGCACATAAGACCCTTTACAGTCACTTTGCAAACAAGGCATACCATTCCAGTTAGCTTGATGCTGTAGTGAGATGGTCTGACGGCTACCACAGCGATTACAAGAAATCGTTGCAACCGAGGTGACTACTTGCCAATATTCCGTGTTTAATAACCAAGCGCTCTCTCCTTTGGTAGTATCTTTCTCTATCAACCAGTCATGATGATTAAGCGTATTGATTAAAATACGTGCCGCTTGTTCATACTCAGCAGAGGCTAATATATTGTCGAAAGCTATCGTCTTATTGAACCAATCTTGATACCACTGAGAGCCTTGACCTACTAGGTTTTGGAAGTTGTTATTAACATGTGTAAAGGTTAGTGCTGCAGGCGGTCTTGATGAGAACCCAAAGCCTGGTAACCAAGAAATACGAGACAACAGATAGGTGGTTGTGCCACCCTCTCTTACATAACTGTCTAAGATTGGATCATAAAAGGCACCTTGTTGACGCAATCGATTGAAAAAACCCAATAAGAAAGTTCGAACTTGCTCTACCGTTAAATAACGAAACTGCTCTAGCTCCTCCTGCCAGTGACGCAATATCTGATTTATACAATCTTCTAACGCATCTGGATCAGGCTGAATCACAGCCACCGAGGAGCGCTCTAATGTACGTCCTATTCTTGAGCGCAGCCCAAACTCAGTTAGCGCCTCCCAGCGAAGCCTCTGAGCAACCAATTCAAGTAAAGACTTACTAACGACTGCACCTTTAGACTCTATTAAATCCTGATAACCAGACAGCCACTGCATATTGGGGGCTATAAAGGTACCAATAAAGCCTGCATCATTATTGAACTCTCGTTGCCAGTATTTTGGCACCTCATCAATAAACCGTGACAACGCCATGTTGTCACCTTCATTACGAGCCACACGAGCCAGTGCCTGACGAACCGTCTGCATATAAGTGCGTGCACCAAAGAAACCAGCACGATGCGCTGCATCCTGTACCGAATCAGAGAAGGCAATTAATTTATGATCATCATTGCAGTGAGAGCCATAGATTTGACTGATAGCCACACTGGCCAAACTTGCTGCTCGTGAACCCAAGATCATCAAGCTGCCATTTGCAGAACAACGCGGGCAGTCATCGGTACGGATATTTTTGGTTTGACCAGCTCGCTCAACTTGCTTGACTAGATAAGGCACCCATACTTTGAGCAAAGGCTGCTCACAGTTTTGGCATTGATTATGTTGCACCGTATTCAGCTCGCAGCATTCGGTGCATAATTTGAACACTTCGCGAGCTTGCTGTTGATCTAGAGTTTCTTCATTATCAACAATGGGATAAAGTAGAACTGAGTCTGGTGATTGGGAGAACCAACCCGCATAAAAGCGTTGTAATTCTGGGTTAATCGCATGCTCTCCCTGAGGCAACATAGCACCCCAAGCGGCAGCATGACATTCACGGCAATGTAAGATAGGTAAATGCAGTGGTGATGTAGAGTCAATCAAGTCATCTGAGTGTACCAGTCTTGGCTCAGGGCTAACACTGACCAACATACGCCTTAACTCACGCAACCATAACTGCACCCTTACTTGTAAAAATGGACGGACTTTCTGCTGTGAATCATCCGCCCAGATACGTGCTGTAGAAACCAATGCCGTTAAGCTGTCTAATAAAGCCAGCGCATAATCGGTGCTGCTTAGATTAAAGTCTTGTTGCCACTGCTCAGCCAGTTGACGCAAGTCTACTATCTGGTTTGATGCCCGTAATAGGCTCAAAAAGGCCGTGTGCTGATGCAAATACTCACCCAAAGCAACACAGGCCGCTTTGTACTCATGGGAATCATGGTCATCAACATCTAGAGCAAGATCAGCACCAAACCATAAATTGGCTTGGCGGCGTAAATAAACTCCTTGTGTCAGTGCGCCTGGAAGCAGCTCTTTTTCAAGTGCTTTTGGCCAATCGACTATAAGCTCTGGTTTTTGCTCTGCATTTAGTAAGGAGTTTTCGCGAAATTGCTCAACATACTCCTCAACCGTAATCCTGTCTTCAAGGATGATACTGTCTAAGCCAAAGCCAGTAGCAAAAACCTCACTGGCATATTCAGCTAGCTGCTTACGTGCACTCTCCCCACCAATAGTCGCTGAAGTACCTACACAGGCCAAGTTATCTTGTAGATGCAGCTTGTCACGCAGTCGTCTAATCAGGCAGGCAAGGTCTGTCCCTTGTGCCCCATCAAAGGTATGTAGCTCATCCACTACGAGGTAGCGCAGCAAATCCTGAGTCTTGAGGTTATGCTTCCACAGCCTTTGGTCCTTAGGACGCATTAATAAGAAGTCCAACATTTTATAGTTGGTCAATAAGATGTCTGGCGGATTATCACGCAAGGTATCTTGATTGGTAATGACTTGATCAGGACTCATCACTCTAGAGTCAGAGCCACCGTCACCAGTAAACAGGCCAACTGTAAGCTTTGGAGTCAGACTCGATACTTCTTTGGCAAAACGGCGCGCCTGGTCGGTGGCCAATGCGTTCATAGGATAGATGATGATAGCCTTGATACCCTTGCGGCGTTCTTGCAAACAATAATCTAAAATGGGGTATAAAAAGCACTCTGTCTTACCAGATCCAGTACCGGTTGCCACCAGTGTCGACTGCGGCTGCAAGGTAGCTAAACGCTCAAAAGCGCGCTGCTGGTGCATATAAGGGGCAAAGCCAAGCTTGACCTCAGTTAATGGCGACTCAGCTGAGTGGCTGGCTGTTCGAAACGGCAGCTTCACCTCAAGCCAGGGGCCTTTTAACAGGTTATTTGGACGATTGGGATCTCGTAAGAAATGCTCCATCAATCCCTGCTCCCCCTGCCCTTGGAAGCCGGCAGTGGTCATCGGAAAACTACTCGATAAGAAGTTCTCCAACTCAGTTTTTATTTCTCGGGCAATTAACGACGGCAGCATACAAGGTCCTTTTTAGATACCAAGTCCGATATCTAGTATCACATAAGTGGGTCTACACAAACTAAGCAAGAAACTGACCAATAAGCAAGGGTTAGCAGTTAGCTCAAGAAATAATCATCAACATCATCAATGTCTTTTAAAATTTTATCTTCTTCAATGCCATAAGCCCGTGCTAGCTCAATACTTCGAGTTAACAAGCTCACGTTCAAATCAAAATCAAAAGCAGCCACGGTTAAATCGCCCAGCTTTCCATACTCTGTCAGGATTTGTTCTACCACATACTGATACTTAGCATCCAAATCTACAGTAAACGCACCCATCTTTTTGTTTAAAGCAGCTACCGTCTCTCCAGAGTCCACACCCATTAAGTTCACCATCATTTGACCAGCCAAGGAACCAATCACAGCACCTAATACGGGGACAGGGATGAGCATCTGTCCAGCAGCTGTGGCCAACCCAACAATAGAGCTTTCAGCACAAATCATAAGCCCCATTGAGGTAAAGTCATCTAAGGTTATCTCACCCTTATGGTAGTCATTATATAATGACGCAACACCTTTAGAGGCGCTTACAACGGCCGCGGCAAAAGGTGCAGATAAGCTAGCGTAATTGGTCAGCGCATAAACAGAGGCACCTGTCACACCACCTATTGCTGCACCCTTAGCAGTATCCAATCCCAACTCTTTCCAGTCTTCGGCCGACAAATCACCTTTAAAGACGTTTTTACCCTCTTTATGATGTTTATACAGTCCTATACCTAAAGATAAGCCCCCTCCAACAGCTGCAGCAATACTAGTTGCTTTAATCCCTTCTGCAAGACTAGGTCGATGATCCCGTATAATGTCTTCTTTCATTTGCTGATTTTGTTGATCGAGATCTTGTTGATGAGAGTCAAGCGTCCCATGCACAGTGCCTTGTTGTATTTCGGCGTATTCAGACACCCCAGGTTTGACTACCTCATAAAAATCTTGACCAGTACGTTTCTCTATTTCAGCAACATTGTTTTTAATTGCTGAAATAGTCTTCGCATTTAGATTTTCAACATTCTCGCCTTTTAAGATTTTGTTGATAACATCATATTGGTCTTTGGGTATATGGTAAAACCCATCATTACTCGTAAAGTCAGGGTATTTATCTAAGTGGCCAACGACACCCTTACCCAAGGTATTGTTGATACCGTTGTAAAACTTAGACTGTACTTCAATACCGTTGAGCAGATAGTCTTCAGGAGCGAGGCGACCGACACCTTCAAATGTCGCCATTTGCTCACCTCCTTGCAGATAAGAGCGCGCATTTCTTATGCCGACTTCTACTTGCTCAGCGATCTCTCCATGCTTAGTACGGTCACTACCTAAAATGCTTTCAGGACTACCAACGAACTGTCTAACTTTATCCACTTCATTGATCGCTTTTGCGAAGTGAAAATCTTGCTGTAGTAGGCTAGCAAACTCATCAGCCTGCCTTTGTGCATTAATATTATGCACAAAAGCACCAATGGTCTGGTCCTTGGCGTAAGTCGCTGACATGTTATGCATCTACCTTTTTGTTCAATAGTGCTGATAGCGAGTTGATGTGATTCACAAGCGCACCCAGCTTCTGCTTTTGCTCGGCACTGAACTTTGAGTAGTCTTGAGTAGGAATGGCTTTGAGCTGATCTAGTAGCTCTTTGGTGCCATTAACATGAGTTTTGGTCAACCCTAATAGCTCTTTAATCTCAACTAGGGCAGCCTTTAATGACTTATCTAATGTCATAATCTCTTTGCGCTTCGCCATGGCCTCTTCGCCAATTTTCTTATTTTTACGGGCTGAGAACACGCCGGTTCCAAGTAGTGAGATACCACCAATTGCCCAGCCCACTGGCCCTGCTAATGCAAGCAGTGTCTGACCGGCAGCCATACCTGCTCCACCTGCAGCCAACGCCCCACCACCAAGCCAAGCGAGCGCGGCATTGGTCGCCGCAGCGCCTGATAGTGCTGAAATTGCTGTGCCTGTGGAGGCCACGCCAAAGGTGGTCGCCACACCCATTGCAGCAGTCGGTGCAAATGCGGCAACACCAACACCTGCCGCCACGCTAGCACCAGCACTGATACCAGACTTAATACCTGCATCAATGGCATCTTCACGCAAGTCATCAATGATTTGACTAAAGCTTGAAAACTCAGCCTTGTACTCAGCAAAGCTTTTATCAAGCATTTTTGGTGAGTTGGCCAAGCTGTTGATATATTTTTCGACCTCAGTAACCAACGTCTCTGAACTCTCTTGTCGCAGTGTCATCAGTTCAATTGACTGTTTAGCAACCTTTTCAGCTCTGGCTTCATACTTCTCATGAGCGCTCTCAAGTTTTGCTATTTCTTCTTTTTTAAAATCACCATTAAACATAACACTCTCCTATTTAGTAACCCTATTTATTCGTTATTGTTATTTTCAAAAAACGTCCATGCAATCGCATAGTCTTCTTCACGATCAGGCTTAAAGAAGGGCGCTTCGTACACAATGGTGCGCTCTACTGGGCCGCCAGGTTGGGTGTCATCCATATAGGTCTTGCTCACGGTATCGCCTGCTTTTAGGTCTTGAATGTCATTCCAGCCTAAGGCAATGCCGCTCTCCTCACGTATGACTGGTTTATTACCGCTCTCATCTTCAGTATCGGCATATTGAGTAATGGCGTAGCTAATGCTGTCATTTAGATCTGACTTACGGGCATTACGCGGTAGGCCTACGCCCACTAAGCCTTTACTTGGCGTAAAGACAATTCGGCCGTTTTGGTCATACCAAGTGTCGGCTTCGTACTGACGCATGACAGGGAACTGGACGCGATAGATGGTCAGGAGTTCATCGAGAGTGAGACCGAGGGCTTGGGCAACGAGGACGTCGATTTCTACTAGGGCTTGCCGGCGGGCGTAATCTGTACGTAGGGCACTGTTGCGTTGCCAGTTGCAGGTGAGTTGTTGGAAAAAGTCTTGGGGTAGCACTTTAGCACCGGGGTGGTCGCTGTCGGCGGCGATGCTCCAGCGTTGTTGATTGAAGGCTGGGTTCCAGCAGGCTTGCCAAAGGTCGGCGTAATGGTTCGTTACCGTACTTAAACCTAACGCCCTAGGATTTAACTGTTCATCCGTATTAACCATAGGTAAGAATTTAGCTAAATTATCGCGAAAGCGTGGATTCCCAGTTGTTTTGACCCAAAAATCAAATACTAATGACGTACAAGAAGCGAATGAAGTTAGCAGCCTAGATGTTGACTTAAAAGTCCAACTTCCTACTGGATCAATATGCGTTACTTCTTTAGGCATAAGCGTTGGTATTAGCGTTCTTTCTCCTGCTTGCGAAAGCATGCTGCGTGCAAACAAACGATAATACTCCGTCACTCTTTTTGGTTCTGTTTCTCCCTTTTCTATCCAGCTGACTTTGGGTGTGCGGGCGAGGTATTGGTCTAGGCTGCAAGCTGGCACATAGTTAGTGCGTGGTAAATAGTCATCGGGGATGGTGAGTAGGTCGATACCGTCGTAATGACCTTTTTCTGTGCATAATTCACGTGGGGTTTTATAGAAAGGATTACCAACATAGAAATGTGGCCCAGATAATACCCACTGGCTGGCATCGGCCGGAAAACTTGTCTCGCGGCGAATAATGCCATCACGTTGTGCATATGTCTCATCAAACATAACGGTTGAGGTGTATTCACCTTCTAAGTCTCCTAATCGCTTGGGCTGTGCAGCTAACCTCTCTAAGACAGCTAGTAGTTGCTTTGCATGCAAAGCAGGTAAACGAGCAGCCAAATACTCAGTGCCCTCCTCATCATAAAGCTGAGCAAATAGAGCTAGCTCTTTATCTGTTATTTGAATAATCCTATCAGGGTGACCCTTAACACTCCACTCACTTTTCATTACACCTTTGGGATCGATAAACTCATCTTTAATACCCGACACAACACCATGAGCAGGTAAAAAGGAATCATTTATAGTCTTTGGATGAAAGATATTTGAAATACTTATGAAATTTATATCACGTTCTATAGAAAATATATTTATTCCGAAGCGTCTTGTGCCACCAATAGGAAACAGAATGAGCTCATTTTCAAATTGAAAATGAGCTCTTAATCTTGGATATACAGCCTTTCTTAACTCCCTACCTTTAGGGTCATCGTAAATCCCTTCCGGATGCAGAAATCCACTAACACCTAGCTCGCTAGTATTATTCCACGCTTGCGGTAAGAAACACTTGTACAAATTAGTTTGTACGCCCTGTAATAACGGATAGTTACACACATCATTTAAAAAAAGCTGAGTGCCTTCACTTTGCTCGTACTCAGATAGCCAAGTGCTTATAATAGCTGGATTTTGTTCAAACCTCTCATCACGCAATTTAGCCATTTTTGTTGCTGAGAACTTACGCAAAATAAATAGCGGCTCAAAGTCACCTAACACCGAGCCTGACTTCCATTCAACTTTCAACCACGGCGGATTACCCAACATCAAGTCAAAGCCATCATTTTGTGCAAACACATCAGCGAACTGTAGCGTCCAGTGGAAGAACTTATGCTTATCAGCAAGCTCTTCAACCAGTGCCAAACGTGGGAAGGCTTGCTTAAGTAGCTTGGTATCGACCACGCCATATTTACTGACGAAGCGCTTACCTTCCTCTAAGTTCTGCGTTTCTGCAAATAGGTCCTGCTGATTGCCTGTCTGCACCCCGATGGTATCACCTAGCAGTAAGCTCTCAAGTTCAAACAGCCACTCATCACGACTTGGCAGCTCTTCGGCTTGCTCAATCGGCCAAAACCATAACGCACACCAATAGTCCATCGCCAGCTTGAGACGACCAAAGGCGCTGCTGTTGCTTAGACCTTCGGCATACAGCTCTTGAGTCAATACCTGATCTTTATAATCCAGAGAGGTCTGAGTACGGCCTGTACTGGGCATGCCGTAGATATCGTAAGGGTCGGTGGTCTTTTTACGGATATTGCGCTGCTCTTTGGTATGCAGTTGCCATAGCTCCTCGACCTTCTCACTGAGTGCCATTAGACGGCGCTGCTCGTCACCATCGAGCGGCTTTAAGAAGTCTTTGCGCCATTCTTTGATGGTGTCAAACTGCTTAGGATATAAGCTCTTTACTTCCCTATCTTTATAATTGGCCATGCCCTCTGCAGGCAGTAAGAAGTGCCATATCTCATCTTTTGCACGTGGCTTATTCATAGCCACCGCTTCTGGCGCGTTTTGTAGCCACTGCTTGGAGTCGTTCTTTTTGGCACCGGTCTGAGTCAGCTTATACACCTCACGGCGCGCCCCAATCAATGAGTTACCGTTATACAGCTGCATCCCAAACCAAGGCACGAAGCGGTCTGCAGATAGGGCGTTTAGCCATAAAGACACCTCTGCCAGCTCAACTGCTACTGGGTTTAAGTCAATCCCGTAGACGTTGTTGTCTGCCAGATACATTTTGACTTTTTGGAGCTCTTTGACATAGTCCTGCTGGGCAATACGCTCATCGTTTGCGCTTTGCATCAGCTCTAGATACTTCTCAGCCAGCTGGTTAATTGCCTCGTTTAAGAACGCTGCGCTACCCATCGCCGGCTCACACACCGTAAACTGCAATAGCTTTTCAGCCCGTTCACGGTCATTGGCCAGAGGTTCAAACTGTTGGGCGTACAGCTCTTTTAGCGCATATTTCACTAAGCTTTTGGTCAACACCTCTGGGGTGTAGTAAGACGCAGACTTCTCACGGTCACGGCCTGCCATACGGTAGATAAATGTACCCTTAGCGTATTTTTTCAGCTGTGTATTGCCGTATTGATCAGCGGCCTCTTTCTCATAAACCTTCTCATCGTCTTTATATTGCTCTAATGCCTCAGCATTCACAAAATAGCCAGTATCTAGGATATTGTACTTATCGCCTGCCTTTTTTACCTCATACAAGTCTTCGTTAGCGAAGAAGCCGCGATAACTCAACAATGCCTCATACACCGCCCCCAATTGGTTAATACCCAGCTGTGCGTATGAGATACGGCCACGGCGACGCTTGCTTTTGGCCGGACGGCTCAACGACATCAGCTGAATCACACGCTGTAATAAATGGTTCGGGAAGACAACCTTACTAAGTAACGCTGTCTTTTTGGGATCGAATAAGTGTGACTTGAGCGCGGTCATGGTAAAGGCATCACGGCCTGTCTGCTGCGCTGCGCCAAATATATCACCATGCTGATAAGGCGTACCCTCTGATACCAGTGCAAACAGAATATTCAGAGAATCGTTAAAGTATCGACCTTGAATATCTTGCTCATTGGTTAGCGGCATCAGTTCAAGCTCGCGCAAGTGCTCTAATGAATAGCCTTTTAGATATACCTCACTACCAGTTGGCGCATAGCCAAGCTCAGGACGCGCCTCGATATAAAACAAGAACAGCAAGCGATACATATAACGCAAGCATTGGCGTGATAAGTCATCAGGGTCTAGTTTGTTTTCACCACTAAAAATACCTTTTTTGTACTGACTGGCTCGGGCAATCAGCTGCTGTGAGGCTTCGTTACCCAATAGCTCAATACATTCACGTAGGGCGTATTTTAAGTCCTCTGATACACCATAAGCGTGTTTGTGCGCGTTTTCATCGAGCGTATCTAGTAACGTTTGACCCTTAGCATCTAGCAGAGCCTCTTTGTGCAGCAGTACACTGGCCGCTTTTAGGGTATCTATCTCACGGCGGCTGAATATCTCTTTCCAGTCAAAGCGGATTAAGCGGTTTTGGGCATATTTACTACGGTCAATTAACAGCCACTGATATGGGCTGGCGAGAATGACCCAGCGTGGCGGCAGGGTTTGACTAAATACGGTGCTAGAGAGCAGCTTTTGCCAATTGTCTTCTGATGCTTGCTCTGATTGCTGCTCAAATGACGGATAACCCTCCAAGCCTTTTAGCTGTGCGGTATGGATAGGTAGCGCCAGAGGGTCACTATCAGCATCATAGTCACCGCTTAATGCCTGAGCCTCTAAGATCCATAACAGTGGCTCGCCTTGGCTGTTTTTTATCTCGCCCAGTAGCGGCACATAGCTGTCAGTATGTTCAATATACTGTGCACGCGGCGCATAAGGCAGCTCAAAGGTAGACAGCAAACTGCGTAACACCTCACGGCCCAATGTCAGTCTGTCTGCAGCAGTTTGCTTATGGCCATACTCATCAAGTAGCAGCAGTGTCTCGCGAGCATTTCGGCTCATTTGACTCCATGGGGTGCGCCAAGCGTTCTTTTTATCTTGCTCAGTCAATGCCACTTCGCGAGCCGTGGTCTCTTGCTGCAACCAGCTGTCCTGAAGCCCTTTTACATCACTATCGCCGGCAAATATCTCTGCCATATAGTGCTGGCTATAAAATTCGTTTTCGTTACTGATTCCGGTTAAGTTCATAGCACGGCTCCTGTATCCTGATGGGGCATGCCGGTAAAGACAGCGGCGACTTGTATGTAAGGTTGTTTTTCAATGAGCTGCGTATTTTCTAACCATTCAAAGTAATCATCAAAAATACGATTAATTTCACTTTCTCGGCTATAACGTTTTGTATCTTGCTTGCTACCGCTCAAGCCTTCTAGGTCAAGCTCCAACTGGCTAATGTGCTTGCTCTTTAGTGTATTTAGCGCATCTATTTGTTCGTCTAGTACAGCATTACTGGTCTGCTCATACTGTATGCGCTCTTGCTCCAGCTGTTGCTTGGCGTGGTTTATAGCTATAGGTAACAGCTTAGATAACGCACTGGTATCACTACTGCGACCTGGGTTAACCAGCTTATTTAGGTTTATCCGCTGTAAGAACTCTTCCAAATCGCAGCTGTCAGTAACTTGATTGTCTTTGATATGCACGGCACACCAGCTTTGTAGATGTACCTGCCCGCGGCGATTGGGAAAACCGCCATGTAGCACATACCAATGCTCATCTTGCTCCAGCTGCTGCGGAATACGGATGACAGGAGCCGTATGACGACCAAACGCATTGAGCGAGCGATCATATAGCCACTGCACAACAGGATGAAGGGGCCACAGATAGTGAATATTAGGCCAAGGGGTGTCTTCTTCTCGGCAACGCTTGAGCTCATCACTGATTTTTTGACTGTCGCTAGTTAATACAAAGCGATCGTCTTGCGGCCACACCTCTTTTGGTAAAAAGCGGCGGCGCTGCTTGAGATCACTAGGCGCAGTTAAACGCAGCATATCGCCATCAATACTAACTTGTAGCGCAACACTCGCATCTTCTTGTAGCCAATTAACTGCGGCCGTAGCATAGTCCATATCGTTATCGAATATCTGTGGGCGGATACCCAGCATCTCATCAACTGCCAAGCTCTCGTTGGTTGGGGTGAATGCCTCAACAATATCTACAGGCTCGCTATCACCGTCATCTGTACCACTAAAAAAGTCTCCTAGCAGATCATCCAAATCATCGATGTTATTATCACGCTCTATCAGCTCCGCGGTAATCGCCTCGCCCTCTTCTTTGTTAAATTCACTGGGGTCACCAATGTTCTTGCCAGCCTGAGCATCTTTTTCGATAAGCACTTCTAGGATGCGATTATCGCCCTTAATCTTTTGGTTACTGCTATCGGTCAGTAAATAACGAATCAGAGGTTGCTGCGTTTGACCATAGCGATCAATACGACCGTTACGCTGCTGGAATACCATTAATGACCAAGGAATATCAAAGTGCACCATGCGATGACTCAAGTGATGCAGGTTAATACCCTCTGAGGCCACATCAGAACACAGCAGCAATCTAGCAGGATGATTCTTTTGGTTAAATGCATCTACCGTTTGCGCCAATTCTTTATCGCTCATGTCACCACGTAAGATGAGCACTTGGTCTTTTTTGAGTTTCAAATCCTTCGGCAGATGCGTCTCTAAAAACTCAAGCGTTGGGATACTCTCGGTAAAGATAACCAAACGGTCTGACGCGTCTTTCGGATCCCAATCAAAACCTCGCCCCTCTTCGGTATCCATTTTTAGCAGCTCTACCAACTTTTGATACTTACTAAAGCTTTTAGCATCAATACTCTCTGCTGCTTTTAGCAACGTATGCAGTTGGTTTAAGTCACTTTGAATATCTTCTCTCTTATCGGCAGCTGTCTCTTTTTCTAACCTTGATTTAAGACGCTGTGAGCGGTTAGCAATCATACTTAGCAGCGCAGCCGGACTTGAGAATAGCGCTTTACTTAATGTGGTTCGGAACAGCTGCCCAGCACCAGTACTCTTGAGAGTCTTAAACTCTGTCTCTAATAAAGTGTCATAGGTATACTCTTCTGGCACACTTGCTGTCGACATACGCGTAGCAATGTCACGATCAGGGAAATTGCTGCTAAGTTGCTCACGAATATCTTCTTTAAAGCGGCGGATGACCAAACCTTTATCACGAAAATCTTCTTTTGCGTAATCAGAGGGATTAGCAATTGCTGTAGGATCCAGCATGTTCATCAAGCTTGCAAAGCTTTCTGGCTTACCATCATGCGGTGTCGCAGAGAGCATGATGAGCGTATCAGAGCGTGTGGCCAATAGCTTGGCTAAGCGAGCCCGCTGTGAGTGACTGCTTCGCTCGGCTACGTTATGCGCCTCATCAATAATGATAATGTCCCAGTATGCCTGCTCTAGATAATGACGATAATCAATATCTTGCTTAATGGTATCAATAGAGATAATCGAGCGGTCAAAATAGTGAAAGGGATTGTGATTAGTGGGAATTCGGTTACGGACTCGTTGTAACCCTTGTGAGTCAAGGCGGGTCAGGCCAATGCTAAATCGATTCCAAAACTCTTGTTGAAACTGAGTCAACATAGACTTTACGGCCAATACCAAGATGCGCTTCCCTTTACCACGCGCTATCAGCTCACTGACCAAGATGCCCGCTTCAAGTGTTTTACCAAGACCCACACTATCCGCGATTAAAATACGCTGCCGAGGTTGTTGCAAGGCCTGGCGTGACGGCTGAAACTGGAACGGCATCACATCTAATGCTGCTTTTTGACCTAGATATATTTTTTCATCAACTGGTGGCGCTTGTCTGATTAAAGTATCTAAATACAGACGACTTGCGCGATAGCCACTACTGATATCATCCACCAGATCTGTCTCTTCCGGTGCCAGAATACGAATATTAGGTTCAATCTTAGTTAAAAATGCCGCTTCACGACCTCGAACTAACTCAGACAGCCCTTCACAGGTCAGAAGATAGCCACCATCAGAAGTGTGATCAGTACGTTTAATTCGCCACTCAGCATCACGAATTTCTACACGAATACCGGGTGCATAACGTTGCGACATATTGGCTTTCCTTACCTTTATTAAACTTAATAGATATTTATGATAGTGTCTAACAAGTACTTCATTAGTAAATACGATAGAAACTATGAGCTTGGTAATATTTTGACTTTAAATATAAAGAAGAATGATTATTTTTTACTATTTAGATTCGTGCCTATAATCTCAATTTTCGATATTTGCATGGAATGAGTTAAAATTAAATGAGTATAAGACTCAAACTTTTTGTAATATTGTTATAAGAAATTGTTGCGCCATATTATCCGCCGATGATTATAGCGTAATTGATTCATAACGATAAGCATATTTAGTAGAACCTTTATCAAGGTGATCAGACAAGATTTGCGCATGGTTAGTTTTACATTAATTCTCAACAAGCGATTGATCATAAAATCGATATAATTAAAGTATCAGCCTCTCAATCTGGGTAATAGCTCAGGGTTGATAGTACGTAGCCTCATATTTAACTCTGGTGACCAGACTAGGTCTTCATGCTCTACAGCTACTTGGTAAGCCCATTGGCTAATAGTTTCTGAACGCTTTTGATTGCTTATGAAGCCAATACCGTCTGTTTCTTGTTCAATAACTTGTCCATATTGTTGGTTACGCCTCAACCACTTCTCATAAAACCTCTCTTCAGCAAGATAGTCACGTTTACTGTTATTACACTTATGATCAGTCAGTACAAAATTATGAGTCGTATCATTGGGGTATTTCGACCAAGGGACAAAGTGATCAACTTCGATGTCTTTTTTTAATGGTTTTTGACAGTAGAAGCACTGACCCTGCTGAGTTTCATTTAGTATAGGTACTAACAAGCTTAAATCTTGACGCGATTGGTTAAACAAAAAACCTTGTAAATCAATGTCATCACTAAAATATAATTGGTTGTGACGATTGTTACGTACAAACTCTGTCCAGTATTGTTGGCAAAGCTTATGAATTATCTGACTAAAACGTGCGAAACAGTAAGCGATCCCAGACCTTAGTATGATTGCTTTTTCTCTTGAGTTATAAATATAAAAGAATTCACGGCTAACTTTATCTTCTGCACTTTGTAGATACTTGGCAGGGTTGTTTTTAATCGTTCGAGCTATTTCTTTAATGGTCGATTGCCACTTTTTGATATGACGTGTCCGAGCTATATTTAGGTTGGTAGTCTTAGTTTCTTCTTGCAGAGTTAAAATACTAGTGATGACCTTAGCTTGGCCTGTTGTAGTGCTTTGCTTCAGTATAGACTCACCACACTGATCTGAGAACGGTAATGCTTGTGTCCAATAAAGCTGAATAAACTGCTCTGCCAACTGCTCATAAAAAATAACGCATTCACTGTTATCACTAGTACTAGACTCTATAGAAAGATTGGTTACTGCGATTAATAATGCAAATTTATAGGTCGAGGTATAAGAGCTAGATTCAAGTAACCATTGAATACGTCTTAGAAAGTTAAGCTGAAATTCTGCTGTAGGCACTATAAGTATCCTTAGAGGTACGATTAATTAATTCACTGTAATTCAGACTTAGATGGTGTATCAGAAAGTATGCTGAGGAAATAAAAGGAGGAGTGACAGCCAGAGCAAGATGATATATTTGAGGTTATGAAGACACAAATACAGATCAATTGCCCCGACTGTCACAGTCCCAGTTTTTCGATACACGGCAAAAAAAGCTATGGCAAGCAGAACTACCAGTGCAAGGACTGCAAACGCCAGTTTATTGGCGATCATGCGGTAACCTATAACGGCTGTCACTCTAAAATAGAAGACATCATACGGCTAATGACGGTTAGAGGTTGCGGCGTCAGAGACATAGCCGTTATAGCCTCTATTAGTATTGGTAAAGTCCTTAGCACCATAGGCTCATCGGTCTATAAGATTACACCTAAAAAGCGCTATTATGAACGCTTAGAGATTGATGAATTCTGGACTTACGTGTATCGCAAAAAGCGTAAAGTTTGGCTTATTTATGCTTATGACCGCGCTACTAATGAGATTGTTGCTTATGTTTGGGGCAAACGTGACCTGAAAACAGCTAAGAAGCTAAGAGCCCGTCTTAAACAACTGAAAGTCAGCTATGGTTCTATTAGCATGGATAACTGGGATAGCTTTAAAACCGCCTTTAAATTTGACCACAAACGAGTTGGCAAATCTCATACGGTAGGCATTGAAGGTAATAACTGTCGCCTTAGACACCGATTGCGACGAGCCGTTCGAAAGACCTGTTGCTTCTCAAAGAAGTTTGATAACCACTTTAAGGTGTTTGATTTGGTATTCTTCTATGTCAATTATGGCTATGTCTGATGCCAGCATACTTTTTAGAACACCACCCAGACTTATACGACTAAGCCTTTGAGTATGTAATGCTTGGCCTATCAATGAAGCTATCTTATTTTATCCAGCCAGCCCTGCTAGACTAACTTGTTATATAAATCAACTTCCAACGAATCACATGTTTTTAATTATTACGTTCAGCTAGCGCTCATTCTAAGGTAGCTAGAACCATATTTTTACTCAATAGACTTTTTATTGTTTATGCTAAGCGTTCCCCGATTTTATTATTAATCCACTCGGCTATTTCACTCGCTACCCACACTACTCTGACTTTTGTAAGTTGTACTTTTTTCGGAAATGTTGAATCGTAGCGATCAGACTCCTCATTAATCATCTCGTAGATGGTAGAACGACTAAGGCTAGTATAATTAACGACATCCTTAATGCTAAGGAGTTGGGGGATATTATTACATCGTTCGAGTATTGGGTCTTGTTGATATAAATTTCTCATTATTAAATCCTTAGTTTAGTTTTCATATATAGTTTCACCACTTAGCGATTACTTGATCAAGAAAACTGATAAATGATAGCTATTACCAATTTATATGTTAATTTATCATTTACTACTAGCCCTCTAAGCCGATGCTAATCAAATCAAATATTTCACTATTTTAAATTTCATCCTCAAATAAGAACTACAAATAAAATTATGACTACTTATATACTCGACACAGAAACGACGGGACTTATTGAACCGCATATGACTGAAGCAGCCTATTCTATTGTTGAAATAAACGATGGTAAGGTATTTATATTACAAGCTCCGCGAGCTAAGCGCTTTAACCCTCTCAAAGAAATTAGCTTGGGTTCTATGGCGATATCACATATCTGTGATGAGGATGTGGCGAATGAGCCACCTCATACAGATTTTAGACTGCCTAGCAGTGTCAAATACTTAATTGGTCACAATATTGATTTTGATATGGCCGTTCTGAAAAATGCTGGCGTGACCCATTTACCTAAATTAATATGTACCAATGCGATGGCTAACTTCCTGCTTCCTACATTAGAGAGCCATAAGCTAGTATCCCTCCTCTATCACTTTCACCGTGATATAGCCCGTGCTCAAGCAAAGGATGCACATGCTGCCATTTCTGACATTTATTTTACTGAACTGGTGCTTGGTAGTTTGATTGATTTGGCCAATAGCCAAGGTCATGAGATAAATGATGTGGAAAGCCTATATGAATTTAGCCAAATAGCCCGCGTACCCACGCATTTAAGTTTTGGTAAGCATAAGGGTGAGGCTATTGCGAATTTAGCTGCGAACTCTGAAGGTATTGGCTATATTAAATGGCTGCTTAAACAAGATACGGTTGATCCTTATTTGGCTCAAGCATGCCAGCAAGCATTAGAGTCCATATAAATACACTGATGTAGTCGGTTTTATAGTCGAGCTATGCTGAAAATTGAGATTGATACTAGAAATGGTTAACGCTAAAGTAGATTAATTTATTATTGAAACTATAACTTATTAGGTGGTAAACCCCTCAATATTATGGTATTTAAAATATCATCAATATCTGCATATGCCATGAATCAATCTTACTCTGAAAGTCCAGAAAAGCTCTATATCCTATTATCTATATAGTGTAGAAGACTGGAGTATGAAATTTGCTTTTCTTAGGTGACGCTATTAATATCGGGGTTTGAAGTATAAGCTACACAAAGACCAAGAGCTTTTCGATGGGGTCTACGGCTATATCAAAGAGTATTATTAGTTACATATGTCTGCATGTTTTAGGGCGTCAGCAACTTATATTTTAATATTTTTAAGAGTCTAACCGTCTAAGTTTTATTTACTAGAACACAGACAAGCTCAGTCATCAACATATTTTTTATAAGGAAATAAATCTTGAGTTTGAATAGTGCTCATGAAGGCTACGACTATCAAGACTTACTTACCAGTTATTTTATATTAAAAGAAATACTGGAAGGTCATTTTACAAGTGTATTTACCATTGATAAAAAAAACACTTCAGCAGGTGTGCTTGATAAGTTCGACGATTTAGTTATCACGAATGGTACAGAAATACAGCGTAAGCAAATAAAATATAGTAATGACTCTACTGATAAAACGTTAGTAAAGGATGATCTTGCTAATGATAGTGGCTATGGGTTAGCTATTTATAAGTTGTTTGAAGCATGGAACGACCTTAGAACACCTAAAACAGAGTTCAGGTTATGCCTAGCGTGGAACGCACCTATCAATGAAGACATTAGACGTGTTTTAACTATTCAGAATAATAGTTCTTCATTTAATGATTACCCTACCAAATTATTTAAAATAAATTTAGATAATATTTGGGAAACTAACCCTGAAAACTTCAATCGTTGGAATAGCTTTGGTAAGTATATTAAAGAAAAATCGGTAGATCGAAACCTTTTTCAAAACTTTTGTGACGAGTTAGTCATCGAGTTAGAGCTACCAAAAGCTAGCTTAGACTTTACTAATCCTAGTTATTTGGAAAAAATACTTATAGAACAAGCGAAGAAGCTAGGAATAGAACAGTATCCCAACGATGATATATACGTTATCGACTTTCTGGTAAGACTTGCCAAGTTAGTAGGAGATTATAGAAGTAAGTCAAAGGAGGTTTCCGTACAAGATATACTTAGTGACTTAAGATTAAGAACTGACTATGGAGCAATTGAACAAAAGTTCAAAATAGATACTTCTAAAAATATAGTGATATCAAGTAAATATCAAGAATTCTTAGGCCAGATAATAGATAGCCATAAAAGCTTATTGATTGGTGAACCCGGTGCTGGAAAGTCATGGTTTTTAACTAACTTTATCACATACCTAGAAACCAATGACAGTCAGGTCATCCGTCATTACTGCTTTACTAGCACAGAAGATGATTTATACGAAGATAGAATCACATCAAACGTATTTTTCGGAAATCTAATTAGTAGTATAGTAGGTTACTTTCCCGAATTAATAATGGAAAAGACAAGTTTACTAACGGCTGATCTTGATGAGTTGAACCTGCTACTAGGAAAAATAGACACGCCATTAGTTATTATCATAGATGGATTAGACCATGTTGAAAGAGTATTAAATAATTCAGCTTCACTTTCACAAGACAAGACTAGAATTATTAACTATATATCTCAAATTGTATTACCTTCCAACGTTTCAATAATCTTAGGTTCTCAGCCTGTAAATGAAGTTCAAATCTTAATAGAGGATTACAGCTTTACAAGGATAGACCTACCTTGCTGGGATGAAGACGATACTAAGCTACTAATGGAAAGGTTTAGTGTCGATGATATCAAACTAGAAGAACAGTATTTATCGATACTGCTCACTCAAAAGAGCCAAGGTAACCCCCTTTATCTAACTTACATTCTCAAATCTATCACTAACCAACCGAGTATTTCAATAGAGACTTTAGATAGCTTACCCCCCTACGATTTCAACTTACAAAGCTATTATGAATATTTATCTAACCAACTTGAAAACAATACAACCTCTGGGATTCTAGCCTGTCTAGAATTTGCCGTTACTAGAACTGAACTAAAAGAAATCGCACCTTTCACATACATTGTAGATCAAGATTTAAAAGTGTTAAATCCTGTCATTTCTGAGAATACCGCCAGAGGTGGTATTAGTCTGTATCATGATAGTTTTAGAAGATTCAATATTGAAACTCTATCTTCAGTTACCGATTTAAGTGATTTCTACCAATTCATTATTGTGTGGCTCGAAAAACAAGGCTTTTATAATAATGGGAAATCTTATCGGTATTTATTAAATTATTACATAAGGTCTGATAGGCACAAAGATGTATTAGAATACACAAATAATGACTTTCTAGCCGATAGCCTTTATCACGGTCATCCAGAAAGAGTTATAAAAAACAATTTCAAAAATTTTTTGAGAGTAGCGGAGGCTTTGCAAGACTGGTCACTTTTTATTTATTTAAGTGAGTTGAATCGGACGATCTCCACAACTAATACTGAAGAGCATCACAGCCAGTTTTTAGAGAATTTTGAGCTTTATTTTGAAGCTATTTGCTTGATTTATGGTACAGAAAGAGCCAACTCACTGTTGTTTTTTAATGATGAAAAGAACTTCGATGATGAATTGACCGCTAAAGCTTTTACTATTCTACAGAAAAATGGGTATACCCCTAGATGGCAAGAAGTAAGCTCTATAATAACTAGACCAATCAAACAAGAGCATTTTAAATATTACACTTACAGTCTAATAGGCTCTGAAAAGCTAGAAGATGTTTTCATTTCTGTAGCTAAGCATGAAAATAAAGAATTTCTAGACGAGTTTATAGTTGCACTCATAGCAATAGATCAAATAGATACTATTTTAGAGCTTTATCAGTCTATTACTAGCGATAAAGATGAGCAGGTTGCCAGAAGAATTAATTATCTATTAGAGGTACGTAGTTTTCCACAAAGACTTGGTTTAGAAAATGCCGCTAATGTCCAGCCTTTTGATAATCAACCTTTGAGTATAGATTTCATTGAGGATCATATTAATAGCGTTGACTTAAATGAATTTTATGTCAATGTCAGTCAATATGCTAAGAATGATATAGAAGCGCTAATAGAGTTTGAAAAAACTATTCCTTCGCTTAACTTTTTCTACAATTGGTTAAAGTATTTTATTAATATATTTATTATTGAGCATACTGTTCTAAAGGAAGATCAAGAAAGAGAAATTGTCGCTAATCTTAGCTTCTTGGCAAGCGATGTAGATCATTTTAAAGGTACTCCTAGAGCTCTGCACTTGGATCATTATATTCATGAATTACTAGTCCGAACTATTAGAAAATCCTTGCAACATATAGAGTCAAAAAGTTACTGGAAAGAAGTTATTGAGGACATAGTAAGACTCCCGTTTCCAGCATTGGCAATAGTAGAAAGAGATTTTATTAATGAAGATAATATACCTTTCATTATCGAAGCCTATGATAGATTTGGTGAGTCAACAGATTCGGATTACTACGAGTATGTCGAGAATTATTTCAAAAAATCAATTTACTACGCTAAGTCAGAGAAATTAAAAGAAGCTAAAGGAGAATTGAAGAAAGCTACCGAGTATACAACTAAATACACCTCCCGAAAAGATACTACGCTATCAGAATTAATCGATCCCCTCACTGCTATTAACAGAATTGACCCAAACGTAGCTTTAAAGTATGTCAAAAAACTAAAATACTTAAACGATGCAGTAATGAAACATACAGAGGATGGGAAGGGTATTAGGTGGCTAGTCATAGCTTGGTTTAAAGAACTATTAAACATCGATTATCTTTTAGCTGTAGAGTACCTTATAGACCAACTAATTGAAGAGCCGTATTTTTGGAAACTTGACTACATGTTTGTAGAGGTTTTAAAGACTGATAGAGGTATCAGTCCTTTAATACTGAACTTTTTATACAAATTATTGCCTACTGATAATAGAGATGAATATTTAAGTGGGTTTTTAGATATTATCTCGTCTATTAAAGATATTGATACGAGTTTAGCTAAATCGTCTCTGATTAACTTGCTAAGTAGAGACTGGAATAATAGTTATAACACTTTAGAAGCCCAAACTGAAATAAGGTTCAAATCTATAGTAAATAATTTTGGCTTAATATATAACGTAAATAACGGAAAATCTCGAGATACCAATGCCTACTCAATGGATTTTAATAATGATTTAATAGAATTCCTGAATAAAAAGCTAGGTATTAATGATTCTGTTATGCATAAATCATTAGAAAAAATAATAGAGTTTTATGATAAAAAGAGCTATTTGTCTGATAGCGACTTGAATTGTATCTACTTTTATCTTGAAGAGCACAATGATGATAATACTGTAAGAAATTTGGTTCTAAATCTGATTAAAAAAAGGAGTCCTAGGGAAGCAAGCAAATACTATGAAAAAATATTTTCATTAATTGATCGATTGAATTTGGATAATCTATTAAAAGTTATTCTGTTTGTTAACAATTTTGCTTACTCAACAGGTGGATGGCTTCAAAGATTTATTAATAAAGAATCCTTCAAAAAAGCAGTGGAAATAGACTTGGATCTAACTCTTAAAGAGCTTTCTCATTTGATATCTTCAATATACCCAACAAATGATTATATGGCAGATTCAACTTCAAACCTCATCATTGCTTTTGAATACGCAGATATAGATAGTGAAACAATTATAAATATGTACGAAAGAGCCTACAGCTTTATTGAAAGCAGACTACCTGACACAAGTGATTTCCGATGGGAAGATGTAGAAGACACTTTATTATCTGATATGAGTCAAGATGAGTTAGCCGTTGTGCTGATGCTAAGTAAAACCAAGCATCAAGATGCTTATATTCAAAGAACAATACTGGAAGCCATTAGTTATTTAATTGACTACGATAAAACGCTTTTAGTTAAACCGTTGAAGTGGTTACTTGCAAATACTGAAAGATTTTATGCTTTATCCATTGCTAGTATATTAGAGCTTTTATGGATTGAAAAAGAAAGTTGTCATCAGATTTTGGTAAGTATAAAGCCTGAATTACTTCAAACCTTAACTCTAGATAATTTATATATCAAGAATACAGTTACTGCTTTACTAGGAAATATGGATAATGGATAATTATTGTTTATCAATACTAGAGTCTAGTACGCACTATAAGTATCTCGAAGATATTGGTATTGAGACTGATATAATCAAAAGCACTATTCTCTCAGAGTTCAATAGAAGTACATTTGATATTTTCATTAATCGCTCCGAGCAGAGACTCTCACCAAATATATATATCGAAAACCTTGTTTTTACCGAAGTCTGTAAATATCTTAATGAACATTACGCAGATTCCTTTGTTTTTGAAGATAACGGTAAGCTCGATATCAAAAGTATTATTGCTCACTCTAAATCTCTAATTCAACGTCCAAGCCTACTAACACCATCTGAAAGTAATATCGGATTTAAAGAGCCAGAAAATCTTGATGGCTCTATAAGGATAGCTAGGTTTGAACAACAATTAGCAAAAAGAGATTATAATGCTAATGACTCAAAACGAGGAGATGTTTTATTTGAAGGCTTACTCCCGATAGTAATGCAAATCAATCCTCTATATTGTCAACATACTTCGGACAATATTTGGAATAATACATTCTGCTTAGGCGAGCCAAGAATTCAAGGTCTATATCCTAATCTGCATAGTATAGAAGCTCCCAACATTCTGTGGCTGGATAGTGAGTTATTACAGATGCTTGGTTTGACCTTAGACACTTATAAGCATGGCTTAAGAGCTTTAGACTGCAATCAAGAACCCGTATTGATTTATAGACAATGGAGAGAAGAACTTATTGGTAACGGTGCATCATTTGTGGGCACTGATGCTAATATCGCAAGATTGGAAGGATGTGATTTAATATTGAGAGAAGACTACTATCAAAAATTAAAAAACATCCTTCCCAATGTAGTGTTTTACACTTTTCTTCTTAATTAACGATAAAACTGAAATATTTTATTTAAATTACTTTCTTACGCAATCTTAACTTAGAAAATATGCATGCACACATGTATGGTCAAGCCTTAATGTTAAACCCATATATAAAGTAAGGGGAATCCCGCCAAGTTATCAGATTCTATATTCTATAGTCACTTGTACTTGAAATTATTAATAATAATTACAAACAATAACAATATTAGTAGAGGCATCAATATCTGTCGGGTAGTGTAAAAAACATAAAATCAATGTTGGTATATTGGTTGGTATAATATATTTCTTAATACATAATAACTTTTAATATCAATAACTTAAACATATAGTTCGGTTGATACTGGGCCCACCATATTTGAGTTTTAATAAAAAAGACCTTCAAGAGATTGGAGGTCTTTTTTATTGTCTACTGTTTTTTTAGTAAATAACAACCATGTTTATAAGCATAGATATAGGCACTTTATTCAAGCCTCTTCGCTGACCACGGATAATCATTGATAGTTTTGTAGTGCTGTGTTTTTCAGACCTCTTGCGAGCCGCTATAGCGTAATGTGCTAGTTTTGGACCCAAAAAGCCTAACTATTAATATAGATAGGCTTTTCTTAGATAAACAAGTGCCTTGCCTCTACAAGTTAGTAATAAATTTATACACGTAATGACCATCTATTCGTAGTAGACAGTTTTTATATCATCATTGAAGATGGCTTAATAAAATCCATGCACCGATGGCAATGAGCATCACACCACCAAATACTTCAGCTCTATGACCGATTAGGGAGCCCAATACCTTTCCTAACATCACCCCTAGCGTGACCATTACTGTAGTGGCCAAGCCAATAAGACCTGCCGCCAGTAAAATATTGACCTTTACAAATGCTAGGCTCACACCGACAGCCATGGCATCGATGCTGGTACCAAATGCAGTCAAAGCAAGTTTGAAAAAAGAATGTCTCGATAGCACTTCTGCCGTTTCATCACTTGGCTTCAGTCCCTCATACAGCATGTGCAGACCGAGCGTAAAAAGTATGACAAACGCGACCCAATGATCCCATGCCTCAATAAAAGACGCATCTATAAAGGATGTGGCAGAGTGACCAATTAACCAACCAATAATCGGCGTGATCGCTTCAATGGTGCCAAAAATAACACCCATTCTGAAGGCTTCGGTAAAACGAGGGTTTTTAAGAATTGCTCCTTTACTGATTGCCACAGAAAAGGCATCAGTAGACATAGAAAGCGCAAGTAATAGAAGTGCGATAGGATTCATGTGATTTTCTCTGGTCGAGTATAGAGTCCACGACATAGCCACACCCCCGACCTGCAGTGTAGATATATCGATGGTCTCGCCAACCGAGAGGTGTTCGCACCATGGCATGTGGCCAAGTATGTTGATACGAACGCTTTCGCAGTACGAAAGCAGGCTACTCCCCAAAGAGAGGTTAGATTAGCATTGATACGCTATAAGTCAATCATAAAATGCCAAAAAATAATTTTTTGCACCTCATCAAATATAGAATGGAAAACGTTGACAAATACTTTTGGAGCAGATGAATACTTTAGAGAGTTATGAACATTAAAAAACCCTTCACGCTAACTTTTCATAGCCTGAAGGGTTTTTTAATGTGTTGCGCTTTTTAGTAATCGACGGTATAGCTTAGGCCATAAGTCGTGCCTGATGCAGGTAAACGGTTCAGATCGCCATACGTGGTTTGATGATAGACTGTTAAATAGTCTTTATTGAGCAAGTTATAAACCCCATAACCTACTCGGCCTACTGGCATCTCTACTTGTCCCAACACATCAAGGGTCATATAACCAGTGACAGGTAAGGCACTAGAGTCAGGGTCTTTTTGTTGGTCTTTAAAGGCTTTATCATCACCGCCGATTGCTAATGCTTGCAGACGTATGTTACTGCCTTCATCGAAGTTATACTGAGCAAATGCAGTACCTTTTAACGGTGTTAGACGTACTGCATCGAGCTCTAGCCAATCGCCATCTTTGTCATACTGACCACGGGTATAGGCCACACTGCCGCCTACTTGCCATTTGTCACTGATATCATGACTGAGTGACCCTTCCACGCCATAGACGCGCTCATCGGTATCGACAACTTCTACGGTATAGCTGTCAGTAAAGCGCACCACTTTATCTGACTCATTATAAAAGCCACTCAAGCGTGCTGCTGTATCGCCATGTTTGCCTTGCCAGCCAAACTCGTAGTTATTGGTTGTAATCGGTTGTACGTTGTCTGAGTTAACCACGAAACCGGCACGTACATCACGTAGCGCCCGTTGGATATCGGCTGTCGTAAACCCTTGTGAAAAATTAGCAAATATTTGATCATTTGGGGTTAATTGATAGCTCGTGCCGAGATTGAACAAGGTTTTGTCGTGATCTGTGCTGCCTTTTTCTACGTCGCCTGCTTGATAGTCAATACCATAAGCTGCGCTTGTCCCACTGATAGCAGGGCTATTAAAATACTCTTCAAGCAGTTGCTCATAGATAGGCGTAAAGGCATCAGTCTCAGATTTTAGCTTTTGGTAACGCACACCAGCGCTAGTATGCCACTTGTCGGTTAGATCTACATCTGCATTGACAAAAGCACCCCATTTATCGATAGTGGTATCTGGTCCACCATTGTAGGTAAGCCCATTGGTTTGGGCGCTTAAACCATTGCTAGCAAGGAACGTATTTAGGTCTTGACCATAGTAAGTTTGCTCACTGTTTTCGCGCTCGAAATCAGCACCATAGCTAAGTAGAGTCTTTTTGCCTGCGACTTCCTTCTCGGTTTGCATGGCGGCACGTAAGCCCATTACTTCGATGTCAGCTTCTGACTGAGTGACGACGACAGCCCCGCCCAATAATTCTTCTAGCGTACTCTTATCGGTAAGACCATTAGCTACCCAGACTTTGCCCGCTTGTTTAGGGAAATCTTTACCAGAAGGATAAAAACGGCCTTTCTCATCTCTATAATAGCCTGTCAAGCTTAAGCTAGACCCTGAGCCTACAAAGTCATCATCGCTATAGCTTAAATTTACTGAGCTTTTTTCGGTATATGGCTCATTTTCTACGTTGGCACCATCAATGGCTTTTAAAGACGGTGGTGCATCCTTAGGTTTTAACAAAACCTGTAAATTATCACCATAATCCGGGCCATAGTCGGTGTTTTGCTCATCTTTATAGTAAGTCACTGCAAGATCAAGACGTTGGCTGTCAGTGAGCTCTACACCCAAGCTACCATTTACACTTAGCGATTCGGTATCTTGCTGGTCAGTTTGGTTGGCATCTGGGCTGATTCGATTGCCTTTGCTATCAAACTTGCCGCCTTTATTATCATAATCAACATCTAATCGACCATACACTCGCTCGCCGCCATATCCTAAGGTTTGTCCTACATGATAACCCAATGAGTCTGACTCAAAACCACGACTGCTACTGACACCGACTCTAGTCTGTCTGATAGGGCCATAACCTACCAAAGATTTGGTCACAAGGTTAATCAGGCCACCTGCTGCACCAGCACCGTAAATACTGGTGGCACCTGAGAGTACCTCTACCCGCTCAAGCTGCGCAGGATCGATACTATTTAGCTCGCGTGAAAGACTGCGTGAGCTGCTTAAAGGCACACCATTCAACAAGAACTGTACAGGACGTCCGTGCATGGTCGTACCATAGTTACTGGTAGAACCACTACTGGCACCCAAACTCGGTATCAACTGTGCCAAGATATCACCAGTAGTACGGTCACCCGTTGCCTGCATCTGAATCTCATTTTCAGTAATTACTTGAGTAACTGCTGGCATCTCACTAATTTTCTGTGCCAGCGCCGTGCCCGTTCTAGCTTTAGCAGTGACATTGATAGTGTCTAAAGTCACATTAGGTGTATCGTTAGACACAGTACTTGAAGCCAGTTCCGCTGAATCCTGCGCATCTAATGAAACGTCTACTGCATTGTCGGTTTGTGCATATAATTGCTGACTAATACAGAGGGTAAGAACAGATAGAGCAACTTGATGATGGCTTTTCATAATTTTTTCACTTAGGTTATTTCACTTAGTTGGATAAATAAACAGTGATATGAGTAATATTTAGCTAATAATACTGTGTGTACTAACTTTGTGAAGAGCATTGTAAATGATAATCGTTTTTATTTCCATATGTATCTATATCTTGTTAGTAGCGTTTATTTGTGTTGTTTTCGCAGGTATAGTTGGCTATTTAATCTTTGATAATTTCATTAGTCATTGAATAATTTATCTAGCTCACTGTTATGATAGGCCTTAAAGAAGCGTTGGAGTTCCATCTCATCCTCTCTATACTTATTTTGACGACCTGATAATAGCTGCTATGCTACATCACAGATAATATAAATACACCATCACTATCCATAATGGCAATATCGCCTGAACGAATAATCGCTATCTGCTCACCGAAGCGATAGCAAATATTGGGTGCTAGCGTGCCTTGTGTTTAGTTACTCTTGCACATAGTCACAGCGCTGATACTCTGCATAAATACAGGGAAACCCAACTTACTTTTATCCAGTGGGTGAAAAGGACAATTGATTAATGATGCCCACTGTTCTGCGGCGATTAATGCCTAGTGCCAAAAATCAATGATATTTCCGTCTTGATAAGTTAAAGTAAACCCCGATAGGGGGTATTCGTTTATGGGGATCGTGGTAATTTGCAGGCAGAAGGAAGTGTGAACAATAGCATCACCGCGATGACCACCAGTATTTCTTGGATCGCGCTTGCCATGCCGTCACTACTACCTGCTGCTAATAACTGCGCACTTCGACTGCCTATATAAAGGGTGGACAGCGTGATAAATATAGTAGAGATGATACGGCGACTGATGTTATTAAGGGCGGCTCCCTCAGTGACCGCGTCTTTGGGTAAGCTGCTAAAACCAACGGTAGTGGTCGGCAGATACGCCAAACCTACCCCAATACCTCGCACACTCATAATTAGCATTAATAGCCAAAGCGTAGGCTGATACAAGCACCATGCCAGCATCAAAGTAGACAGCGCACTAATCGCAATTCCTACGATGCCAATCCCTCGGGCACCTTGCTTATCTACCATCTTGCCAGCGTAATGCGTGGTGATACTGGCCACGAGCGTCGCTACCATCAGGACAATACCTGTCCATAAGGCACTCTCACCCATTACATCTTGGATTAACACGGGCAATAGCAAGAGACACAGCATCAAACCGACTGTTTGGCTAATGCTAATGATATTACTGTGCAAATAGGTTTTATTGTTAAACAAGCGTACGTTTAATAATGGATGTTTCTGCCGCCGCTCATATGCCCACCAAGCCATCGCGGACAGTAAAAATCCGACAGACAATAAACCCAACGTGGCTATCTTTAATAACCCGTCGCTGCTGAATAATCCACCAGTGAAGTCTATCTTCAGCGTGCTCAGCCAAACCATCATGGTCAATAGCCAAATGAGTAAGCTGATAAACCCGATGATATCGAAAGGGCTTTTTTCATCATGTGAGCGTATGTCAGGTATCAATCGCCACACCATCGCCATGACCGCCGCACTGAGTGGTAAGGTAATGGCAAACAGTGTCCACCACGCAAACTGCTCAACCAAATAAGCACCGACCAAAGGGCCAAACGCCAACGACATCATAATAACGATGCCCCATAGCGCCATTACTCTGCCGTGCTGTTTCTGCGGATAAATCTGATATAGCATACCAATAGACAGCGGGATAATCAGACCGCCACTCAGTCCTTGTATGGCTCTGGCAATGATGACAAAGCTCATGCTAGACGCCAGCATGCCAATGACTGAGCCCAGCATAAATCCAAAAATTGCCGCCAAATAAACATGCTTAAACGGAAACTTTTTGTTTAAGTAGCCACTCAGCATTAGCCCTACACTCATGGCCAAGACATAAGCATTTAACACCCAGCCCCCCATCACGATATCGACATCAAACGCCGACATAAAGACAGGAATCGCTGGATTGAGCGCACTATTACTAAAGCTGACCACCGTACCGCCGAGCAGTAGTGTCAGTAACACCTGCTGTACCTGTTTGTCGGTAAAGCCATTACCACTACTATTCGAGGCTTCGTTTATAGGCGACTCATTGGTAGATGCCTTATTTATAGGGGCGTTGCTCATTAAGCAGTGGCACCATAAAATTGAGTGATGGTCAGCATGACTTGCTCCTAGTTATTATTTTGCTAGCCTGCCGAGCACGTCATCCAATCTCGCTGAAACTTAGCATCATTATTCTTATCAAAATACTGATCAAATAAGGTTAGATAAGCCTCTGCTGAATGAAGTCAAAATTGTCGGCTATTCAAATTCAATGCTTGCAGACATGAGCTACCTTTTTGCTGAGGCTGGTACCTTACGAATGAGCCATAAGAAATACCCACCACCGATAATGGCAGCAATCGTACCAGCTGGCAGCTCATAAGGGAAAATAACATAACGGCCAATCCAATCCGCTATCACCATTACCCCTGCCCCTAAAAGTGCAGCTAGTGGCAATTGTCGTTCAAGCTTCACAGCTCCCAGTGAAGTAGCCAAATGCGGCACCATCAAACCAATAAAGCTCAATGGGCCAACGGCAAGCGTGCTGGCCGTACTAAGTGCTGCTACTAATGCCAATAACGACAAAGTCACTGGCGTAACCGCCACACCCAAATTACGCGCCACACCTGTACCTAGCCCAAGAACTCGCAAAGGCTTAATCAGCAATAGACTGAGTACAAATAAGATAGCGGCAATGCCAATGAGATACCATACTGTACTAGGCTGAGCGCTATAAGTCGTCCCTGAAAGCCAGCTGAGCATCGCTTCTAGACGCGGATCTCCTGAGAGCTTGACCATATGCATCACCCCATCCATCATGGCGGCAATGCCTATACCTACCAATAATAAATAACCTGAGCTGACCCTGCGTGCTAGCCAAATAATCAATAGCAGCACGGCCATCGCCCCTGACAGTCCTGAAACCAGCAACGTTCCTGCTCCTGCAGATAGTCCTAAACTTGGTAATAATAAAAACCCTAAAATAACCCCAAGTGCCGCGCCTGAACTGACCCCCAGCACCTCAGGACTGGCCATGGGGTTACGCGTTAAAGTTTGCAGTAGCACACCGGCGACCGCCAACATCAAGCCTGTGGCCGCAGCGCTCAAACTGCGAGGTAAGCGGTACTGCTGCGTAAGCGCCCAGTCCGTACTTAACCCCCAACCATTGATATCTTGTACAAATAAACAGGCAAACATGATAATAGCGAGCACGCCAACGCCCCATCGCCAAAAGGCAATGGATGTATGCTTACCTGCAAGCATCGGTGTCACTGTCTCTATCCGCTCGCGACGCTGACGCAAAATCAGCCAAATAATTAACGGTGCACCCAAGATACCTGTCATGGCACCAGCTGGAATCTGCATATCAAGTATTGGCTCAAGCAATAACGCGACATTGCTAGTCAATAATAACAGCAGTGCTCCTAAACCAAAGGCAATGGCTAAACGCTTACCAATAGCGGAAATACCCAGCGCATTGACCAAACTTGCCGCACCAAGACCAATAAAACCAATTAAGCCAACCTCACTAATCACTAAAGCGGTCACAACGGCTACCACCAATACAACAAGTGCGCGAATCCCATTAATAGGTACACCCAAACGTTTTGCCTGCGTGTCATCTAGACTCATCAGCGTTAATGGTTTTAGTAATGGTAGACATACGACCGCCATCAAAATAGCAGTGATAACTAACGCGATACTGGTATGCCAGCTGTTTTGTGCCAAAAACCCAGCCGCCCACGACAGCATGCCATTACTACGCTCAGCAAAAAACAACACCAGTACATTGGCTACTGCGGCCAGCAAAATATTGACCACCAAACCGGCCAATATTAAAATCAATGGATTAAATCGACTGGGTGATGATAAGGCAAATACCAGACCCATACTAATGATAGCTCCTACAAAGGCTACATAAAGTCCGCCATAAATAGCCAAGCTTGGCAAAAATAACGTGACAATAAGCATGGCCAACTGTGCACCCACGCCCACACCTAGCGTCGTATCTGATGCTAGTGGGTTTTTTACCAATTGCTGTAATAAAATACTGACCACGCCTAATAGCCCGCCAGCCAACAACGCCACTACGCTGGTTGCCACTATATGTAGCTGTGTCGCCATACTGGCAATATCTAATTGCGAGCTTGGTATCAACAAATCACGAAGTGGGGGCGTCCACTGCTGATCTATCAGTACCCAACTACTCCATAACGACAAAGCCGCTAGTCCGATGAGCATGGCCCACAGTCGCCAAGACAAATTGGCAAATAAAGAAGTCTGTGGTTTGGGTTGGTTCGGTGGCTGATTCAGTGGTGATGATGACTGTTTCAATGATTGCGAAGATGATAACGTTGATGAGGGTTTTGGAACTATTGCTGCTTGAGAGGCTGATGTCATCGTATGAGCACTGTCGTTATGAGAACTGTCGGTGTGGTTATTGATATTATTGTTTTTGTTGTGAGTGTCTACATTGGCGCTCATAGTACTTCCCCGCCTTTTAATGAAACTTCTGACAAGTTATTTGCTAGGCTAACCAATGATGACATCCCACCATAAATCCATACTGGTGGTAGCTCGCCCACACAGCGGGTATTACCATAACCCAGGCGCTGCCAAATTAAGCTGTCATCAATTTCAGCTCTAGTAATTGGGCTTAGTGGATCGATAATTAATAGACAAGTCTCATCATCTAGTTGCGCCAAATCTCCCATTCGTATTGGCACAAACCCCCACTGATTGCCCTTGCCCAATACCACAAGCTCTCTGTCCATCTGCTCTAACGCAGGCTGAAATAAGCTGTTTGCCACATACATACGCATGTTATTAGCATCCGCAAACTGTACCACTGCGAATTTCTTGGCTTTTGGATAACGCTCCTTGAATTGCTGACTGGCCAGCTGTATGTCTTTCTGACTTTGTACAATATAGTCTTCAGCCATCTTCGGGTTATCGATCAGTACGCCAAGCTCCCGCGTCGGTTCGGTATAGTCAGCCCACGTTGCCGTCTCTCCTTTGGCAGCAAACATCACAGACTCCGCAGGGACATCGCCGTATAAGTTGCGTGCATGCTCATAAAAATAATTATCTATGACCATATCGACAGGCAGTTGAGCGATTAGCTCAGCGTTGGGCTGATAGCGGATGCCTAAGTCTGTGATCGACGTTGGTAGTTTGGGGCTTCCCACCCATCTGTCCCAAACCCTGACATCACCTGTCGCAATTGGTGCATGCCCCATCGCTGTTAAAGTCGCTGCATTACCCCAGTCAGGAGACACGATATTCATCCTATCGCTATGACTGTTTTCTACTTCTGAGGTAGTGGATGTCTGACTATTACAGGCGGTCAATACCAAACACAATGCGAGGGCGAACCATTTCAGTGATGTCATTACTGATACTGACGTAACTATTGGATGTTTTGATAATTTATCTGTATAAAAAACGGGAGGCATAGAAGCGTATCTTTGTAGGCGAATTAAAAAGAAGGAGCAAAAACCAAACGTTAGGCGACTGCGACAGGCTGTCCAGTAATAGGATGACTGAGTAGCTGCATATCGACATTAAAGATATCGTGTAGCACGGTAGGTTGCATGGTACTGGCGATATCGCCGTTGTGACATATTTGGCCATTTTTCAGCGCGATGACTCGATCGGCATATTGCGCAGCCAAATTAATATCATGAATAATAATTACCACGCTTAATCCTTGTTCATCCACCAAACGACGAATGAGCTGAATGACCTCGATTTGATAATGCATATCAAGCGCAGCAAGTGGCTCATCGAGCAATAGGTAACGGGTATCTTGTGCCAGACACATCGCGAGCCACGCACGAGCGCGCTCACCACCTGATAGCGTGGCAGTAATTCGATCAGCAAACGCTTCAGTTTGAGTCACTTTTAATGCTTGCGCGACTTTGTCTTTATCCATTTGAGTTGGCTTTTGTAGCCATTTTTGATGGGGATAGCGCCCTAGCATGACTAGCTCACGCACTGTGAATCCAGCAGCTTCTGGCAATTGCTGCGGCAGATATGCCATTTGCCGCGCTAACTCCTTACTGGCGTAGTCATTGATACTGTGCTCATCTAAAGTGACATTGCCGCTACTACTTGCCATCTCACCCGCTAGCGCTTTGATCAAGGTCGATTTGCCAGACCCATTATGCCCAACCAGAGCCACCAGTTGATTGGTATCAATCTCACAAGTCACGTTGTCTAATAGAGTATTTCCTTGACGGCTGATAGTCAGCTGGTTTGCACGTAGCATATAAGCACTCATTGTTGATAAAAATAATATGTCATAAAAATGATGGTTCATCGGCCATCGGTTGTAGACCAATTTTTGACGATCAAACCACAATAAAAATTGATTTTACTCGTAAATGATAACAAAAACAATTATCATTAACTATAAAATCATTCACTTTAATTTCAACGCTCTGTTGATTGCGAGTATTTATATGACCAACCTTCTTTTAGCTACTACAGAAAACACTGATAACCAAAACAGCCAATACACCTCTCTAAACGATCCTGAAATAGCAAGTGTGGTCGCTCATATTAATGAAGAGCACCTCGACGAACTGCTTGGATTTTTGAGTGCATTTACCTCATTATCTACCGCCGAATCGGATCTGGTCGATGCCCAAATAACTGATATTTATGCTGAAGGTATTGCCATACAGACTTGTCCAAAAGGCGTAGAGAATCAATCAACTGACGCTCAAAATACCTCGCTTCATAACCAGACTTTCTTTATCGCTTTTGCCGCCCCTATCTCCCAGCTTGATGACTTGCAAGCCCAATATATCTTGCTAAAACAAAGAGCAGATAAAAAGCTAGGCAAAAAAACAATCAAACTGACCAAGCAAGTATTTGATGTACAAAGTAGTTATAGAGCCAGCAAAAATATGCTGCGCCTTGAATTGAGCATGCCGTCATTAAATAGTGATACGCCATTAAATAATACCGCTCAGTTAAGTAATGCTAAGGGCGCAAAAAACTCGACGTCAGTACCTACCAACGAAGCGGGTTACGCTTACTTGTTTGATTTAGAGCACAATGCAATGACCGATGCATTAATGAATGACAGCACTGATGGCTATAAAGCTGGTGACTATAAAACTAATGGTAGCGATAAGGAGAACATACGCCCTGCTCGTCCTCACTGCTATTACACTTTAAGAAAAGCATGGCAAGCTGATGATGAGATACGAGCATGGATCGATGTTTTTTTGCATGGGGATACGCCGGGGGGCAACTGGGCAGCAGCACTCCAAGCAGGCGAGACCGTCGTCACAAAACGAGAGTTTCCAGAAAAGGTAGAGCACTTACGAGACGGTCAAGCGGTACTGATTGTCGATGAGACCTCGATACCAACGGCAGCACGACTGCTAGAGCTATGGAACAACCCTACGCCACCATTAGTCATTTGTGTGACGCAAGATGCAGGCGATCAAAGCTATTTTGATACGGTAAAAATGCGCAGTGGCCTTGATTGCGAAACTGAAAGCCGCAAGGATGATCATTTTACCGTATTGCCTATAGTAACCAATCAACCAAACTCAGGAGCAGAGTTAGCCACGCTAATCGACAGAGAGTTAGGCGACTATTTGACTAATAACCCTCTACAGATTGATAAAGTCTGGGGAGCACTAGAAGCGAATACTGCCAAAGCATTGCGCCCGTTGCTGAAAGACCGACTCGATCTTAGTCGTACCGATGTCGTGGTAAAGGTCTACTGGCGTCACGATTAGTTTAGCCTTATAAAATGAAACTCAAAATCTATCCTATATATAGTGGATGCTACTGGCGCATCCACTATTAATGTTTGCAGCAACGAATGCATGTAGGGTATAGTTTTCATTTTGAACGTTTAATCAACATAGTATATCGGCAGATAGTTTTATCGCTAGGATTACCAGTGATAGTCGAGTAGCACTTAGAGATTCACTTCTAATAGAATGTCTAACACCTGTGCCAGAATGCACTGTTATTTTTCTAACCCAAGGATGATGTATGAAAAAACTTAGGACACCTGACTCGTGTTTTGCTAACTTGCAAGATTACGATTTTAAACCGAACTATTTGATGGTTGATGATACAGAAGGTGGTGAGCTACGCGTACACTACCTTGATGAAGGTCCAAGCGACGCTGATCCTATCTTGTTATTACATGGTGAGCCTTCTTGGTCTTACCTGTACCGCAAAGTCATTCCAATACTAACAGCAGCAGGACACCGCGTTATTGCGCCAGACCTTCCTGGGTTTGGACGTTCAGACAAACCTGCATCACGTACTGACTACACTATCAGCGCCATGTCGATTGGATGCAATCGGTGCTTGATCAATTAGATTTAAAAAATATCACACTGTTTTGTCAAGATTGGGGCGGTTTAATCGGTCTACGTTTAGTAGCAGCGCATCCTGACAAATTCGATCGCGTCGCAGCAGGCAACACGATGCTACCGACTGGGGATCATGATCCTGGCGAAGGTTTTCGCAAGTGGCAGAAGTTCTCTCAGGAAACGCCGCAGTTCAATGTAGCAGGCACCATCAAAAGCGGTACCACAACGACGTTATCACAAGCCGTACTGGATGCTTACGATGCACCCTTCCCTGATGAGTATTATAAAGAAGGCGCCAGACAGTTTCCTATCCTGGTGCCTACGACACCCGATGACCCTGCTTCAGAAAACAACCGTGCAGCTTGGGTCGTGCTAAGCAAATGGAGCAAACCATTCATCACATTGTTTAGTGATTCCGACCCCGTAACTGGTGGCGGTGATCGCATCATGCAAAAGCTAATTCCTGGTACCAAAGACCAAAATCATACGACTATTACTAATGGCGGTCATTTTCTGCAAGAAGACCAAGGCGAAACGTTGGCTGAGCTTCTGCTGAAGTTCATCAATGACAATCCGAAAGCACAGTAATAGATAACAAAAACCCTGACTGCTAATGTACTAGCAATCAGGGTTTTTAGTAATGCCGTGATAATTGGTCAACGACATGATCACATGCTAAAAAATCTGCTTTTTATACAACCTTGCTATACGATATTTTTGAAAATATCATCGATATATTTTTCTACTGCATCATTGTCATTAGTGACTTGCGCATAAGTCCTGAGACCTATAATTTGAATTTGGAAATAACGCGCCAGCTCAACTGGATCTTTTTCTGCGCTAATTTCACCGCTATCAATGGCTTGTCCAAAGAGCACGGCAAACGATGCCTCTATACCTTCCAATATATTCGTTGCATGTGCGAGCAAATCTGGACTATCGTTTTGAGTAAGCTCAGCGACTGTCTTGACGATCATGCACATACCGCTAGGCGCAGTAGTACTATTACAGACAATCACCGTATGGATAAAATGTTTTAAGCCATCTAACACTGTGTCTTTTTGCTCAATACAGTCGGCCAATCTCTTGGCACCATCTGCGGCATAGCGATTCAGTGACTCTGTAAATAGTTTATCTTTACTACCAAAAGCTGCATAAATACTACCTGGATGCATATTTACCACATCTTGCAAATTGCGCATTGATGTCGCGTGATAGCCTTTCTCCCAATAGAGATTTTTTGCTTTTTCGATCACATCCTCACGATTGAACTTTATCGGAGCACTCATAATTTTCACCTTAATATCTTTGCCATGAACTATCCACTACCTTGCTTATAGGTAGAGGTTTCTTAGGTAACGCTTTTACTTAATACGCTATTCTGTATCAGCGGTTAAGCGAATTTACTAAGCTAACCCTATCGCACCGACAGTTTTTGATTGTTTAACCAATATCAATCCTTGATTTAAGATATTGATGCTGGCATTGATGTCTCGATCATGGGTCTGCAGACACCTTGGGCAGTCCCATAATCTATCGCTGAGTTTAAGGTCATCTTTGCCAAGGACATAATCACAGCCTGAGCATGTTTTAGATGACGGGTACCATTGGTCTATTCTCACAAGCGCTTTGTCATACCATTCTGCTTTATAAGCAAGCATAATTGTAAAGACTGACCATGAACTATCGTTAATAGCTTTGGCAAGCTTTCTGTTTTTAACCATCCCTTTAATGTTCAAGTCCTCTATAGCAATGACATCGTGGTTTTTGATGATATTGAATGAGAGTTTATGTAGAAAATCAAGACGCTGGTTGGTTATTTTTTCGTAAATCTTCGCGACTTTAGCTTTTTGCTTTTGATAATTACGACTGTCTGACAGCTTACGCTGCTGAGCTTTAGCAACCTCTCTACGTTTGGCTAAAATCTTTTGCTCACGCGCAAGCTTGTCTTTCAGCTTCGATAGAAACCTAGGATTAGCAACTTTAGTACTGTCTGATAAGACAATAAAGTTGGTCAATCCTAAATCAATGCCTATATTAGAATAAGTCTTTGGTAGCGGCTCCACTACTGTTTCAACCAATAGGCTGACAAAGTACTTACCAGATGGAGTTCCGCTGATAGTGGCACTTTTAATAAGCCCATTAATGCGGCGATGTACTTTTGCTTTGATATGACCAATTTTAGGGAGTTTGACACTGTTATATGTGAGTGCAACCGTCCCTTTTTGGTTGTTAGTGGTGTAGCTGTCTTTGATACCTTTTTTCTTGAATTTAGGGAAGCCTGTGCCTTGTTCGAAAAACTTTTTATAGGCGCTGCGAAGGTTCTGCTGCACGTTAGCTAACGCTAAGCTATCTACTTCTTTGAGCCATTCAAACTCTTTTTTATACTGAGCAGGGGTGTTGTTTAGAATCGTTTTATTTGCTTTATAATGATTAACCTTATCAGACAACATCTTATTCCAAATAAAGCGGGTACATCCAAATGATTTAGCAAAGAATACTTGCTGTTCGTCATTTGGATATAATCTCACTTTATAAGCTTTTAAGATTTGTTTGGGCATAAGGTATGATAACATCTTAAGCTATACTAAAAAATAATGATATACTCATCCCTCTACTTTAAAGGTAGAGGAATTCTGCACATAGTCATTAAAATCTATTTTAAGGCAAAGTTTGTAGAATCAACCTTAGTTACTGGTTTTAATCACTTTTTATATTATAAGGCTTATTGACCGCCTTTGCTTCGATTAACTGTTTTTATCAAAGTTTTGTGGATAAAGTGCGCGTGCTGCAACATCATCAAAGTCAGTCTTAAAATCAATACCTTTAGGGATATCGCGGGCTTTTTGTACCGCAGGACGGGCATCAATATTTGCAAACCAACGCTTTAGATTAGGATAATTATCCAATCCTGCATCACCTAGTACGACCGCTGCCTTATCAATCCAGCCCCAAGTAGAAATATCAGCGATTGTATAGCTATCACCAACCATATATTCACGACCTTCTAGGTGCGTATCTAGCACTTCATAATGACGCTCGGCCTCACGAAGGTAGCGATTAATCGCATATGGGATTTTCTCTGGCGCTTTATGTCTAAAGTGAACAGACTGACCAGAAAAAGGTCCCAGTCCAGATGCCACAAACATAAGCCAAGACAGCATCTCACTACGATCTTCTGGTTGTCCTGCCAACTTGCCTGTTTTTTCAGAAAGATACATCAAGATAGCCGTAGAATCAAACACGCGTTTGCCATCATCTTCTAGCGCAGGTGTTTTACCGTTTGGGTTGATAGCACGGTACTCAGGTGTATGCTGCTCACCTTTTAGCGTATCTACTGCCACAAGCTCATAAGGTAGCCCAGTTTCTTCAAGAAACAATGCTACTTTCATTGGGTTTGGCGTTTGATGAAAATAAAATTTAAGCATAACTTTATCCTATTATATGAAGACAGTCGTCTAATGACTATAAAAGCTGACAACTATAAAAATTGTAATGAGATAACAAAAACAAGCATCTGATTTGAAGCACATTTTTATTGTCTGACATACACTATAGACGCAAATGAACGGTCGTTCAAGTAATGTTATACATTGATATAACAAACATCATATCAATACTATTTTCTCTACATGCGATGGATAAAGTCGATCAGCTTCATTTCGATAAGTCTTGTTCGTATCATCAGAAGAACTAAAGCTAAAAAATATTTTTTACCGTTATTTTCTCTTACTACTTACACAGTGTTACCTTCTTAAGATACTGATATTAATAGAGTAGTATGAATTACGCAGAGAAATGTAATTGAGCCATTACAATTTAATTGAACGATTACTCAAATAATTATTGAGCGATTGCTCAATAATTATTTATAGTGGTCTCTATTGAATCGCTTACTAAGCAAAATCGTCAATTTTGAGTAACCATTCAAAATAATGATTGATAACAAATCAACGATTACTTTTAGGCTATTTCAAAACCCTAAAACAAGTTAAGTTTAAACCGACTACTAGGAATTATATTATGACCGAATTTACACTACACGATAAAGACAGCGCGCCAGCAGACAGCAAAGCATTGCTTGATACCTCTATCAAGGCTTTTGGTATGGTTCCAAATCTACATGCTGTTATGGCTGAAGCACCAGGATTACTAGAAGGCTACCAACGTCTTCATGAACTATTCTTGAACAGCAGCTTTGATGATGAAGAAACCACTGTCGTATGGCAAACTATCAACGTCGAGCACGCCTGCCATTATTGCGTTCCTGCTCACACTGGTATCGCCAAAAGCATGAAGGTAGATGATGCTATCACTGATGCACTACGTGATGAGACGCCACTACCAACCGCACGTCTAGAAGCGCTACGCGACTTTACACTTTCTGTTGTACGTGGTCGTGGTAATGTGGATGATAGCGCAGTCCAAGCATTCTTGGACGCAGGTTACACCAAGCGTCAAATCCTAGAAATTATTCTAGGTGCAGCTCAAAAAGTCATGAGCAACTACACGAACCACTTGGCTGATACACCTGTAGACAAACCATTCCAAAAGTTTGAGTGGCATAAAGCTGGTTAATAGCAGCACTAGCCTAGCGCTGACACCGTCCATTTGATGTTTTCATACTGTTGTTCGAAACATCTTCGGGCAGCAGTTTTTCATTTTAATTCATCGCTAATGAGAGATCCTATGGAACAGGTAAAAAAACCCTTACAAATAGACATCGTGTCAGACATTGTATGCCCTTGGTGCGCTATCGGTTATAGTCAATTGGCCGAGGCATTAAAACAAACCAACACGCCGCATGAGATTCATTGGCATCCATTTGAACTAAATCCTAATACGCCGCACGGAGGACGAAACTATCGTGAGCATATTATGGAGAAGTACGGTACAACTGCTGAGGACGTTAAAGAGAGCCGAGCTAGAATGACAGCAGCAGGTGCAGAAGCTGGATTTAATTTTCAGTTTACCGATGATTTTCGTACTTACAATACTTTTAATGCGCATCAGTTACTGCATTGGGCTGATCAGCAAGGACGTATGCACGACCTAAAACAAGCATTGTTCGTTGCACATTTCGTCGATAATAAAAATGTGGCTGATAGTACCGTACTGGCAGATGTCGCAGCAGATATCGGACTAGATCGTACCGAAGCACTCGCCGTTATCGCAGATCAACGCTTTGCCAATGTGATGCGTGAAGCCGTACAGCATTCAAAGCAGCAAGGTGTTCAAAGCGTACCATCGGTTATCTTTAATGGTCGTCATCTGGTGAGCGGCGCACAAGGTGTAGAAAACTACAAAAACATCTTAAAGCAACTAGCAGACATGCCAGAATAAAAACAATAAACTGGATCTGATTTACCAATTACACCCTACTGAGCACAGTATATAAAAAGGTATCATCATTATGTCAAACTCTAATCATTACGAGCCACCCAGCGTCTGGACATGGGATGCAGAAAGCGGTGGTAAGTGGGCAAGTGTCAACCGCCCTATCGCTGGCCCAACACATGAAGCGGATCTACCTCGCGGCAAACATCCGTTACAGATCTACTCAATGGGCACCCCTAATGGCCAAAAAGTCACCATTATGGTTGAAGAGTTATTGGCATTAGGTGTGACAGACGCTGAGTACGACGCGCACCTTATTCAAATTGGTGAAGGCGGACAGTTCTCATCAGGTTTCGTTGAGCTAAATCCAAACTCAAAAATCCCTGTACTTTTGGATACAGAGACTGGTAGCCGTGTGTTTGAGAGTAGCGCCATTTTATTCTATCTTGCTGAAAAATTCGGAAAACTACTGCCTAAAGATGCAGCAGCACGCACTGAAGTCATGAATTGGCTCTTCTGGTTACAAGGCTCTGCCCCTTACTTAGGCGGCGGTTTTGGACATTTCTACTTTTATGCGCCAGAAAAGTTTGAGTACCCTATCAATCGATTCACGATGAAAGTAAAACGTCAATTAGATGTACTAGAACGTGAGCTTGCAGAAAATCGCTATCTAGGTGGCGATGAGTATACGATTGCAGATATCGCCACTTGGCCTTGGTATGGCAACTTAATACTAGGCGAAGCATATAATGCAGGAGAGTTCCTACAAGTTGAGAGCTATCCAAATGTACGCCGCTGAGCAACTGAGATTTTAGAGCGTCCTGCTGTGCAACGTGGTCGCAAGGTAAACCGCACTTGGGGTGAACCTGCTGAGCAATTACACGAACGTCATGATGCGTCAGATTTTGAGTTAAAAACTCAAGATAAAGTAGACGCTCAGACAACTGAAGAAGCAAAAAAATAGACGCTTTGTCTATGACTTACTAGCTTACTTAAGTAGTCTTATTAATTGATTTTAAAGGTAATGTTAACTTTTCCTGTTACTACTTGGGACGACTGTAAACATCCAATACTTTTGCACTTAAGACTGCTGATGTAAGGCTGTTAAATACCAACTAACCATAAAAATATTAGGGGCTGTAGTAGATAAGCACTATGCTAGACTACTTTTATGAAGATAACCCGTTGTAAACTAAGTAAAAAAGTACAGCGAAGGCTGTTAGAGTTTTTTACGGCTGAAGTGACTGCTAGAACAGCCGCGG
>NZ_JADQAM010000046.1:0-50617 GCF_022129405.1 Psychrobacter sp. Ps2 | reverse complement strand
ACTAAGACTTAAGACTCAGCAATGAGCTTATGAATTAGTCATAAAAAAGGCCATCCTATCTAGGGTGGCCTTTTTTTATTGGGATAGTGAAGCACGTTCGAAAATAGAAGTAGACCTAGCGTGTATTAATAGGTTTTCCATATGCATGATAGAGATAATTATTTGTTAGATAGCATATTGTAATCTGTGGCATAGCTTGTTATATTATCGCTGCACTCAACGCTAGCAGTTATTTTAGATTGCAGTAGTGCAAAATCAGGTAAAATTAATAATTTTACCGTCAAGGGCTTGCATTCTATGCTAGATATTGTATAATGCTGTCCTTTACACCCATAGGCGATTGGCTCAATTGGTAGAGCATCGGTCTCCAAAACCGAGGGTTGTAGGTTCGAGTCCTACATCGCCTGCCATCTTCTTATCACATCTTTGTTGTACCCCACCATCTCCGAAGCGAGTTCTTTATGAGCAATGATCAAGATAACCTCGAGACTAAGTTATCTGATGCCAAGGCGGTTGCTGGTGGAATGCTGTCTAAAAATAAGCATGTTTCAGCTAGCGGTACTACTGCTGTTGAAGTGGCTAAGACTGGCTCAATAAAAGATTTGATTTTGTGGCTACTTGCCGCAGCTGTATTAATCGGTGCGACTCTAGTAAATCAATACTTACCGGGCTATTGGCAACCTGCCAACGACGTCTGGGTACGTATTGGTATTATTGTCGCACTTGTTGTATTTGCATTAGTTTGTTTGGCGTTAACGCATCAAGGCCGTGCTTTTAAAATATTATTAAAAGATGCTGCCGTTGAGCTTCGCCGAGTGACATGGCCAGGTAAAGACGAAACCTTTCAATATACATGGCAAGTGATTGTCGTGATTGCGATTGCTGGTTTCTTTATTTGGTTATTGGATAACTTTTTTAATTGGTTCGTTGGTATTTTCATCGGTTAATAGCGCGTATTAGTGACTATTAGCGAGACATTTACTCATAACAACTTATTTATAATGATCAGGAGCGTGATATGCGTTGGTATATTGTCCAAGCGTTTTCAGGATATGAAAAACAAGTACAACGTTCATTAACTGATCGTATTAATCGTAGTGACTTTGCTGAGTCATTCGGTGATGTATTGGTTCCTACTGAAGAAGTCGTCGAAATGAAAGACGGCAAAAAACGTAAGAGCGAGCGTAAGTTCTTTCCTGGATATGTATTGATCCAAATGGAAATGAACGACAATACTTGGCACATCGTAAAAGACTGTCCTCGTATTATGGGCTTCATCGGTGGTACGCCTGAGATGCCTGCACCGATTACGCAAGTAGAAGCTGATCGCATTTTAAACCGTTTGAACCAGACTGAGACTGACCCACGTCCTAAGACTCTATTTGAGCCAGGCGAAGAGTTGTTGGTTATCGATGGCCCATTTACTGACTTTAAAGGGTTGGTAGAAAAAGTGGATTACGAGAAGTCTAAGCTACATCTAACGGTAAACGTATTTAATCGACCTACGCAGGTTGAGCTTGAATTTAGTAAAGTTGAAAAACTGGACTAAATTAGCAAAAAATTCATCAACCGGGGAGCTGTTAGTCAACTAGGTGTATACCACGTTGATTTGGCGCTATCACCCATTTAGGAGAGTATCATGGCTAAGAAGATTGATGGTTACATCAAACTGCAAGTGCCTGCAGGCAAAGCAAATCCTTCACCACCTATTGGTCCAGCTTTGGGTCAAAAAGGCGTGAACATCATGGCGTTCTGTAAAGAATTTAACGCTGCGACCTCAGGCCAAGAGCCAGGTCTACCGATCCCAACTGAGATCACAGTATACAGCGACAAATCTTTTACCTTCATCATGAAGTCACCACCAGCTGCATACTTACTACGTAAGGCTGCTGGTATTGCTAAAGGTTCAGGTACACCGAACACTGCTAAAGTTGGTAAAGTTGACCGTGCACAACTAGAAGATATCGTTAAGACTAAGAATGCAGATTTAACTGCAGCTGATCTTGACGCTGCTGTTCGTACCATCGCTGGTACTGCACGTTCAATGGGTATTACCGTGGAGGGTGTATAATGTCTAAGCTAACCAAACGTCAAAAAGAAATTCAAAGCCGTATTGATAACGAAAAACAGTACACTATTGAAGAAGCGGTTCAAATCCTAAACGATTTGCCAGCGCTAAAATTCAAAGAGTCTATCGATATCGCGGTAAACTTGGGCGTTGACCCACGTAAATCTGATCAAGTAGTTCGTGGTGCAACTAACCTACCTGCTGGTACTGGTAAAACCAAACGCGTTGCTGTATTTGCTCAAGGCGCTGCTGCTGAAGCCGCTAAAGAAGCTGGTGCAGACATCGTTGGTTTTGAAGACCTAGCAGAGCAAATCAAAGCTGGTAACATGGACTTTGATGTCGTTATCGCAGCTCCAGATGCAATGCGTGTTGTTGGTCAATTAGGTACTATCCTAGGCCCACGCGGTCTAATGCCTAACCCTAAAGTTGGTACAGTAACGCCAAACGTTGCTGAAGCTGTGACTAATGCGAAAGCTGGTCAGGCTCAGTACCGTGTTGATAAAGCTGGTATCATCCATGCAACTATCGGCCAAGTTGGTTTCACTGCTGATCAAATCGAGCAAAACGCGCAAGCGATTCTTTCTGATCTAAAGCGTGCTAAGCCTGCTACTTCTAAAGGTACTTTCATTAAGAAAATTACCTTGTCTAGCACGATGGGTCCAGGTCTAACGATCGACGCTGTTCCTTATCGTACTGCTAAATAATTAAATTTTTTATCTTCAAATATTTTGAATGATAAACACAAACAGTTTTTAAAGAATTAGGTCAGCGTAGTATTTGCTACGCTGTCTAAGACCGTAGGTAGAGAGTAGTTTAGAGTCATAGTTAGCGATCTTCGGATAGTTGCTTATGATAATAAGTCACTTTTGTTAATCGACGACAGATGAAAATCTTAGTTGTCCTACGCAGACGGTGGCCCACACAGTTTAAGACACGAGCGAATAGGGCGATAGGGTTATTTATAATCTTCAAACTATTACTCAACGTCATTCTGATAACGGTGCCGTAATCAGTCGTTACCAGTAGATGCTTTTTTTATTAATTGAATCCACTGGTAATGTGTCGTATCAAGTCAGTCTTAGCTTACAGTTTGAGCGCATAAAAACCTTGTTTTTGGCACTTTTATTATAAGTCGATTGATAAGATTAAAGGAGTCAACTTATGGCATTAACGCTAGAACAAAAACAACAAGTTGTGGCTGAAGTGTCTGAAGTTGCTGCTAATGCTTACTCAGCAGTAGCTGCCGAATATCACGGTATTGGTGTTGCACAGCTTACTAAGCTGCGCGAACAAGCTCGTGATAAAGGTGTCGTTTTGAAAGTGGTAAAAAATACACTAGCAAAACGCGCTTTTGAAGGCACTAAGTTTGAGAGCATGTCAGACCGTATGACTGGTCCACTACTTTTGGCTTTCTCTATGGAAGATTTGGGATCTGCTGCTCGAGTCGTTTTCGACTTCAGCAAAGATAACAAAGCTTTAGAGACCAAATTAGTATCAGTCGGTGGTGAAGTTTATGGTCCAGAAGAGCTAGAGCGCGTATCGAAGCTACCAACTCGCGACGAAGCAATCTCTATCTTGATGGCTACTATGAATGCACCAGTGACCAAGCTTGTCCAGACTATGAACGCTGTTCCTGGCAAGTTCGTTCGCACTGTAGCGGCAATCAAAGACGCAAAAGAAGCTGCTTAATTGCTTGTTTTAACGTAACTTTAACATCGCTAATTTTGGTTGCAATTTATTGTCACATTAGGCAAGCAATCAAGGCGATATTAGAATCAATTAATTTTTATCAGATAACGGAGAGTTCTCATGGCACTATCTAAAGATGACGTGTTAAATGCAATCGCTGAAATGTCAGTAATGGATATCGTTGAGTTAATCAGCGACATGGAAGAAAAATTCGGCGTAACAGCTGCTGTTGCTGCTGCACCTGCTGCTGCTGGTCCTGCTGCTGCTGCTGCTGAAGAAAAAGACGAGTTTGACGTAGTTCTTGCCAGCTTTGGCGAGAAGAAAGTTGGCGTAATTAAAGCCGTACGTGAAGCTACTGGTCTTGGCCTAAAAGAAGCGAAAGATTTGGTTGAAAGCGCTCCAGCTCCAATCAAAGAAGGCGCATCTAAAGCTGAAGCTGAAGAGTTGAAAAAGAAACTTGAAGAAGCTGGTGCAACTGTTGAACTAAAATAAGTTTAACACTGTACGAAAAAAAGCTGGTAATGCCTTGCATTGCCAGCTTTTTTTTACTATAATTCGTAGCTTGACCTTTTGTGTCTGCCAACATACGTATGCAACATCACGGTGGATACCCATCAAAAGGACAGACGATATACATGCAAGCACACATGCCAGTTTTTGAAATCAGTTAATATGAGCTAAACGTCTGTAGATGTTTGGCATTTTTTTGTGTCTGCATGCTTTCCTATCAACACTATAGTTTATACTGATTCTAAAAGTTATAGTTACCCCGATTATTAATCCTGAAAAAAGCGGTATTCTTAAAAAAGCTGTTGATCATAAGTTGCCTACTTGGTGTGGCATGACTGTCGACATTCAGTCTCATAGACAGTTTGTATGTGTAGGGAACATAGTTCGGTAATAAGTAGTCCAGATGGCAAGTGGTATGGATGCAATCTTAATAGACATTATTTCCCAGCATTGTATTTGTAAATTAAGCCTGATAGGCAATGCGTTATAGATTATATAATATTGAATTTTTTGGTTGCAACAGTCATATAGACTGATTCACTTACCATGAATCTAGCAAGCAACGACGAGATTAAGTGAAGTGTGCTAGGTAAGCACTGAAGAGTAAAGTAGTAATTGACAGAAAAGACATGAACTGAACACGAAGACCCGTTTTATATTATCGTTTACGTCGTCACGTTTGCATCGTATTTATGCATACTGGCCACGCTTTTAATTTGTTTCCACGTTTACTGTAAGGACTCTCGATGGCATATTCTTATACTGAAAAAAAGCGTATTCGCAAAAGTTTTGCTGAATTGCCCACTGTAATGGACATTCCCTATTTACTGTCTATTCAAGTAGATTCTTATGAGCAATTTTTGCAAGAGCACAAAAAGCCGAAAGCTCGTGAGAATACTGGTTTGCAAGCTGCGTATTCCTCTATTTTCCCAATTGAGAGTCACTCTGGTAACGCAGAGCTACAATTTGTTGAGTACTATTTAGGCACGCCTGAATTTGATGAGCGTGAGTGTATCTTACGTGGTTCAACGTTTGCTGCGCCAATGCGTGTCAAAATACGTTTGATCATCAAAGATAAAGACAGCAAAGACAAAGATAGCAAAGCTGCTATCAAAGATATCCGTGAGCAAAGCGTTTACATGGGCGAGATGCCTTTGATGACTGCTAACGGTACTTTTATTATCAATGGTACTGAGCGTGTTATCGTATCTCAGCTACATCGTTCACCTGGTGTGTTCTTTGATCATGATAAAGGTAAGTCGCATTCAAGTGGTAAAGTGCTTTATAACGCACGTATTATCCCTTACCGTGGTTCATGGTTAGACTTTGAATTTGATGCAAAAGATTTAGTATTTGCTCGTATTGACCGTCGCCGTAAGCTACTTGCGTCAATCATCCTACGCGCACTTGGTCTAACAACTTCTGAAATCCTAGATTTATTCTTTGATAAAGTCGCTGTTTATAAAGCTGAAGAGACGTTTGAAATTGATCTAGTTGCTGATCGTCTACGTGGCGAGATGGCTCAGTTCGATATCGTATCACCTGAAGGTGACGTTATTGTAGAGCAGGGCAAACGCATTAACGCACGCCGTATCCGTCAGCTTGAAGAAGCAGGTATGACGAAAATTGCTGTGCCTGATGAGTATCTATATGAGCGTATCTTGGCAGAAGATATCGTGGTTAATGATGAAATCATCGCTAAAGCAAACACGCCAATCGACCACGAGTTATTGGTTAAATTGAACTCATTTGAAGCCAGTGGTGCCATCAAAGAATTCAGCATTCTATTCACCAACGACATCGACCAAGGTAGTTATATTGCCGATACGCTACGTGCTGATAGTACATCAAGCCGTGAAGAAGCGTTGATCGAAATCTACAAAGTAATGCGTCCAGGTGAGCCACCAACGGTTGAAACTGCTGAGAAACTGTTTGAGAGCATGTTCTTTAATGCAGATCGTTATGACTTATCAAACGTCGGTCGTATGAAGTTCAACCGTCGTCTTGGTTTAGAATTTGATAACACTGATGATCCTGATATCCAGCGCGAACGCAGTGTATTGACCAACGATGATATCGTTAACGTTCTAAAAGAGCTTATCGAGATTCGTAATGGTCGCGGCGATGTCGATGATATTGACCATCTTGGTAACCGCCGTATTCGTTCAGTAGGCGAAATGGCAGAAAACCAATTCCGTGTTGGTCTAGTACGTGTTGAGCGTGCTGTAAAAGAGCGTTTAAGCTCAGCAGAATCAGACAACTTGTCACCACAAGATTTGATTAACTCTAAGCCAGTAGCGGCTGCGGTTAAAGAATTCTTTGGTTCAAGCCAATTGTCACAGTTTATGGATCAGAACAACCCGTTGTCTGAAGTTACCCATAAGCGCCGTGTATCAGCGTTAGGACCTGGTGGACTAACTCGTGAACGCGCAGGCTTTGAAGTACGTGACGTACATGATACACATTATGGCCGTGTATGTCCTATTGAAACTCCTGAAGGTCCAAACATTGGTCTGATCAACTCACTAGCAACGTTTGCTAAAACCAACAGCTTTGGCTTCTTAGAAACGCCTTATCGCCGTGTGGTTGATGGTAAAGTTACTGACGTTATTGAGTATCTATCAGCAATCGAAGAAGTAGGTACTGTCATTGCACAGGCCGATTCTCCGATGACTGAAGATGGCGCGTTATCTGACGAGATGGTCAGTGTGCGTAGCTATGGTGAATTTGTTCGTATGCCGCCAGAAAAAGTGACGCATATGGATGTGTCGCCAAGTCAGGTAGTATCGGTTGCAGCAGGTCTGATTCCGTTCCTAGAGCATGATGATGCTAACCGTGCCTTGATGGGCTCGAACATGCAGCGTCAGGCTGTTCCTACGCTACGTGCTGATAAGCCGTTAGTAGGTACTGGTATGGAGCGTCACGTTGCTCGTGACTCTGGCGTTTGTGTTATCGCTAAGCGTGGCGGTGTGATTGAAGATGTTGATGCATCACGTATCGTTGTTCGTGTAAACGAAGACGAGATGACTGCTGGTGAAGCGGGTATCGATATCTATAACTTGATCAAATACACGCGCTCTAACCAAAACACTTGTATCAACCAACGTATCATCGTTAACCAAGGTGACGAGATTGCTTTGGGTGATATCTTGGCTGATGGTCCATCAACGGATCTTGGTGAGCTAGCACTTGGTCAGAATATCCGCATCGCATTTATGCCGTGGAATGGTTACAACTTCGAAGATTCAATCTTGTTATCTGAGAAAGTAGTTAAAGAAGATCGTTTCACTACTATTCATATCCAAGAATTAACTTGTGTGGCTCGTGATACCAAGCTAGGTACAGAAGAGATCACGGCTGATATTCCAAACGTTGGTGAAGCAGCACTATCAAGTCTTGATGAAGCAGGTATCGTCTATATCGGTGCTGAAGTTGACGCTGGTGATATCCTAGTTGGTAAAGTGACACCAAAAGGTGAAACACAACTAACGCCAGAAGAGAAACTACTACGGGCTATCTTTGGTGAAAAAGCGGCTGATGTGAAAGACACTTCACTACGCGTACCGACTTCAAGTAAAGGTACGGTTATTGATGTACAGGTCTTCACCCGTGATGGCGTTGAAAAAGACGCACGCGCAAGAGCGATTGAAAAATCGCAGCTTGATAGCTATCGCAAAGATTTGAAAGAAGAGCTACGTATCTTTGAAGAGGCAGCACGTGGCCGTATTGGTAATCTATTAGATGGCCAAAAAGTCAGCGGCGGTGCTGGTCTAAAAGCGGGTACGGTTATGGCTTTGGCTGATATGAAAGATATGAGCCTTGAGACCTTGCTTGATATCCAACCAGTAGAAGAAGAAATCTCTGAGCGTCTAACGCAAATCGCTGATTACTTGGTTGATAAGCAAAAAGACATCGATGTGAAGTTTGCTGAGAAAAAACGCAAATTGACTGCTGGTGATGACTTACAGCATGGCGTACAAAAAATCGTTAAAGTATATCTAGCGGTTAAGCGTCGTATTCAGCCTGGTGACAAGATGGCCGGTCGTCATGGTAACAAAGGTGTGGTATCGCGCATCATGCCAGTTGAAGACATGCCTTATGATGAGAATGGTAATACCGTTGACATCGTATTGAACCCACTTGGTGTACCATCTCGTATGAACATCGGTCAGGTTCTAGAGACGCATTTGGGTATGGCAGCGAAAGGATTGGGCGAGAAGATTGATGGTATGCTCAAATCTCAAGCAGCGATCAAAGAGCTACGTGACTTCTTGGACAAAATCTATAACCAAGTAGGCGGTGAGCAAGTTGATCTTGATAGCTTAAGTGATGATGACATCATGGCGTTAGCAGACAACTTACGTGGCGGTGTACCGATGGGCACAGCAGTATTTGACGGCGCAAGAGAAAGCCAAGTTAAAGACTTGCTCGAGCTTGCTGGTATGGATCGCGATGGTCAGCAGACGTTATATGATGGTCGTACAGGTCAGAAGTTTGACCGTAAAGTAACTGTCGGCTACATGTACATGCTCAAGCTTAACCATTTGGTTGATGACAAAATGCATGCGCGTTCAACAGGTTCTTATTCTCTAGTGACGCAGCAGCCACTCGGCGGTAAAGCTCAGTTTGGTGGTCAGCGCTTCGGTGAGATGGAAGTATGGGCACTAGAAGCATACGGCGCGACTTACACGTTGCAAGAAATGCTAACGGTGAAGTCGGATGACGTTGAAGGCCGTACTCGTATGTACAAAAACATTGTTGATGGTGAGCAGTATATGGATCCAGGCATGCCTGAGTCGTTTAACGTACTGACCAAAGAAATCAAATCACTGGGTATTAATATTGAGTTAAAACAAAGCAACTAGCCCGTTGTTTAACTTAGTTGTCCACTAAAGGCAGTCTGCTTTATTGCTGCTGCTTTTAGTGATTTGTCTCAACCCTATTCATTGCCTTCATTCATCTTATCTGCGTCAATGGTACGCTGTCAGATGATTATAAAGATAACGGAGAAGCAACTTGAAAGATTTACTCGATATCATGCAAAGCCCTACCGGCAACGGTAACCAAGAGTTTGATAGCATTCAAATTACTTTAGCCTCACCTGACGTTATTAAGTCATGGTCGCACGGCGAAGTAAAAAAGCCTGAAACCATCAACTATCGCACGTTCAAGCCTGAGCGTGATGGTCTTTTTTGTGCCAAAATCTTTGGCCCAGTAAAAGACTTCGAATGTCTATGTGGTAAATATAAGCGCCGTAAGTTCCAAGGCGTTATCTGTGAAAAATGTGGTGTTGAAGTTACCACTGCTAAAGTTCGTCGTGATCGCATGGGTCATATCGACCTAGCCAGTCCTGTGGCGCATATTTGGTTCTTAAAATCATTACCAAGCCGCATCGGTCTATTATTAGACATGACGCTACGTGATATCGAGCGCGTTCTATATTTCGAAAGCTATATCGTCACCGAGCCTGGTCTAACTAGCTTAGAAAAGTACCAGTTGCTTGATGATGAAGATTATTACAAAGCGCTTGAAGAGTTTGGTGACGAATTCACAGCTAAGATGGGTGCTGAAGCAGTTCAAGACCTATTGAAAGATATCGATATGGATCTTGAGATTGATGAGCTACGTGAAGCGATTCCACAAACAGGTTCTGAGACTAAGCTTAAGAAAATGTCTAAGCGTCTCAAATTATTAGAAGCATTCCGTGATTCTAATAACAAGCCTGAGTGGATGGTAATGAACATCTTGCCAGTACTACCACCAGATTTGCGTCCTCTAGTACCGCTAGAAGGCGGCCGTTTTGCGACGTCAGATCTAAACGATCTATATCGCCGTGTGATCAACCGTAACAACCGTCTTAAGCGTCTGCTTGAGCTAAGCGCACCTGACATCATCGTACGTAACGAAAAGCGTATGTTGCAAGAGTCAGTAGATGCGTTGCTTGATAACGGTCGTCGCGGTCGTGCCATCACTGGTAGTAACAAGCGTCCATTGAAATCTTTGGCAGATATGATCAAAGGTAAGCAAGGTCGTTTCCGTCAGAACTTACTTGGTAAGCGTGTCGATTACTCTGGTCGTTCGGTTATCGTTGTAGGTCCAACACTACGTCTACATCAGTGTGGTCTACCTAAGAAAATGGCACTAGAATTATTCAAGCCATTTACTTATAACAAACTATTGTCTCATGGTTTGGCGACTACAATTAAAGCTGCCAAAAAGATGGTAGAGCGTGAAGAGCCACAAGTGTGGGATATGCTGGCCATGGTTATCCGTGAGCATCCAGTACTTCTTAACCGTGCGCCAACACTTCACCGTTTGGGTCTACAGGCATTTGAGCCAGTATTGATCGAAGGTAAAGCAATCCAGTTGCATCCGCTTGTTTGTACTGCATTCAACGCCGATTTCGATGGTGACCAAATGGCCGTTCACGTGCCATTGACGCTAGAAGCGCAGCTTGAATCACGTGCCTTGATGATGTCTACCAACAACATCTTGTCACCTGCGAACGGTGATCCGATCATCGTACCATCTCAGGATGTTGTACTAGGTCTATATTACATCAGTCGCTCGTCGATCAATGCCAAAGGCGAGAGCATGATTTTTGCTACCGTTAATGAAGCATTGCGTGCAATTGGTTCAAACGACCTACATGTAAACGCCAAGATCAAAGTGCGTGTTACTGAGACGCAAATTGACGAAGACGGTAACGAGACTAAAGAAATCAGTATCAAAGATACGGTTGCTGGTCGTCTACTTATCTGGAACATCATGCCTAAAGGTATGACGTTTGATGAGTGTAACCAAGAGATGACGAAGAAAAATATCTCTCGTTTGATTAACTCTTGCTATCGTAAAGTCGGCGTCAAAGAAAGTGTTATGTTTGCTGACCAATTGATGTATCTTGGTTTTGCTCAAGCAACATTATCTGGCGTGTCTATCGGTATCGATGACATGGTCATTCCACCACTTAAGAAGCAAATCATTAAAGTGGCAGAAGGCGAAGTTCGCGAAATCGAAGATCAGTTCGAGCAAGGTTTCGTAACTGCTGGTGAGCGCTATAACAAAGTAGTTGATATCTGGTCACGTACCAATGACAAAGTCGCTAAGGCGATGATGGACAACTTGGCAACAGATAAAGTTATCAACGCACAAGGTGAAGAAGACGAGCAGAAGTCATTCAACTCTATCTTTATCATGTCAGATTCTGGTGCTCGTGGTAGTGCGGCACAGATTCGTCAGTTGGCTGGTATGCGTGGTTTGATGGCGAAACCAGATGGCTCAATCATTGAGACACCGATTAAAGCCAACTTCCGTGAAGGTTTGACCGTACTACAGTACTTCATCTCAACTCACGGTGCACGTAAAGGTCTAGCGGATACGGCACTGAAAACGGCTAACTCGGGTTACCTAACTCGTCGTCTGGTTGATGTGGCACAAGATTTGGTTATCACGAGTGATGACTGTGGTACTGAAGAAGGCCTACTCATGAAGCCACATATCCAAGGTGGTGAAATCATTGAGAAATTAGGCGAGCTAGTACTGGGTCGTGTGACTGCACGTGATGTGACTTATAACGATGATGCTGATAAAGTATTGATTCCAGCTGGTACATTGATCGATGAGTACTGGGTTAACGTCCTTGATAACAACGCAATCGATGATATCTGGGTACGTTCAGTAATTACGTGTGATATCGAACATGGCGTATGTTCACAGTGTTATGGTCGTGACCTTGCACGTGGTCATAAAGTGAATATCGGTGAATCAGTCGGTGTTATGGCAGCTCAGTCTATCGGTGAGCCGGGTACTCAGTTAACCATGCGTACGTTCCACGTGGGCGGGGCAGCGAGCTCAGCATCTGTAGACAACAGCATCTCTGTACGTAATGCTGGTCAAGCGCACTTTGAGAACATGAAAACAGTACAGCATACCGATGGTCACTTAGTCATCGTATCGCGTTCAGCTGAAATCGCATTGACCGATGAGCTTGGCCGTGAGCGTGAGCGCTATAAAGTACCGTACGGTTCAAGCGTACTTGTGAAAGACGAAGAGCAGGTTGAAGGCGGTCAAACTATCGCTAAGTGGGATCCGCATACGCATCCAATCATCACAGAGTTTGCTGGTACCGCACGCTTCAGTGATATCACTGACGGTATGACTGCCACAGTGAAGGTTGATGATGCGACTGGTATGAGCTCATTTGAGATTCTAGCCACTCGTGACCGTTCAAGTTCAGCAAAAGACTTACGTCCTGCGATTATCTTGAACACTGACGAAGGCAAAGAAGTGGTTTACTTCTTACCAGCTGAAACTATCATCCGCGTAAGCGATGGTGAGAAAGTGGCAGCAGGTTCGATTCTAGGCCGTGTACCACAAGCGTCTTCTGGTACGAAAGATATTACCGGTGGTCTACCACGTGTTGCTGACTTGTTTGAAGCACGTCGTCCAAAAGATCACGCCATCATGGCAGAAATGACTGGTGTGGTAAGCTTTGGTAAAGAGACCAAAGGTAAAAACCGCTTCATTATTACCAATGAAGATGGTGAAGTACATGAAGAGTTAATCCCGAAATGGCGTCAAATCAACGTCTTTGAAAACGAGACGGTAGCACGTGGTGAAGTGATCGCTGATGGTCCACAGAACCCACATGATATCTTGCGCTTGAAAGGTCAGACTGCACTTGCTGATTACATCGTCAACGAAGTACAGGACGTTTATCGCTTACAGGGTGTAAAAATCAACGACAAGCACATCGAAGTTATCATTCGTCAGATGTTGCGTAAAGTTGAAATCACTGACGGCGGCGATTCAAGTCACTTCAAAGGTGATCAGGTCGAGTATGCAGATATCAAAGCATTGAATGCTAAGCTAGAAGCGGAAGATAAATTCCCAGTACAGTTTGAGCGTCAATTACTAGGTATCACCAAAGCAAGTCTAGCAACTGAAAGCTTTATCTCAGCGGCTTCTTTCCAGGAAACAACCCGTGTACTAACTGCGGCTGCTGTGACTGGTAAAGTAGATGAGCTACGTGGTCTGAAAGAAAACGTGGTTGTTGGTCGCTTGATCCCTGCAGGTACTGGTCTTGCTTATCATAAAGCACGCAAAGAAAAAGCAGATCAGAAGCTACAAGATAAAGATTTGAATGCAGCGTTTGATATGACTGCAAGCACTGATAGCAAAGATTTTGCAAGCTTCGACGAAGCATTTGCTCAAGAATTAAATCAAGATAATTAATCGTATTAAGTATTTTGATTCATTCTTAATTTGATAAAAAAGCCAGCCTAAGTTGCTGGCTTTTTTGCGCGTATAAAAAACTAAGAAAGGCATGGTGCTATCATCTAAAAAAATAGTACACTGGAAATAGGCTCTAATTCACTATTTATAAAAGGATAATTAGCAAATGGCAGGTAAAACTCGCGTCGCCAAATATCAAGCAGATCGAACCAATCAAAAGTTATATTTCTGTCGTTTATCTTGTCAATCTGCAGGAAGTACCAACGACAAACAGTTATACCAAGCACACTGTGAGACTGCTATTTTTCATTTGCATGGTGCTTTATTAGCATTTATTCAGGAGCTCGGTCATTTCTATAGCTTAAATATGACAGCGCCAACTTTGCTCGATATTGAACAAGCATTGAGCGAGCGTACCCAAGTATCTCCTGAGATTCAGCGTCTGCAGCAATTACAGCAGCAAGGTTTTATCGCCAATATAGAACGTGCTTATCAGCGCTGTCTGTATGCAGTACCGCCAGATACTATCGTCGATGAAGCGCCAAGCAGTCATTCAGCGTCGCCAGACTTGATTGTCAATGTTGTCACTTTATCTAACCAATGGCTACCTGATGAAACAACGATACGGGAATGGCGTAATCAGCTTTTAGAGTTGATTGAACAACTGCGTGCAGGTATGGTTGAATTCTAATAGGAAGTTCACCAGAAGATTTATTCTTTGACCGCTATTTATTGAACCATTTTAAAGTATGATTAAGTAGGGTAGGCCATAGTCTACAGCGCATAAAAAAGGCTTATTCAGTCATTGCTGAATAAGCCTTTTTCTTATTAACTAAAAATAGTCTTGTTTGTTACTCTGGCATCGGTGGCATACTTTCAACGGGTGTCACCGTTAATGGATTTTCCGGTACGCTGTCATCACTACGATTGCTACTTGGTTTCGTTGATGGTGGAGTGCTCGTCTCCTCAGTAGGCTCTGGAACCGAAGGCTTACGCTGCTGAGTTTGAGTCTTAACGGGCTTGGCTGATTTCTTGGCGTCATCATCAACTAGGATGCCATCATCAGTCATCTCTATGATGGTTTGCTGTTGCTTTCTGGATTTTGAGCGGTTATTGATAGATACCCATTGGCTTGGCGTGTCTTTCAGCTGTGCTTTCATAAAGTCCATCCATACTGGCAGCGCTGCTACACCACCGTATTCACGGCGTCCCATAGTAGATGGTTGATCGAATCCCATCCATACTACTGTTGCATTGGTAGGGTGGAACCCTGCAAACCATGCATCCTTTGCCTGATTGGTGGTACCAGTTTTGCCACCGATATCATTGCGTCCTAATGCCTTTGCTCTTACCGCTGTACCGCGTTGGACTACATCGCGTAGTATATCGGCCATCTCAAAAGCGACTCTAGGTTGCAGTATGCGCGGTGCTTGTTTGGCCCTTACATATTGTACGGCTGGCGCTTTTAGGCGGTCTGATTGTGGACCTGCGTTGTATACCGTTAAATCAAGCTCTTTATCTGTTGTTTCGTTACCATCATTGCTTTCTGATGATGAATTATCGGGAGTTATTTCATTACTGCTATCATCAAGCGCTTCAATTGACTTCTCATACTCTTCAACTAAGCTGCTATTAACCTTTTCAAGTTTTTCGTTAAAGCATAGTGCACATGCTTGACGTGGATTTGCCTGAAACAACAGCTCGTTCTTATAATTGTAAATTTGTTCAATAAAGTAAGGTTGGACACGATGACCACCATTGGCGAAGGTTGAGTAAGCCGTGGCCATTTGTAATGGTGTGGCTTGTCCTGCTCCAAGTGCTAATGACAAGGTTGTTGGTAGCTTTTCTTTATCAAGACCGAATTCATCTAATAGGTTGCGCGTACTTGAGATACCGATCGCTTGTAACAAGCGAATAGATACGAGGTTACGCGACAAATATAAACCACGACGTAAAGTGATATCACCTAAGAAACGTTCATCAGAGTTTTTCGGTTTCCAGTCACCTACTTGAATAGCTCGGTCAGAAACGATGGTATCTGGACGATAACCTTTTTCTAAAGCAGCGGTATAAACAAGTGGCTTAATGGTTGAGCCAGGTTGACGCCAGCCCTGTAGAGCGCGGTTGAACTTACTGTGGTTAAAATCAAAGCCACCAACCAATGCATTGACAGCACCAGTCTCTGGATTTAACGAGACCAAACTGCCTTGAATTTTAGGTATTTGACCTAGTTGCCAGTTGCCATTCGTAGTAGGTATCACACGAACGATATCGTTTTTCTTAACAACTTGACTGGCATTGCTAGGGTAATAACCAATACGGTCAGCAGAAATATATTTGCGTGCCCATTTCATACCAGACCAATTAACGGTCACTTCTTCACCAGATTGTAGGACTGCATTAAAACTACGAGAATTGACTTTGGTCACTTTGGCAGGAGACATATTGCTGTAGCGTTGGAAGTTCTCGAGAGGCTCATCATTTGCTTCAGCCCCGCGCCAACCATGGCGATGCTCGTAGGCAATCAATCCTGTTACTACTGCTGCTTCTGCATCTGTTTGCGCTTTACTGTCTACTGTGAGACGTACGCGCCAACCACCGTGCATGACTTGATCGCCATAACGTTCAACTAAAGAAGCTCGTGTCATTTCTGCCAAGTAAGGCATATTTACATCGAGCTTTTCTTTATATAGGTTGATACCTATAGGAGAGTTGACCGCTTCGTCATACTGAGCTTTGGTAATATAGCCAAGCTCGTGCATGCGTCCAACAATCCAATTACGGCGAGTCAATGCACGACTAGGATTGGCAACAGGGTTGTATTTAGAGGGGGCTTTTGGTAGACCTGCTAACATCGCCATTTCAGCAATAGTTAGGTTATCCAACGACTTGCTATAGTATTTTTTAGCTGCAGCACGGATACCATAAGCACCTTCACCTAAATAAATTTTATTGACATACAGTGTCAAAATATCATTTTTGCTCAGCTCGTCTTCAATTTTACGCGCTAAAAATAATTCTGTTAGTTTGCGGTTTAAAGTACGTTCCGGACTCAAGAAGTAATTCTTAGCGACCTGCATAGTAATAGTAGAGCCACCCGTCTGACCATCATCGTCAGTGACTGCCTCGGTGACAGCGCGACCAAGACCTTTAATGCTAATTCCACTGTGCTGAAAAAAAGAAGCATCTTCAGCTGCCAAAAAAGCATGAGTTAAATCTTCAGGAATCTCATCAAAACTAACTGGTAAAGATAAACGATTGCCGTATTGGCCAATTAATTTATCATCACTACTATAAATCTGTAATGGCATTTCTAGTTTAGCCGTCTTAATCTCTTGCGTACTAGGTAGGGTCGGCGATAGATACATGGCCATCCCATAAAAACCAATAGGTACAGCAAGTGCTAGAACAACTGCCAATGCTAGGCAAGCGATAAAGAGTCCCACCAAAAAGCGAATGAGACGAGCGGTAGCATTTGTTTTGGCCATAATAAGACTTATTAGTTAGAATTTGTAGCAGACAATATTATTATACATTGAACAAAATAGGCAGGTCATAATAAATGTGTAAGTTGGCCTTAATATATTTTTAAATGCTTGAATCTATCAATTAAGTAAAGTATTGTATTGAATTATTACAAATAATTACCAGATTGTACACTTAATATAAGGTATAGAGCTAGTGAGGCTATTTACTTCCAAAAGTCGACATTTGATTGGTGTGGATATTTGTGCCACTTCAGTAAAGTTGGTTGACATACAGCGTCAGCAAGGCATGTTCCACCTAAAATCTTATGGTATTGAAAGACTACCGGAAGGTATCGTGGTTGATAAGATTCTAGTAGATACAGAAGCTGCTGGTAATATTATAACGGTCTTGGCACGACGCTGCCAAGTCGCGGGTAGCAATGCTGCGACCGCTGTTTCTGGCTCTGCGGTGATTACTAAAATCATTGATATGGATATGACACTCAGCGATGTTGAGCGTGAGGCGCAAATACGTTTGGATGCTGACCAGTATGTGCCTTATCCATTAGAAGACGTCAATCTAGATTTTGAAGTATTAGGACCGTCTTTGGTTAGTGAAGATATGGTTCAGGTGTTGCTTGCTGCCTCTCGCTCAGAGAACGTCGACCAACGTGTCGATGCTTTGGCCTTTGGTGGCTTGCAAACGAAAATTATGGATATCGAGTCTCATGCAATCGAGCGTGCATTTGGATTGATGGTAGATAGCCTACCGAATGTACCAGAACTAGTAGCGTTGGTAGATATTGGCCATAATCAGACCACATTATATATCGCTAAGAATGGTGAGTTTATTTATAGTCGTGAGCAGTTGTTTGGCGGTGCTCAGCTGACCGAGGCAATACAAAATCGCTATGGCCTATCAGCAGAAGAAGCGACACTAAGTAAACGCGAACGTACCTTACCTGATGATTATTATCCTGAAGTACTGACCCCTTTTATAGAAAATACCATTCAACAGATCACTCGCTCTTTACAGTTTTATTTCTCATCAAGTCAGTATAGCAGTATCGATCATGTAGTGCTTGCAGGAGGCAGCAGTTCTATTGCAGGTCTCGCTGGTATGGCACAACAAAAGCTGGGTGTAACTGTCAGTGTTGCCAACCCTTTTACCAATATGACTATTGCACCAAATATCGATAATGAGCAACTGGCGGTTGATGCGCCAAGCTTAATGGCTGCATGCGGTCTTGCGTTAAGGAGCTTTGACTAATGGCTCGTATTAACCTTTTACCTTGGCGACAAGAAGAGCGTGAACGTCGTAACAAAGAGTTTATGACATTGATAGTGGCGGTGACATTACTGACACTATTAGCAGCTTTTGCTTCATGGAGTTATTTTAATAATGAACTTGATGAGCAGCTTGATGCCAATGCATTGATCGAACAAGAAAATACTCGCTTAGACACCGCATTGACCGAAATTGACAGTTTAGAGCAGCGCCGTGAAGACATTATTTCACGCATGCAAGTTATTCAAGATCTACAGGGGCGACGTCCTGTACCTGTACGCTTGTGGGATGATCTCGCTAAAGCTATTCCACCAGCACTTTATCTAAATAACCTTAAACGTGAAGGTGATACGCTAACTTTGACAGGCTTAGCGGACAATCCAAACATTGTGTCCAGCCTGATTCGTAACCTTGATAACAGTAAATGGATGGGCAACTCAGCAGTAAGTAACATTCAACAGAATATTAGCGCTTATGAGGCTGCTCCAGTCCTCAATAATACGGTTAATACTGGTGAGCAGGCGCGACCTGTTTATCCTGAAGACAGTTACGTACAGTTTGTAGTAACGACTAGAGTACAATCGGAAACTCCGACTGCTGCTGACACCGATACTGGTCTAGGAGGAGCGTTATGAAGCTTATCCGCAAAAAGAGCCTCTCTAAAACCAAAAAATCTGCTTTAAAGCCAAAAAAGCAATTCGATTTAAATGAGTTTCGCCGTAGTTTTGAGTCGCTAGATTCAGAAAACTATGGCAGTTGGCCATTACCTGTAAAGGTGACAGTGATTGGTCTTATCATCACTTTTATCGCAGCATTGTCATGGGCATTACCCATCAGTAGCAAAATCGATGAGATCAATGCGGCTGAAAGCCAGCAGCAGACCTTGCTTGATAGCTACCGTGAAAAAGAATCTCGCGCACGTCATTTAAAAGCGTATCAGGCACAAGTTGTCCAAATGGAAACTGAATTTAATACTTTATTGGATCAGTTGCCGAAAGATACGCGTGTGTCAGAATTGGTAGAAGGCATAAACATGACAGGCGTTGGTAGCAATATCCGTTTCCAAGATATTTCAGTAGAACCTGAAATTGAAAATGAATTCTTTATTGAGCAGCCTATACGTATTGCGGCTTTGGGTGAATACCATCAGTTTGGTAGCTTTATCAGTGGTCTTGCTGCACTGCCTCGAATTATCACGATGCATGATTTTGAAGTCAGCAATCCACAGCCTACATTGGATGTTTTGCCAGAGCTTAACTTAGTCTTGCAAACTAAGACTTATCGCTCTAAAGAAGCGGCTCCTGAAGGTGATACCGCCGCCGCTACTGATACAAATGCAGGAGGCAACTAATGAATATCCAAAGAATGCCCATGCTATTGGTTTTAAGTGTCGCTGTTTTATCTATGACTGGGTGTAGTGACCGCATAGGTATGGCAGAGCAGGCAATGACCGATATCCGCAACCAGCCTGCGCAGCCTATTGAGCCGCCGCCTAAAGCCGAGCTGGTAGAGGATTTTGTATATAGCGCAAGCTCGCAACGTAGTCCATTTTTACCACCGAGTTTAGTCAATGTGCAAGGCCCGACCACTCCTATAGATGGTGTACGACCAGATATCAACAGAATCAAAGAACCGCTTGAGCAGTATGAACTGTCGCAATTGGTCTTCCGAGGTGTGGTGATTTCGCCCGAAGGTCAGCGATATGCATTGATACAACGTCCAGATGGTTCGGTTGCCAGTGTTAAAGTAGGCGATTATCTTGGATTGAATGACGGCCGTATTGTTGAAATCACGCCGACCCAGGTTAACTTGATTGAAATTGTGCCAGATAGCCGCGCAGGGTTTGTGGAAAAACCCCAGTCGCTGGTATCCCCTATAAGCTAAGTCGGCAGATTTTTTGAGGAATAAATAATGACAGTACGCAATAACAAGGTAATGATGATGAGCAACCGCATGTCTTCTGCTTTTGCCATTTCAGCACTGGCAGTCAGTATGGTGGCTGTGACTAATAGTGCTCATGCTGCACAGCGCATCGATAATGTCTCTGTAGTACAGACCGCACCTGCAGTGACGCAAATGCGTTTGGGGTTTACAGGATTGCCAGTATTGCCTGCAGCCTATCAGCTTGATGATCCTAGTCGCTTAGTTCTAGATTTCGAACAAGTGCAGAATGGGCTGGCTAGCCGCTTTAATGAATATAACATCGGTGCGATTAATGACGTTACTACGCTCAGCAGTGACAGTACCACACGTCTCATTGTTGGTTTAAAAGAGTCAGGGAGTTATACGACAGCGGTTGAAGGCAATGATTTATTGCTAACCATCACTGACCCTAATCGTCCAGTTATTACCAGCGACCCGATTCAAGATGTGCTCAATAACAATAATAGTATGACAACGACCGCTGTCGTTACGCCTATTGTTGAGAGTTCTACCGTACCAGTGGCACCTGTACGTACCACGAGTAAGGTTGTCGTGAAGAACGAGGTACCAGCTGATACGATGGTGGTCAGAGTCAATCCGCTTTTGAATCCTCAATTGGCAGCTTCGCAAGTAAGCAAGCAGTATAGTTATGATGGGCTAAGCGCAGTCAATTTTTCAGCAGGTAACGATGGTGGCGGTAATGTCAGTATGGTGCTTGCCAACGAAGCTATTCCAGTAGATGTGCAGCGTCAAGGCAATAACCTTGTCGTACGTTTGACTGGTAGTACGGTTCCGAGAAACTTACTACGCCGATTGAATATTAATAGTGGTCTTGTTGGTAGCATTGATACCAAAAACCAAGGACAGAATGGCGTCGTCACCATTAACATGAATGACGATTATGAGTATCAGGCCTACCAATCAGGTAACCAGTTAAATATTGGCATTAAAAAGCCTGAGCTGTTACGTGAGCCGACGCTGGAAGAAAGAGTCTATAGTGGCGAACCGCTATCTATGGAATTTCAAGATGTTGAGGTTCGTAGTGTCTTAGATATTTTGGCGCAGTTTACTGAGATGAATATCGTGGCAAGTGACTCTGTTGCTGGCAACATCACCCTGCGTTTGATCAATGTTCCTTGGGATCAGGCCCTTGATATTATTTTGAAAAGCAAAAACTTAGGCAAGCGTGAAAATGGTAATGTGATTTTGGTTGCGCCTTCTACTGAGCTCGCTGAGCAAGAAGCACGTGAACTAGAAGCGCAGCAAGCTGTCCAATCTTACGCACCTCTGCGTACTGAGTACATTCGTTTAAGTTATGCAAAAGCACAAGATGTCTTAACGCTTATTTCGCAAGGTAGCGGCGCGACTGGTAATAGTAGTGGCCTAGCAAATCGTGAGGATAATAATACATTGTTATCCAATCGTGGTACGGTAACGGTTGATGAACGTACCAATACTTTGATTATTAAAGACGTTGCTGACAGTATCGAAAACATCCATAAACTAATCAGTAAAATTGATATTCCTGTTCGTCAGGTCATGATTGAAGCACGTATTGTTAGTGCAACTGATAGCTTCAGTAAAGAGATTGGTGTTCGTTGGGGTATTTTGTCAAACGGTGCAGCCAACAACCGTAGCTTACTGGTCGGTGGTAGCAACCAAACACTAGCTGATCTTAAGGACTTTGATATAGAGACGACGACTGTAAATGGTCAGACCGTTTCTTATCCTTCTTATGACATTACTAGTCCTGATAACCTAAACGTTGATTTAGGCGTTTCTAACCCAGCGGGTAGTATCGCCTTTGGTTTGCTCAGTATGTCTGATGTAATGCTAGATCTTGAATTATCAGCGCTACAAGCAGATAACCGTGGTGAAGTTATTTCTACACCAAAGATTTTGACCGCGGATAAGCAAACTGCAAAAGTCTCTTCTGGTACTCAGATTCCGTATCAAGAAGCATCAGCCAGTGGTGCGACGACAACCAGCTTTAAAGAGGCTGCATTAAGTCTAGAAGCGACACCAAATATCACGCCTGATGGTAAAATTGGTTTGCAATTGGTCATTACCAACGGCACGCCGACAATCATTAATAATCAGGTTGCCATCTCTGAGGATTCTATATCAACCAACGTTATTATTGAAGATGGTCAGACAGTCGTACTGGGCGGCGTCTTCAAAAACCGCACTAGTAATGGTGTAGATAAAGTACCTTTCTTAGGAGACTTGCCTTATATTGGTCGTGCCTTCCGTCGTGATGTACGTAGTAATAGTAAGGAAGAGCTACTGATTTTCGTAACTCCGAAGCTTATTAATGATGGTACGAGTCGTCTAAACTAGTCATAAAGCGGTTAGCTAATTGCTAAAAAAAGTAAGCCATAGTGCTTGCTTTTTTTATGCGCGAAATTAGGGGTTTTCGAGTTGCAATACCTATGTATGTACCGATGAATGGTGTGCTCTAAATTTTACTCACAATAATCACGGCTCATTACTAGCCAGAATAACAATGACGTTGTATCATACCTAATTTAGCTGAGTAAGTATTATGGGGCAGGAATTACCGTCGGTGTTTTTAGTGGGTCCGATGGGAGCAGGGAAGACGACAATCGGAAAACTGCTTGCCAAGCAGTTAGGTCGCACCTTTGTAGACAGCGATTGGTATATTGAATCGCAGACGGGTGCCGACATTGCTTGGATATTTGCCAAAGAAGGTGAAGCAGGTTTCCGTGAGCGTGAAACGCGTGCCATTGATGAATTGACCCAAAACTCTCAAATCGTATTAGCCACCGGTGGCGGTGCAGTCATGTGTGCTGAAAACCGAGAGTTCCTAAAACAGCGTGGCATCGTCGTGTATCTTAATGCACCTGTCGAGGTGCAGCTGGCACGCACCTCTAAAGACAAATCTCGACCATTATTGCAGCAGCCTAATCCTAGAAAAATATTGCAAGAGTTATACAGTGCGCGCGATCCACTCTATCGCCAAGTCGCCCATATTATTATGCCTACTGGTCACACGTACCCACGCCATATGGTCAATCAATTGATGCAACAGCTAGAATCATTCGTCGATTGCACTACGGACTCATCGGCGCACCAAGAAGACTAGTAATAGACTGGCAACTACGATTGATATGCAGACTCAATTACTTTTACCTCATCGAAAATGCTTTAGGAGTATCACATGGTAATGCCGTTTCATGATGGCCTAATAGTTCATACGCAAAGTCATGATTATCCTATTGTCATTACTGAACAATCTACGACTGAACATAGTAGTATGGCGAAGCAAATCACGCCTTATATCAGTGGCCGTCAGGTTTTAATCGTCACTAATGATACTGTGGCACCTTTATACTTAAAAGCATTAGAAGATGAGCTAGCAGAGCAGTTTGTGGTAAAGGTGTGCGTGCTGCCAGATGGTGAACAATATAAAAATCAAGCAAGTATTGATCAGATTTATGATGCGCTGATGACAGAGCACTTCAATCGTGATGTGACACTTATTGCCCTTGGTGGCGGTGTAGTCGGAGATATGACTGGTTTTGCTGCTGCTAGTTTTATGCGCGGTGTCAATTTTATTCAAATTCCAACGACGCTATTGTCACAAGTAGATTCTAGTGTTGGTGGTAAAACAGGTATCAATCATCCGCAAGGTAAAAATATGATTGGTGCTTTTTGGCAGCCGCAAATGGTGCTTGCCGATATGAGTACGCTTAAGACACTGCCTGCACGTGAGCTATCGGCTGGAGTGGCTGAAATTATTAAATATGCCCTTATCATGGATGAGGCATTTTTAACGTGGCTTGAGGCAAACTTGCCTGCAATGATGGCGCTTGACTTGGCAGTACTTGGTGAAGCTGTAAAGCGCTGCTGTCAGTACAAAGCCGACGTAGTGGCACAAGACGAAAGAGAGTCCGGTGTGCGCGCGCTATTGAACTTTGGACATACTTTTGGTCATGTGATTGAAACACATGAAGGCTATGGCAATTGGTTACATGGCGAAGCAGTAGCGGCTGGTATGGTACAAGCAGCTGAGCTATCGCAAAAAGTTGGCTGGTTAACTGATGATGAAGTCGTACGTATTAAGCGTGTTTTAGAATTGGCAAACTTACCTATTACGCCACCAGCTATCGGTGTAGACACTGCTCTAGATTTAATGGGACACGATAAAAAAGTGAAACACGGACAAATCCGCCTAATTTTGTTAAAATCAATTGGCGATGCGGTAATGACTAATGAGTTTGACGGCGAACTATTGCATGAAGTTTTGTCAAAACATAGCGCGTAACGTCTCAAGAATTTATCGTTTATATATTTATACTAAAATCTCGTACTTATAGCCAACTGGTTAGCTGTACCTCTGTTTAAATAAGCATTTATATTATGCTGTAAAACATGTGTTTACCAAGGACCGCCTCATGGCAACATCAAAAACAAAAACGCGTACTGCTAGCCAATCATACAGTCGTCAAGCACTGATTTGGCTAATAGTGACCCTACTTCTAGGGGTGGTCACAGCGTTAGTATGGATGTTTAGTCAAACGCCAGCCATGGGTGCCAAAATTGAAAATGCACCAATATCAGCGCCAGAGATTTTGAATGAAGAGTTTGAGCAACCACTAAAAGTCGAATCGCTGCATGAGCTAGATACGGATGTACAACCGATTAACTTTGATGCAACGATTCGAGATTTGCGCGATTATCCTGATGAGTTTAAAGACAAGCGTTATCTGCTAGCTAACAAAGGCAAATGGACTGTTCAAGTAATGAATGTCTCTGAAAACGATGTGATTGTTAGTTACTTAGAAGGCCGTCAAGATCGTGATAAATTTGCTTATTTCCGTTATCTTGATGATGAAAAACAAGTCCGTTATATGCTGACTTATGGGATTATGAGTAGCCCGCAAGAAGCAGTAGGAGCCGCAAAGCTAATAGACTTTAAGCTACCTACAAACGTACGTGTATTGCCAGAAGAGATTAATCGGTATGTCAGTATTATTGATAATTATGAGCGTCCTGATCCAGTAAAAGATCTAAGTACGAAACGTACACGTGCCGTTGATTTAAAACCTACCAAGCGCGAAGTGCCAGCTCGTTTGCAAGAAGAAGCTGCTGACGCCGCTGCTCAAGCAGCCAGTGCTACCAGTAATCGAGGTAACCAAGAAAGCGCTAATAGTAGTAGTACTCAAGAAAGTATTCGTCAGTCGGTAGATACCTCTGCCACGTTGTCTGTTAGCGAAGAGCGTACGGTTGGTGGTGAGACGCAGACAATATCTGAAGCATCGCCAAAAGATGAAAATAATGCAAATAAGCCCTCGCCAGAAAACAAAAAGCCTGCGGCACCGGCGGAGAACTCTATTAGTAAGAAGCCACCAGTCGTGCCAACACCTAAGCCTCCTAGTAGCACGAACAATAATTCAAATGCTAATGGCAAAAGTGCTAACGCTAATCCTCCCAAAAATAATAGCGATAGTATAAAAGCGCTAATAGAAGATAAGAGTAATTAGTTTTTGTCTGATTAATTTAACCCACTAGCGATTTGGTTAGTGGGTTTTTTTAGCACTATACAAAATAGTTTTATCGTCACAATAAGCGGCAAGCTACTACTGCTAAGTATTATCAAAGCCTTTTGCTAACTGTCATTTATATGGTTTGCATTAAAATTTTAATAGTAGTTTTATTCGTCTTATAACCAATAGTAATAAGTCCTCTTACAATTTATGGTTGATCTATCGGTAGAAAAGACTAGATTTTTTGACAATCATTAACTAATATAACTGTGGGCGACGTTCTGTATAGTTATCGTAAAAAATGTCTATTTAACAACTATTTAGTGGTTTTTTCTTAGTTTTTAGAGTTCTTTACTAAATATTATTGTCTCAAGCGCGGTTACTTACTATCTATAATAAGGTTATCGTAAGTGACGCAACCTCTCTTATTGTCACTCTTTTTAGGGTAAACAAAGTGCTTGAATACAGGGCGTCAGATATTCAAGATAAACAAGTGCACCGTTATTAAGTCATTGTATGCTTAGCTCTAAATGCTAGACATGACAACATAACAAATGATGCTTAAATGAATGGCATTAGATATCACTGATTGAGTGACTGGCATTTAAGGGCGTAGATTCTCCCGTTGCCAAGGGCTGCTACTTACTATCTTTTGATACACGGACCACATGTCAAGACATCAGCTAATGACCAGGAGGGTCAAGGGTTTTACTTTCTCTTAGAGTATGATGTCTATCGAGCATTGCACTATTTGCCAATTCGAACACACGAATATCCACTATCAGCCCGTTCTGCTTACGGGTACCAACTTATACTCCGCATTGGAACTGTAAGTTGCCCGTCTACTTAAAAGGACAAGCTATGTCAATGATTTCCTCACAAACACACCTGGCCACGCCAGATGATTTTTCTGATAATTGCGGTTTTGGCCTAATTGCCCATATTGAGGGTGAAGCGAGCCATGATTTGGTAAAAACTGCCATTCATAGTTTAAGTTGTATGACACATCGCGGCGGCGTTGCTGCTGACGGTAGAACTGGTGATGGTTGTGGCTTACTATTAGCGACGCCTACCGATTTCTTTAAACAGATTGCTGACGAGCAGCAATTTGCCATTACGGACAACTTTGCTGTCGGTATGGTGTTCGTTAATTTAGATAGCGATAAAGCCAAGCATAGCCAGCAAGTATTAAGCGATGAGATTACCGCCCAAGGATTAGAAGTGGCTGGCTGGCGCAATGTACCACTTGACTTAAGTATAGTTGGTGAGATTGGTCGTGAGACATTACCAGACTTTAAGCAAGTGTTCGTTAATGCGCCAGATGATCTAGCTGCTGATGATTTCAACCGTAAGCTGTTTGTTGCACGTAAAAAAGCAGAGCAGCGTTTGACGGATGATGAGCTATTTTATGTCTGTTCATTGAGTTGTCAGACCATTATTTATAAAGGCTTGGTAATGCCTTCAGATTTACCAGCGTTTTTCTTGGATTTGCAAGATGAGCGTTTGGCGTCACATATCGTAGTATTCCATCAGCGTTTCTCAACCAATACCTTACCGCGCTGGCCACTGGCACAGCCATTCCGTTATCTTGCGCACAATGGTGAGTTAAATACCATTACAGGTAACCGCAACTGGTCTAAAGCCCGTACGCCCAAGCTGAAATCAGACAAACTGCCTAACTTGAATGAGTTGACACCACTTGTAAATAGTACCGGTTCAGATTCATCAAGCTTAGATAACATGCTCGAAGTGCTTATGTCTGGCGGTATGAACCTATTCCATGCAATGTCTATCTTGGTACCCCCAGCGTGGCAGAACGTTGATAGCATGGATATGGATCTGCGTGCGTTTTATGAGTTTTACTCACAGCATATGGAAGCGTGGGACGGTCCAGCAGGTCTAGTCATTCAGGATGGACGCTATGCGGTCTGTATGCTCGATAGAAACGGTCTGCGACCGTCACGTTGGGTAACCACTAAGAATGGCTATATCACTGTTGCATCAGAAGTGGGCGTTTGGGATTACGAGCCACAAGATGTATTAGCAAAAGGTCGCGTTGGACCTGGTCAAATGCTGGTCATTGATACGTTAACAGGTCAAATTTTAGATACGACGGCTATTGCAACTTTACTAAAAACGGCGCATCCATATCGCAAATGGTTGCGTGAAGAAGCGACGCGTGTCCGTGATGATGAGCGTCTAGAAGAGACATTGGCAACGCAAGCGTGCCGTGGTGATAAGCTCAAAGCGCTACAAAAAATGTATCACATCACCAATGAAGAGCGCACAGAAATCATTCGCCCTAATGCTGAAAATGGTCAAGAACCAGTCGGCTCAATGGGTGACGATACGCCAATGGCTGTACTGTCGCAGCAAATTCGCCATGTCGGTGATTTTTTCCGCCAGCAGTTTGCACAGGTAACCAATCCGCCAATCGATCCATTACGTGAATCAATCGTGATGTCGTTGCAGACCTGCTTAGGCGCTGAGACTAACGTATTTGCACCATCTGCGAGAGATGCTCATCGTATTATTTTGTCATCGCCAGTATTGTCAGCCAGCAAGATGCAGCAGCTTGAAACTTTGGATGATCCAGCGTTTAAGATGGCTCGCATTGATCTGAATTATGACCGTACTTTAGAACTATCTGATGCTATCGTCGCTATTTGTGAGCAAGTGGCAGATAACATTCGCTCAGGTAATACATTGATTGTCTTGTCTGATAAAGATATCGATGCAGACAAAGTACCCGCCAATGCCATTATGGTTACTGGTGCTGTGCATCATTATCTAATCGCGCAAGGTATCCGTACTGATGCTAACTTAATCATTGAAACAGGTCTTGCCCGTGACTCGCATCAAATAGCAGTATTGATTGGCTTTGGTGCAACTTGTGTATATCCATATCTGGCATATGATGTTATCGATGATTTGGTCGCGACTGGTGAGCTACTTGGTGATCCGATTCAAGCCCGTGTTAATTTCCGCAAAGGCTTGGATAAAGGTTTGCTAAAAATCTTATCAAAAATGGGTATCTCTACCATTGTGTCGTATCGCGGCGCGCAGTTGTTTGAAGCAGTTGGCCTCTCAGAAGAAGTCGTCAATTTATGCTTTAAAGGCGTACAAAGTCGAATCAAAGGCGCTACCTTTGCAGACCTTGCTGCTGATCAAGCTCAATTGGCTGCCAATGCATTTAAGCGTCGTGCCCCTCTAGATCAAGGTGGTCTGCTCAAGTTTGTTTTCAACAAAGAGTATCATGCCTTTAACCCTGACGTGATTAACAGCCTGCATACGGCAGTACGTACGGGCGATTATGAGAATTATCAGAATTATGCCAATCTAGTCAATATCCGCCCAGTCGCGACTTTACGTGACTTGTTGCAACTGAAAACCGACAACAGTATCGATGTCAATGAAGTAGAAGATATCTCTGAAATCTTGACGCGTTTTGACTCAGCTGGCATGTCACTAGGCGCGCTATCTCCTGAAGCGCATGAGTCGATTGCGATGGCTATGAATACCATCGGTGGTCGCTCAAACTCTGGTGAAGGCGGTGAAGATCCTGCGCGTTACGGCACGTTGCGTAACTCAAAGATCAAGCAAGTTGCCTCTGGTCGTTTCGGGGTCACACCTGCCTACCTTCGTTCCGCTGAAGTCATGCAGATTAAAGTAGCTCAGGGTGCCAAGCCTGGTGAAGGTGGACAGCTACCTGGTGGTAAAGTCAATGCGCTGATTGCACGTTTGCGTTATTCAGTGCCAGGTGTGACCTTGATTTCACCGCCGCCGCATCATGATATTTATTCTATCGAAGATTTGGCACAGCTAATTTTTGATTTGAAACAAGTCAATCCAGATGCATTGGTATCGGTTAAATTGGTCTCACGTCCAGGTGTTGGTACGATCGCGACAGGTGTTGCAAAAGCCTATGCCGATCTGATTACTATCTCGGGCTATGATGGTGGTACGGCAGCGTCTCCGCTATCGTCTATCCACCATGCAGGCTCACCATGGGAGCTAGGTTTGGCTGAGACTCACCAGTCTCTACGAGTGAATGGGTTACGTGATAAGGTACGTGTCCAAACTGACGGTGGTCTAAAAACAGGATTGGATGTAGTAAAAGCTGCTATCTTGGGTGCAGAGAGCTTTGGCTTTGGTACCACGCCGATGATTGCAGTTGGTTGTAAGTACCTACGTATATGTCACTTGAACAACTGTCCGACAGGTGTTGCTACTCAAAAAGCCAAGCTGCGTGATGAGCATTTCATTGGCGAAGCAGAAATGCTGATTAACTTCTTTAAGTTTGTCGCAACTGAGACGCGTGAGTGGTTGGCGGCGTTAGGTGTTCGTAGTATGGAAGAGCTGGTCGGTCGTACTGACTTGCTTGATATTCTAGAAGGCAATACGGATAAGCAGCGTCATCTTGATCTAACGCCATTGCTATTTAGTCACCCAGCCAGTGTGGGCAAAGCACAAACTTGTCAGGTTGAGCGTAATGAGCCGTTTGATAAAGGCTTGCTTGCTGAGCAGATGATTAGCGATATGCTTGTGAACATTCGCAAAGGGGCGGGCGGCGATTATAGCTATTTCGTTGGTAACTGTGACCGCTCTATCGGTGCTCGTATTTCTGGTGAGATTGCGCAAGTCTGGGGCAACCTTGGCATGAGCGATATGCCAATTAAGCTTCGTCTAACGGGTACCGCAGGGCAAAGTTTGGGCGTGTGGAATGCTGGCGGTTTAAATATCGAGCTTGAAGGCGATGCCAATGACTATGTGGGCAAAGGTATGGCAGGCGGTGAGATTGTTATTTATCCGCCGAAAGACTCAAACTTTGTAGCACAAGAAACGGCCATCATCGGTAATACCTGTCTCTATGGTGCAACTGGCGGTAAGCTATATGCTGCCGGTACAGCAGGTGAGCGTTTTGGCGTTCGTAACTCTGGCGCACATGCAGTCATCGAAGGCACAGGCGACCATTGCTGTGAATATATGACTGGCGGTATCGTCACGATTCTTGGCCGTACTGGACTTAACTTCGGTGCTGGTATGACGGGTGGTTTTGCGTATGTACTCGATATGGAAGGCGACTTCTTTGACCGTTGCAACCATGAGCTAATCGATCTAAACCGTATTTCAAGCGAGCAAACAGAAGAGCATCGCATTCATTTGCAACAAGTGATTGAAGCTCATGTAGATAAAACAGGCAGTGCATGGGGTCAGACAATTCTGAACGACTTCGAGCACTATGTTCGTAAATTCTATTTGGTTAAGCCAAAAGCGGCGAACATTGCAAGCCTTCTTAAAACTACCATGGCCGACCCACAATAGCCGATACATGACTGTCTATCGTATCAATAGAGTGCATTGATGGATCGGCAGTCGCTTTGATTAGGTTAGCCAGCGTTCCGTTTTTAGAGACGTTTTAACTCACAGGTTTTCAGCAGGTACGTGACAGCAGCGATATATGTCTTAAATTTTAGACAAACCAAACATCGCTGACTGTCGCCACCCACTGCAAAAGAGCCTTATATAAAAGAGATAGCACCATGGCAAAACGCTTAGAAAATAACTTCCAGTTTTTAGATGTACCGAGATTTGATCCAACCAAAAAAGACATTGCAACGCGTTCAACAGAGTTTGTTGAAATTTATAAACCTTTCGAAAACGAAGCTGTTGCTCAGCAAGCGCATCGTTGTCTTGAGTGTGGTAACCCGTACTGCGAATGGAAATGTCCAGTACACAACTATATCCCTAACTGGCTAAAACTGGCCACAGAAGGCCAGATATTTCAGGCAGCTGAATTGTGCCACCGTACTAATACCTTGCCTGAAGTGTGCGGACGAGTTTGCCCACAAGATCGTCTGTGTGAAGGCGCTTGTACGTTAAATGATGGTTTTGGTGCAGTGACCATTGGTAATGTCGAAAAATATATCAACGATACCGCGTTTGCACTTGGCTGGCGTCCAGATATGTCTGAAGTCGTTTGGACAGACAAAAAAGTCGCTATCATTGGCGCAGGACCAGCAGGTTTAGGTTGCGCAGATATCTTGGTCAGAAATGGTGTCAAACCAGTTGTCTTTGATAAGCGCCCTGAGATTGGCGGCTTACTAACATTTGGCATCCCTGAGTTCAAAATGGAAAAAGATGTCATGCGCAATCGCCGCGTGATCTTTGAAGACATGGGTATCGAATTCCGTTTAGAGACAGAGATTGGTACAGACGTCACGATTGATGAGCTATTGGCTGACTATGACGCGGTATTTATGGGTATGGGTACATACACCTATATGCGCGGCGGCTTTGCTGGTGAAGAGCTGAAAGGCGTCTATGATGCACTAGATTACCTGATTGCCAACGTGAACCGTTGCAATGACTGGGAAAAAGACGCTGAAGAGTACATCGACTTTAAAGGTAAAAAAGTGGTAGTACTCGGTGGCGGCGATACCGCAATGGACTGTAACCGTACCAGCATCCGTCAAGGCGCCGAAAAAGTAGTTTGTGCCTATCGCCGTGATGAGGAAAACATGCCGGGTTCACGCCGCGAAGTGGTCAATGCTCGTGAGGAAGGCGTCGAGTTCTTATTTAATCGTCAGCCAACCGAAATCATCGGCTTAAACGGTAAAGTTAATGGCGTGAAAGTTGTTACTACTCAGCTGGGTGCACCAGACAATCGTGGTCGTCAACGCCCTGAGCCAATCCCTAATTCTGAAGAGATCATTCCATGTGATGCAGTCATCATGGCCTTTGGTTTTAGACCAAGTCCTGCTGATTGGTTTGAGTCTCAGCAAGTGGGGATGGACAGCTCTGGTCGCGTACTAGCAGCCGAAAAGCAAACCTTCAAATTCCAGACCCAAAATCCTAAAATCTTCGCTGGTGGCGATATGGTACGCGGTTCTGACTTGGTTGTGACAGCGATTTGGGAAGGCCGCGAAGCTGCGGAAGGCATTTTAGACTACCTAGAAGTGTAATACGCTAGCGCAATAGACTATTATTCATTAATACTGACGCAGTTCTCAATGAATAGTTTGATAAGTCATTTGATAAATAATCTTCAATAGCGTAGATTTCAATATAGTGTGCTAGGATATTTTTTATAATGCCTTTTACCTGTGAATAATGGGTAAAAGGCGTTATTTTTTGCCCGTCATTTTGCTGATAGAATATCCATTTATACTTACCCTTAGTTATTGATGTTTTTTAATAATACTTTATTAAAATGTCTCACTTAAATATTCCATCCAAAAAGAGTAGCCTTGCGTGAAACCCACCCTTTATCAGCGTATTACTGCTCCACTTGTCGAACCCTATGTTCGCTACCAACATGCAGATATTTTACATGCCATACGCCTAGGTACGGCTGTGATATTGGCCCTATTGGTAAATAAAATCACCAATCTTCCGCACGGTGAATGGACGACCATTACAGTATTTATTATTCTAGGGTTATTGCAATACCAAGGCGCTATTTATACTAAGGCGAAAGAGCGCGTAATCGGTACTTTGTTAGGTATTGGTACTGCGCTTGGGGTGTTATGGTTTAATCAGAACGCAGGCGCATGGTTGTGGGTGGACTATGCGCTCATTGGTCTGCTCAGCGGCATCATTGGCTATCTAGCCGTCAGGCAGCTTGGGTATACAGGGCTGCTAACGGGTATCACTATGTTGATGATTGTCTCTGATTTAGGCAATAATAGCATTGGTCAAGATGGTATCTACCGCGCATTAAATATCTTACTGGGGACAGGCGTTTCGGTAGCAGTGACGCTGATTTTGCCGCTCAAATCAACGTTGATGTGGCGGTTCTTATTGAGTAGTAACCTTGACGCGTGTAGTAGTCTCTATGCAGGCGTAGGTCATCATATTGACGCAACGGATGGAGTAGTGGACGACTCTGTTCAAAAATTAAACCCCGTGGCTTTTCCTGTTAAAGAAGTACCCGTTGATAGAGCGTTGGTCACAGCGTTACAACAGATTAATAAACGTCTGCTGGCTGTGCGACCCCATATCGCGGCGACGGCCAGTGAGTCAGGTATTGAAAAGGAAACGCTAGAGACAATTCAACGTACCCATCGTAATATTATCGGGACGATTGACTTACTGTTAAGTGCGGCACCGCGCTTGGCAAATATCGAAATTGATGAAGAAAATCATGTTTTATTGGTACATTATCAGCATGAGCTAACCCAAGCGATGCAGCATATGGCAGCGGTATTACGTAGTCCAAGTGACGAAATATTCCGGCCCATTACTCGTATTGCTGTCTCGGAGTATCCAAGCGTACAGCACCTAGCATTTGAGTGGCAGGGCTATTTTTGGTTGACCCAAACCTTGCAGACTCAGTTGCAGCAGCTGAGTGATTTATTACAAACATCGAAGCCGCATTGGTTTGCTGCATCTGGTCTGGGCTATCAACGCCGCGAGCAGCGCCGGATGAAAGAGCAGGGCGGCGAGACGGATTTACATTTATAGCGCAAAAAAACGCTGACCATTTAGGATCAGCGTTTTTATTTTTCAAAGACTACTTTATTCTAAAATGCTAAATTAAAACTATTAACGACCAGTCTTTAGCTTATCCCAGTACTGTTGATACACTTGCAACGCCTCATCGCCTACATCTTCTTGGAACTCAGCTTTCGCTAATACTTCTTTAGAAGGATAAATCGTTGGATTGTTTTGGACGCTCTCATCCATCAGCTCACGCGCTGCTATGTTTGGTGATGCGTAGCCAATCTCTTCGCTGACAATTTTTGCATTTTCAGGACGCAATAAGTAATCAATAAATTTATGTGCTGCATCAACTTGCTTGGCGTTTTTTGGAATGACAAAGTTGTCCATCCATAAGATAGCGCCTTCGGTTGGATACTTATAAACCAAGCTAGTCAAACCTTCGTCATTGGCCATGACTGCTTCACCATTCCATGTCATACCAAGCGCAGTCTCACCTTCGATATATGGCATACGTGTCGCATCAGAGTTAAAGGTTTTGACGTTTGGCATCAACGTGGTGAGCTTATCGTAAGCGGCTTCGATTTCGTCAGGATTGCTACTATTACCTGAGTAGCCAAGAGTCAGCAGTGCCATACCAAAGACTTCACGCACGTCATTGGTCAGCATCACCTGACCCTTATACTTAGGGTCCCAAAGGTCATTCCAGCTATTGACAGTTTTCGGATCGACACTGTCACCGTTAATGGCTAGACCAGTGCTGCCCCACATATAAGGGATAGAGTATTTGTTATCAGGATCAACTTTGGTATTGGTAAATGAGGTATCAAGGTTTTTAAAATTGCTCAATTTAGACTTGTCTAGCTCTTGTAGCAGTCCTTCTTTCGCCATTTTTTCGACGTAATAAGTCGATGGAATCGCTAAGTCATACTGACTAGAATCATCCAATAGTTTGAGCTTGGCATACATCGCTTCGTTAGAGTCAAATGTGGTGTAATTAACTGAGATGCCAGTCTCTTCTTCAAAGCCATCAAGAATTTCTTGCGGCATATACTCTGACCAATTGTAAAGGTTCAGCGTCTCATTACTCGCCGCAGCACTGCCATCCGCTGCATTGTCAGAGTTGCTACAACTGGCAAGCACCAAGCCGACAGCCGCCGCTAACAATGCTTTTGGCACTATACGACCGACACTAGCCGAGGTGTGAGTAGTGGGATGGGACGATGATAAATGGGTCAAAATATCTCTCCTAAATAAAGATAATGCAAATCAGAAAAATTCAATAAAAAAGCCAAAAAGATACAAGCCTGACATGGCCAATAAAACTATTATGGTCATTAGTTTATACAATTTAAAGGGTTATCATTAAGGCAATGCTCAATAATACTAATAAAAATAGCCAGTTGGGCTAATGAGATGAGTAGCAAAACTAACTTAATGACAGCTAATTTTGGGTAGAATTGCTAGCCAGCTGCTAACGTCGAATCGAAAAAAGATAGTATATAACCATGCTATGATTGGCGCAGACCGAAGTATGACGAACATCATCTAAGTAAGTATAAGCTTTTGGCTCTAAGACACCAACCATACCATAATAATAAGGGATACAGCACAATGACCGAAAGTACCTCAACTCAAAACGCCTTGAATAAAAGCCACTCAGTTATACCAGCCTTGCTTACGGATAAAGTCGCCATAGTTACTGGTGCCAGTCGTGGGCTTGGTGCACAGATTGCACAGCAAATGGCAGCCGCAGGTGCGATCGTCTGCGTCAACTACCTCAATAGTAAACAGGCTGCTGAGACGGTAGTGGCTGATATCATCGCGACAGGTGGCCGAGCATTTGCTTATCAGGCGGATGTCACCGAGCTTGAGCAAGTACAAGCCATGGCAGCTGAAGTCATCACTCGTCATGGACGTATTGATATATTGGTCAATAATGCTTTACCAAGTTATCAATTCAATCCAAGTGCTGCGTACACCAGTATCGAAACAGTAAAGTGGTCGCATTTTTCGCAACAAATGAACGGTATCGTCAAAGGCGCAGTCAATATGGTGCAAGCGGTGCTGCCGCAAATGAAAGCGCAGCAAGTAGGAAAAATCATCAATATCTCGACCAATCTTGTCTACAACCCAGTGGTTACCTATTATGATTACACCACGGCTAAATCAGCATTGATTGGACTGACCCGCAACCTAGCGAGCGAGCTTGGACAGTATGGTATTCGGGTTAATTTGCTGGCAGGTGGATTATTAAAAACTACCGACGCAAGTAGCTTAACCACTGAAGAGGTATTCGATTATATCGCGACTACAACACCGCTACGCCAAGCGACTTCGGTAGCGGATTTTGCCAATTCAGTATTGCTCATGGCGTCTGATTTGAGTATGGCTATTACTGGACAATCTATCGCTGTCGATGGTGGCTTGACTATGCCTTAATTGAGGCCTTAACTGATTGCTCAACGCTCTATTGGATTTGTAGAAGGGATGAAATGAATACTCGACAAAGTATTGGATTCATCACCGCTACAGTTTTCATTTGTATTTTCTATATAAAACTAGCCCATAATAAGAAGCCCATACTAGTCAGCTAGTAAGGGCTTTTTTTAAATAAACATTAATGGTTTTATGTGCCTGAACAGTCTTATGACTTCATTGCTAACTGATTAAGCACGGTTTGGATACCATACTCTTCGATTGTCCCAGTGACAAAGTCAGCGCGTTCTATTAAAGCTGGCTGTGCATCTCCCATGGCTACAGCAAATCCAACCAAGTCGAACATTTCTAAATCATTCATACCATCACCAAATGCCATACATTCGCTTGCATCTACATCATAGTATTTGCATACATCTTTGATACCGCGGGCTTTTGACGCATCTGCTGGCAATATATCAGCACCAATCTGATGCCAATGCACCAGCTTTAAATCATACTGGGCAAAGTCGATGTCTTGCATCTTTTCTTGCTGATTGTTAAAAAATACCGAGCACTGATAGACGGTATTTGATTTGTAGTACTCAGGGTCAAGGATCGAATTGGGCGTGACAGCATTGAACTCGCGTAAACGTTCATTTTCACCTGACCACGCGATATGAGTGGCAGAGTCAAACTTATGAATCAAATCACTCTGCTGACACAGGCGTACGATTTTATCTGTCTGTTCAGCCGTTAGCGGGTAGTGGCTGATTCGGCCGCTTTTATCAAAACTATATTGTCCATTCATACAAATAATGGCGTCCAATATATCTGCATCAAGCAACGCTAGAATGTCTTCAGGCAATATGGCTTTAGAACGACCAGTCGAAATCACTAGTTTAATATCGGTATCTGCAAGCTGCTCAAGCGTCGCTTTATTGTGTTCAGCGATAATGCCGTTGCGGCTCAAGGTATCATCGATGTCAAAAAAGATGATTTTGGGGGTCGAAATCTTAGTAGTCATACTTTCTTTGGCAATCTTATCTTCGATAAACATGATGATCCTATTATTTTTAGTCGTGTAGATACAATGATTCAGATACTACTACAACATACCCAATCAGATAAATACCTATCGAGTAACCTATGATGCTACAAGTATGCTTATTGAGACAGTATTTGCATGTAGCCTGTAGAACCGCTCATTGCTTGTCCAGAGTATTAACAAAAATGCTAAACGATATGACTAACTTAACCGTGTTTATTTATTATAAAGTTATATTAAATTATCAAAACCAATCTACGAAATAAGATGGTCTATTCCTATTAATGCATCGGCTACCTAAAGGAACAAGCATGAACTTTTTCACCTTAAAATCGATTACAGTTTTTGCAACCTTGGCTTTATCTGCCAATGCTCTTGCAATGGATGTTGAATTTAATGATGCTGCTTGGGATGGCAAGAAAATACCTGAAGGGCAGCAATGTCTAAATTATGATGGCAAAAGTCCAGCCACGCCTAGCATGACTGTTTCAAACATTCCGGCAGGCACGGAGAGCTTGGTATTCGTCTATAACGATGTAAGCAACAAACGTATGCAGCATGGTGGGCATGGTATCGTAGAGTTCGCACTACCAGAGGGCGCTACGAGCGCAGAAGTGCCACAAGTATTTGGTCACACTTACGAAGTACCAGTCGGTATTGAGATGGTCGCAGAATACCGTAATCGTAAAGGCGAGGCAGGCGGTGCATATAAGCCGCCTTGCTCTGGCGGCAAGAACCATCTGTATACGGTAGATGTATAAGCATGGCAAGGTGATTCGGTACTTGCTGAGACAACAGTTGAAATGGGTCGGTATTGATACGTTAGCTATTCAATTAATATGCAGCAATTAGTGTGCAACAATTAGTATGTAATAAAGCCGTCTATACAAGACTGTTTATACATAGCGTAGACGGCTTTTTATTGAGAGTAGGTTGTGTTTTATATACCTATAAATACGCTAACTTAATAAACATGACAGGCCCTGATGAATCCTTGTAGAGTTTAGTCTATAAGTAAACATGACTTAGTCGTATAAGTGCGTTGAGGCAGGGCTATAGGAGAATATAGATTAGGCTTGTTAATTATTGGAATAATGCCAAGATACTGAACGTGACAACTTTGTAGTATAATTTTACTACTATGAATATTGGTATGCTATATCATTGAAACTTCTATGTTATAAATCTAAAAAAATCATAGCAAATGATAAAAAACGTTATTAATTATACTTTATCTTAAAGTGTATCTTGATTTGAATGAATTTTTTATAAATAAGGTTTCTTATGAACATAACGACAAGCCAATCCTCAGAAGATAGAAAAAGGCATGGCGAGCATATTCTTATCCACATGACATATATCGCCAAAAATGTCGATCTAGATTCTGGGATTGAGCTGACTCGCGCACTTGAGTACTGGCGCAGATATTTTGAAGAAAACGATATCGTTTCAGCTTTAGTCATTAGTGAAGGTTATTTCGTTCAAAGTTTTCAAGGGACAAGGCCTGCTATCAATACTGCCTTGGAAAAGATACTTGACGAGCATTCCACCATTGTCCCTAATATTGTGAATATAGAGGAAATCGAATCGCGCCACTGGAATGGGTTTTTAGTTAAGCATTTAACCTCAAGCGTTGAAGATGAAGAGCATGCCCTAAAGAACTTCTCAGCAGGCTCTGATTACAATCCTTATTTAATGAAAAGCACTCAGATTGAAAGCTTTTTGACAGCGATATTTGAAGGTGCTGAATCCGATAGGTTTTAAGTGAGTAGCATTTCTATACCATAAGAGTCATCTATTTTAATTGGCGTAAAAAAGCCGTCTATAAAGTGTCTTTTGATTTAGATAATTTTTTTATAAATAAGGTTTCTTATGCATATCACTACCAACCAACCTTTAGAAGATAGAAAAAGACATGGTGAGCATATTACGCTAAGCCTAACGTATATTGGCAGAAATAGTGACAGTAATAATGGAATAGGGTTGGCTCGTCTGCTTGAGCAATGGCGAAGGAATAATGAAAAAAGTGGTGTAACCTCAGCGCTTGTCGTGAATGACAATTACTTTATTCAAAATATTGAAGGTCCAAGACCTCTTATCAATGAAATACTAGTAAAATTGATCAGTGAGTACTCTTACCTAGTACCCCACCTCAGTGAAATTGAGGAAATAGAAGAACGTAGGTGGGATGGGTTTTTAATAAAATATTTAACATCAAGTGCAGAAGACGAAGCATATACCCTAAAAAGTTTCTCAGCAGGTGCTGACTTTAATCCGTATCTAATGAAAAGCACTCAGATTACAAGCTTCCTGAAAGCGATCTTTGAGGATGCTGTATCTAATAAGTCTTAAATAATTTCTCTATTTTGAGTAGCGTAGAAAAGCCGCCTATACATTGTGTATAGGCGGCTTTTTAAGCTGTTTAATTTTATTAGCTAGATTTTGAACTAGGGTTTCCAAAATTTAACTAGTCAAACTAGTCAAACTAGCCAATCTCAACACTCGTCACGTTCTGAAAGCCTCTTGGCAGCTGTCCACCACGATTACCGCGAACACCCGTATAGTTAGCCAAATCATTTGGCTTGAGTGTCACATGGCGTTTGCCAGCAGTAATGACAAGGCTGTCCTGCTGACTAAGTGGTGTGATTGCGAGCACTTCTTCACCGTCTTTTAATTTAATAAGTTTGTTCCCTTTACCGCGAGCTTGTTCAGGCAAATCATCGAGGGCAAATATCAGTAGATACCCTGCATTGGTTGCAACGGCAACATGATCAGGTGTCACGCTTATATTGCTATTTTCACCTTCTGTATTAGCGGCCGTCTCTACTGGTACGTCGATACGTGCAACAGGGAGCAAGCGACTATCAGTTGCTAGGTTAATGACGTTTTTACCAGCTTTTTGATTGCTATCAAGGTTGCCAATGGTATTGATAAAACCATAACCTGCTGAGCTGGCAAGGATAATACGTTGATCGTTATCACCCGTTAGTAGCTGCTCAAAGCTAGCGCCTGCTGGCGGCTTTAATACACTGGTCAATGGATCACCTTGACCACGCGCGGAAGCAAGATTGTGCGCATCGATACTGTAACTGCGTCCCGTACTGTCGAGTACGTAAATCCTTTCGTTTGATTTGCCGCGCACGTGCGCCTGATAGCTGTCACCTGAACGGTAACTCATGCCAGCGGCATCGACATCATGGCCTTTGGCAGCACGAATCCAACCCGCTTTTGATAAGATGGCAGTGACCGGCTCACTTGGTACGAGGTCTGACTCTTTTAGTGCTTGCGCTTCTTCGCGTTCTGCCAATGGTGATACACGCTCATTGCCATGTTCTTTCATATCGGCAGTAAGCTCATCGATCATCAGATTGGTTAGACTGTCTGGATTGTCTAAGTATTCTTGAATGATGGCACGTTCGGCAGCAAGTTCATCTTGCTCGCGGCGCAGCTCAATCTCTTCTAATTTTGCCAACTGACGCAAACGAATATCCAAGATAGCATTGGCTTGAATGTCAGTCAGGTCATAATCCTGCATCAAGGTCGCTTTTGGATCATCCTCTTCACGAATGATGCGAATCACTTCATCAATATTCAGATAAGCAATCAGTAAGCCCGCCAAGATATGTAAGCGTTTATCGATTTTATCGAGACGATATTGCAAGCGTCGCGTGACCACCGAGCGGCGACAGATTAACCATTCTTCCAAGACTTCCTTTAGGTTTTTTACCTGCGGCTTACCATTTAAGCCAATCATATTCATATTGACGCGGTAATTACTTTCTAGGTCAGTACTGGCAAATAGATGGCTCATGACACGCTCGACATCGACCCGCGTTGAGCGCAACTCAAGGACGATACGGCAGGCATTTTCATGATCTGATTCATCATGAATATCCGTCACCCAAGGCAGCTTCTTATCAGTCATAAGCTTGGCGATTTGCTCTTGAATTTTGTTGCCTGACACTTGGTAAGGCAGCGCATCAATGATGACGAGATTCTTTTCTTTAGAGTCAACATGAAAGGTGGCGCGCATCTTATAACTGCCGCGTCCAGTCTCGTACATCGCTTGCAAATCTTTTTTGCTGGTGATGATTTCCGCTGGTGTCGGTAGGTCAGGTGCGGGTATCGATTGGGTAAGCTGCTTAACCGACAGCTCTGGGTTTTTGAGCAAACGAATGGCCGCGCGTACCACTTCATTAAGGTTATGTGGCGGAATATCAGTTGCCATACCAACAGCAATACCTGTCGTACCATTTAATAAGATATTAGGCAGGCGGGCAGGTAGGGTAGTTGGCTCTTGCATCGTGCCATCGAAGTTATCTTGCCAATCGACGGTGCCTTGCCCCAATTCTGCGAGCAACGTATTGGCATAAGCCGACATTTTGGCTTCGGTATAACGCATCGCGGCAAAGGATTTCGGATCATCTGGGCTACCCCAGTTACCTTGACCAGTGATAAGCGGATAGCGATAGCTGAACGGCTGAGCCATCAGTACCATCGCTTCGTAACAAGCGATATCACCATGCGGATGGTATTTACCCAAGACGTCACCGACCGTACGTGCGGATTTCTTCGCCTTGGCAGAGGATTTTAGCCCAAGCTCGCTCATGGCATAGACGATGCGACGTTGGACAGGTTTTAGACCGTCAGCGATATTTGGCAACGCCCGATCCATGATGACGTACATGGCATAGTTGAGATAGGCCTGCTCAGTGAACTCTGCGACTGAACGAGTATCCATCGGCTCATTGGGAATAATTGGGGCGATCGTATGATCAATAACATCAGACATAAAATAGGATTCACTTATCAGTTTTAATAGGTATAGATAATTGGTTCAAGCATACAAATAGGATAGTGCTATCGTAAAGGATATTGCACCAATTAAAAAGACGTATGTCAGAATATACGACATCTCGTGACGTGCTTAAAACAAGCGCTTATAAGGGTCTTTTATAGTGTGGTGATTCATAGCTTTTATAGATTAAGTTAAGTATAGTAAATCTAATATTTGTTTTTTATATGGTTAATAGATGTCTTAAGGTTTAATCCTTTTTATTTAAGATATTTTATCTATCCTTAGTCTACAGACAGTAGGTTCAGAATAGTTTTAATGCAAAATTAATAACTGAAAGTATGACAGTTAATAGACTGAAAAAGGCGGCTACTTTGCCTATTTAAATAGCGTTAACCATATATTGACACGGACAAGTCGCTACTGAATTATCTTACAATAAGGAATTTCTGTTATGTCATTTGACACTTTATCTAAAATTTCCGCCTCTAAAATGCTAAAAAACGAAAGTAAGCACCTAGGGAAAAACGTTACTAGAAATGTGCTGTTGATTACTGCTATAGCCAATCTAGGATTGACAGCCTGTAGCCCTTCACAAATGAGCAAAACGCCACCAGCCGAGACAAGCAGTACAGTCAATCAAGATGCAGCAGTGATGTCAGAGTCTATCATGGCGTCACCCAGTGTTAAGCCATCAGTCATCAGCCAACAGATGATGATACGTTCTGCGGCGCAGACAGGTATCGTACGCCCATCACCGAGCATCATAGTCACGCCAGAGGCAAAAGACAACTATCAAAAAAACGCAGCCAATCCTGTACATCGAACTACGGATATGGCGGTATCCACCCTGTCTATCGATACCGATACGGGCAGCTACGCCAATGTGCGCCGCTATTTAAACGAGGGTCAACTACCACCTGTTGATGCCGTACGGGTAGAGGAATTGATTAATTATTTTAACTATCAATTTGATGATGGCAAACGCCTAGGTAGTGCCCCATTTGTTGTATCAACTGAGGTAGTAGACTCACCTTGGGATAGGGCAGATCAGGATAATAAAATCGTCAAAGTTGGTATCAAGGCCGTTGATAGTAGTTGGTTGCAAAAAACGGATAAGCAGTCTATGCCTCCTGCCAATCTCGTATTTTTAGTAGATGTCTCAGGCTCTATGTCGTCACGCGATAAGCTGCCATTGGCTCAGTCGTCGCTTAAGCTGTTGACGGAGCAAATGCGCGCCCAAGACAGCATCAGTATCGTGACCTATTCAGGTAGTACTAGTGTGGCATTGCCTGCGACCAGTGGTGACCAAAAAGCAAAAATATTGGCTGCGATCGATGGGTTAAACGCCTCAGGATCAACCAATGGGGAAGATGCTCTGAAATTGGCCTACAGGCAAGCTGAACAAGGACTAAAAAAGAACGGTATCAATCGAATAATGATGTTAACGGATGGCGATTTTAATGTCGGTATTAGTGATGTCGATGAGATGCTGGATTTGGTCAAAGCCAATCGCGATCGCGGTATCTCTTTGTCTACCGTTGGCTTCGGTCGTGGTAATCTGAATGATCACATGATGGAGCAGATGGCGGACAACGGCAATGGTAATTACAGCTATATTGATAGTCTAACTGAAGCAAAAAAAGTCTTTGGCGATGAATTAGCTGCGACATTTAACACTGTTGCCAAAGACGTAAAAGTCCAAGTTGAGTTTAATCCTGATGTGGTGAGCGAGTGGCGCTTGATTGGTTATGAAAATCGCGTACTGGCTGAAGAAGACTTCAATAATGACAAAATTGATGCAGGTGAGCTTGGGGCAGGTAAGGCAGTGATAGCTTTGTTTGAAGTGACACCAAAAGGACAAAAAGGGTTATATAGCGATCGCCGTTATGCTGCTAGCAATGCCAGTATTAGTTGGAATAATAAACAGAACTCTAATGAGCTTGGCTATCTAAAAATTCGTTATAAAGCACCGACAGGTGGTAGCTCTAAACTCGTTAGCCAACCTATTAATAAAGCTAGCCACGCTTTAAACAAAGCCAGTATCGATACTCAGTTTGCGATGGCAGTAGCAGGGTTCGGTCAACGCTTGACTCAAAGCAATTATATTAATGACTGGCAGTACAGTGATAGCACTAAGCTTGCCAAAAGTAGTATCGCAGATAGACCGAGTAGCGATACTGATGGTACTCGTCGCAACTTTGTGACGTTGACTGAGCTGGCGAGTGCGCTAAAAAATAGCCAATAGTGAACAGATATCGTGTCGGGATAGTCATTATGAAGCAGAAGTTAAGGGTCATATTTTCTAATGGTATGACTGATGTTTTTAATCTAATGTATTGATATATATGGAGATATTTAGCGTCAAGCCTATTTGAGAACTGGTGTAGCAATCTTTTGTATTGAGTACTATGTATAAAGTGTGTATGTTAATGAACAAAGGGCTATTTACCGCTATATTGTTCGCTCAGCACTATACAAATATGTCGCAGCCTTGCTTTTCATCATAGTGATAGGCACGACTCTGACGTTTTGTATATTTATCACACTGTGATTGGCGTGGGTTGACGGTAATGTATTATTACTAGGAGAGAAAAGATTATGGAAAATCAAGGAAACTTAACCCGTCGTGACGATAAAGTTTGGCTAAAAACCTATGAAAAGCTTGGCATGACTTATGATATCGATATGCCAGCTGATAACACTTCGCTTATTGATATCTTTGAGCAAAGTTTTGCTAAATATGGCAGTAAGACCGCTTATGTCTGTATGGGCGCTAGTATTACTTTTAAAGAAGTTGATGAGCAAAGCAAGCAAGTCGCTGTTTATTTGCAGTCGCTTGGCTTGACCAAAGGCGATAAAGTCGCAGTCATGATGCCAAACATTTTGCAACTGCCAGTATCTGTCATTGGTGTCTTGCGTGCAGGTTTGACCCTGGTCAACGTCAACCCTTTATACACCACCAAAGAGCTTGAGCATCAACTTACAGATTCTGATGCCAAAGCACTAATCATGGTCGAAAACTTCGCTAAAACTTATCAAGATATCGGCCGTGATGTGGTTGATAATGTCGTCATCACTGGTATGGGCGACATGATGGGTACGCTCAAAGGCTTTATGGTCAATACTGTCGTACGCCATGTCAAAAAGATGGTACCTGATTATAGTATCGCTAAAAGCATCAGCTTTAAGAACATGCTGAAAAAAAGTCCTGCGCGTAAATACAAGCGTCCTAATGACATTATGCTCAATGATGTTGCTGTCCTACAATACACAGGTGGTACAACAGGCGTGGCTAAAGGCGCGATGCTCACGCACAAAAACCTCATTGCCAACTTAGTACAGAGCAACACCTTCTTAGGTAGTGCTTTTGATGAGTTCGATGCCAAAGGCGAGCAGGCTGTTATTCTGACCGCCCTGCCGCTATACCATATTTTCTCGTTTACCGTTTGCGGTATGTTTGGGATCTATCGTGGCTGCGTCTGCTTACTAGTGCCAAACCCTCGCGACCTTGATAGCTTAATGAAAGCATATAAAGGCAATCCACCCGCCTTCTTCCCAGCGGTCAACACCTTGTTCAATGCACTGGCTAACAACGAAGAGTTTAAAGCCATGGATCATAGCAAGTTGCAGATGTCGATGGGCGGCGGTATGGCAGTTGTGAGCGCTACCGCTGAGAAATGGCGCGAAATCACGGGCAACATTATCCTACAAGGTTATGGCTTGTCTGAGACGTCACCCGTGGCTACTGCCAATCCGCTGAGCAGCACAGAGTTTAGTGGCACCATCGGCGTTCCCATGCCAGGTACTGAAATTGCTATCATCGATGAAGAAGGCAATGAAGTCGAGATCGGCGCGCGCGGTGAGATTGGGGTTCGTGGTCCACAGGTGATGAAAGGTTACTGGCAGCGCGAAGATGCGACCAATGAAGTGATGACGCCAGATGGTTATTTTTTAACTGGTGATATCGGTATTATGGACGAAGACGGCTATGTCACTATTGTTGATCGCAAAAAGAACATGATCTTGGTTTCAGGCTTTAATGTCTATCCAAACGAAGTCGAAGAAGTCATGTCTGGTCATCCAAAAATCTTGGAGTGCGGCGTTATCGGTATCGAAGATGAAAAGAGCGGCGAGATACCAAAGATTTTTGTTGTCCGTAACGATACAAGCTTGACCAAGCAAGAAGTATTGGATTATGCGGTAGAGAATCTCACAGGCTATAAACGTCCGCGCCATGTTGAGTTTATCGATGAGTTGCCAAAATCAAACGTCGGCAAAATCTTACATAAAGACTTACGCGTACTCGAAGAAAAAAACCACGGTTAATTTGCTGATACACGCACCTAGATAGTTGTTTGATAGATGTGTGTATTAACCAAAGACACATGTGAAAGTGTCGCTCGATTAGATACTGTAGTAACTAAAGTAGTAACCAAAAATGATAAGGCTGCAACCATGCTGTCTTATCATTTTTTTGTCTTTATCGCTTTTGACATTTGCGGATGACAGCCACTATTAATAGAGAATATCTATTAAAACTGCTATAGTGCCCATCGACGTATTTTTGTTTTTGTCCAAAAAATCGTACTGGTTTTGCTCAAGGTAACAGGCGAAATCATGGTAGTAAATATCGTTTTCGACTTGGTCGTGCTGAGTGGTAGTATTATTTATCATAGACCCAGTAACACACTTTAATTTGCAAAGCTTATGAATGACAAACCCGATCATACTTATCTATTTCTTATTCATAAGCTTCTGCTGTCAGCGATAATCATAAAAAATGGTGTTTCCATTAGCATATTCAATGTTTTTAACAGTAACATTTAGGGAAAATTATGACGGATAATATTAATAAAAAAACGACAGATAATAGCGCTGCAACTGACGATAAAGCCAATACTACTAACGACGTTTATCAAAGCAACGCGTTTCCTACTATGCCGACCATCGACAGTGATAGTCCGTGGCTGAGCGCTTATGAGCGCTATAGCATCGATGCTACTATCGAGATGCCAGAAGACAATACCTCTTTACTGGATGTGTTCGAGCGTAATTTTAGCCGTTATGGCCAAAAACCTGCCTATATCTGCATGGGCTCATCGATTACTTTTAAGCAATTAGATCTATATAGCCGACAGATTGCTAGCTATTTGCAGTCAATAGGACTGGTCGCAGGCGATAAAGTTGGGGTAATGATGCCCAACGTCTTGCAGTATCCAGTGGTCGCTTTGGGTATCATTCGCGCAGGGATGGTGTTGGTCAATGTAAATCCTCTATACACCAGCCGTGAGCTATCACATCAGCTGCATGATAGTGGTGCGAAAGCGCTATTTATCGTTGAAAACTTTGCCAAAACGTATCAAGATGCCGAAGATAAAGGTCAGGTAGAGCACGTAGTGGTGTGTACCATTGGTGATATGCTAGGTACGATTAAAGGAGCTGTGGTCAACCTCGTGGCTCGTCATGTTAAAAAGATGATTCCTGCTTATAGCATACCGAATAGTGTGAGCTTCAAGCATGCCTTAAATGCTGAATCAGCCAGTAAGTACCAGCGCCCTGAGTTGAACTTAAGCGATGTGGCCCTACTGCAATATACCGGTGGTACGACAGGAGTAGCGAAAGGGGCGATGCTGTCTCACGGCAATCTAGTCGCCAACATGCTACAGGTCAGCGCGCTAATGAACAGTGCATTTGATGATGATATAGATGGTAGAGATGTGATTTTGACTGCACTGCCGCTATATCACGTATTCTCATTTATGGTCTGCGGTATGTGTAGTATGTACCAAGGTTATGCCTCGCTACTCATTCCGAATCCGCGCGATCTTGATGGGCTTATCAAAGAGATGGCCAAGTACAAGCCAGCGTTTATTCCTGCTGTGAATACCTTGTTTAATGGCTTAGTACACAAAGATAACTTTGCTGATTTGGATTTTTCTAACCTAAAAGCATCTATCGGCGGCGGTATGTCAGTATTACCTAGCGTAGCCAAAGAGTGGCATAAAATCACTGGCCTGCCTATCGTTGAAGGTTACGGCCTATCTGAGACCTCACCCGTAGTGGCTTTCAATCCGATGACCATTGCGGAATTTACTGGAAAAATAGGTATTCCTGCGCCTAGTACGGATATTGTGCTCATTGATGATGACGAAAATATAGTAGCCATGGGCGATCGAGGTGAAATCTGTGTAAAAGGTCCACAGGTCATGATTGGTTATCAGAATCGTCCGAAAGAAACTGCTGAATCCTTTACGGCTAGCGGTTACTTAAAAACTGGCGATATTGGAATCATGGACGAAAAAGGCTTTATCAAAATTGTTGATCGCAAAAAAGACATGATTTTGGTATCTGGTTTCAACGTCTATCCAAACGAAATTGAAGAGGCGATGAGTGAGCATCCAGCAGTCGTAGAATGCGGTGCTATTGGTGTACCAAATGATGATCGCGGCGAAGAGCCAAAACTGTTTGTGGTCAAAAAAGGCGACGTGACTGAAAAAGAGCTACTAGAATATGGCAAAAAACAACTGACTGGCTATAAGCGCCCACGTCATATACAGTTCGTTGACGAATTACCAAAGTCGAACGTTGGCAAAATCCTACGTAAGGAATTGCGTAAGATGGAAGGGTTAGAATAGTTTATATCTGACATTCTATTGATAACGGTGGCGTAATGGCAGGTGTGAATCTTGCTATTGCGCCGTTGTCACGTTAGGATATCTTAAGATTTTAGTCGACTACATACCTATCAATGTGTTTGCTAACGACTGATAGGTATTTTTATGACACTGCTTTTATAACATTGTACTAGGAATTTTTATGCGTATTGACAATCGTGAGCTTGACCAACTTCGCTCGATCAGCTTTGAGCGCCATTATACGAAGCATGCTGAAGGGTCAGTATTGGTAAGTTTTGGCGATACCAAAGTACTATGTACTGCCAGTGTAGAATCTGGTGTGCCGCGCTGGCTCAAGGGTAAAGGCAAAGGTTGGATCACAGCCGAGTATGGTATGTTGCCACGTGCGACCAACACTCGTAATCAGCGTGAAGCGGCTCGAGGTAAACAGTCAGGTCGTACGCAAGAGATTCAGCGTTTGATCGGTCGTAGCTTGCGTGCCATGATTGATCTGAGTAAACTTGGTGAAAACACCATCTATCTTGATTGCGATGTGTTGCAAGCGGATGGTGGTACTCGTACGGCTAGTATCACTGGTGCTGCAATTGCGCTTATCGATGCGCTAGAGAGTATCCAAAAGGCCAAGAAACTCAAAGCAGATCCGCTAATCGGACTGGTTGCTGCGGTTTCTGTTGGTATGAAAGATGGCGAAGCGTATCTTGATCTGAACTACGAAGAAGACTCTAGCTGCGATACCGACTTGAACGTTGTGATGACCCAAAAAGGCGAGTACATTGAGCTGCAAGGTACTGCTGAAGAAAAGCCATTCACTCGTGCTCAAGCAGATGCTATGCTGTCATTAGCTGAAAAAGGCATCGCTGAATTGATTAAAATGCAACAGACGGCGCTTGGTTGGTAGACTAGCGCTTAGTTACAACACACTGTCTTTGTTTTTGGTCTCAATAACTGCCTGTTAGCTGCTAATAGGCAGTTTTTTAATAGAAAATATTCGTACATTACGTAATAGGTAACAACACATGCTAAAGCTGACTGATGATGGCGCCAAAATCACCTTACAAGGGCAATCAAATGCTGCTGATAATGGCATGTTTTGGTTTGGTTCTGCATTATTGGTCGGGGCCGTCGCAGTCGCCATGGCGATGAGCCTATTGCCTGAGCGTCTAGCCATCGGTGCGCTTGCCCTGCTTATCATTAGTAGCTTCATTTTTAATAAAAAGCGCCAACAGCATAAAAAAGCCATGAGCGGTATGATTAGCAGTGGCACATTGTGGGTAAGGGCTGGCGAGCTGGTCCATGACAATCTAGGTAAGCGTGAGCATATTCATTTAACGGATGGTGATAAGATAACGCTGATTGGCGAGCAATTACAGATTGTCGATAGCAGTGACGTTCGCAAATATCATATTACTGGTTTCGAGAGTGCTCAAGAAGCAAAAGCTGCGAAAGCTATCTTAGAAGGGCAAGCGCTAACGAAACGCCATGTAAATATCAAAATGAAGAGTAATTGAGACCATCCCATATTCTGTGTAACTGCCATTTAGATTAAATGCTTACTGATACGGTCATCAAACATAATCATAAAACGAT
>NZ_JADQAM010000041.1:0-50773 GCF_022129405.1 Psychrobacter sp. Ps2 | reverse complement strand
TGGATGGAAAATGACTTATCTAAATTGTTTTATGATATTCATCCAACACATAACTCTTTTGTAGTGCAGTGACTATACTCAGGACCTTATCTCATTATGCTGTTGATGTGATTTGTTGTTGATAATTTTACACCCTAAAACTCATGGTTTTGTCGCCTAGTAAGTAAAAGTATTATTATCAGAAAATTGCTCGTTAATAAAAAATGTTCAGAATATCTACATTTGGTTAAAACCATTAAATTACCTAGCCTATTAAAAAGTAGTGATTAACTCATCTATTATAATAATATAAGATGGTATAATAGGTTTATTAGGCGAAGGATTTGGCGAGGAAGTGCTATACGATTATGCTTGTCAGATGCAAAAGAAATAAATATTATGAGTTATGGTTTTTTGTTTTACAAAACTTATGGATTTGATGGATATATATTAAAACCACTATAATAAATTTTTTCAAAAGGATTTTTTCGTATGTTTGGTTTATTCAAAAAAAAAGTCAAGGTTGGAACAGTGATTACTGATAGTTTTGCTCCTAAACAGGAAGTCCATACTCAACAAGGAGTGATCAAATATTCTAAAAATATATCTAAGCTGTCTTATAAAGATTTATGCATAGAGTTCTCAAATGTCATGGCAGCCAAACATAATTTAATGATGGTACCTAGAGGTCTGAAAGATGCAGCAGAAAATCAAAAAAAAGTAACTGATTTGGTAGATAAAGCCTTGATAATTTGTATTTTTAAGTTTGGACAAGAAAAAGTTTTAAGTTTTGCAAATAATGATTTAACAAGAGTAAATAAGTTAATTAATCAATGTGACCAAGAAGTAGCAGCCAATCCAGTTTGGCCAGATGAGCATGGTCTACTTCTATTTAATAAACTAGAGCAATATCTTTAGTAGCTAATTATTTTTAAGCTATCACCCAAGAATGAACGTAATTGTTCCTTTGAGGCTAGGGCAGAGCCTCTCTGGATTTTTATAATTATTGGCTTAATGTGAATAGTAGTCAAACAGAGGCGGGATGCCTTCATTAATAAAAAACCTATTTCCCATAACGCGTTATGGGGATGAGAGTGCTCTTTAGAAACTTTACTGAGGGACTTAAAATTACTACATGTTACTAATATCATAGAAAATAAAAGCTTAACGGATGCTAATGTCCTTGCTTTTAATGTTTTTAATCACTTGTTCTCGAAAGTCTGCTGAATAGGCCATGTAGTCTTTTGCCATTTCACTTATTTTAAAAGCATTTCATTCTATTTATAAAAGACTGACTATATTTGGTTGTTATGAATATACTAAGGCTAAGATTACAAAAGCTCTTTGACAATATAGAGGCTATCAATTATGAGAGCCCAGGCATCGTACTTGCTGAATTAACTCAAACCGAAATCCCAAGAAAAGTACATAAAATAACGGAAAAAGAGTTAAACATACAGATTAAAAATAACATTGATACTATTTGTAAACTAAGTAATTCATCTTATGATAAAGTTGTAAATAGTCTAATTAAAAAATATGCAAAGTCGAGTATTGAAAAATCGCTATTCATTTCAACAACTAGTTACGGAAAGATTATTGGTATAGATGCTAAACCTTATTTTTTCGATTATTTAATAGATTTAGGATTTCTCAATAAAATCGATAATAAATATGAGTTGACAAGTAAAGGTGAGTTTTTTGGTAGTTATCATTGTAATGACAAAAATGAGCAATGGGTAGTATGGAATAAAGAGCTACTCGATCCAATAATTAATCCTTTTAAAGAAAAGTTAATTTGCCATATCGATCTAAGGTTATTTCATATGACCCATATCAGTAATTTAAATAAAATACTAGATCAAGGGCTATTTGCGCATAGCAAGATTACTAATTATGTAGATATAAGTAATTATGATGTGAACTTAAGAAGAGTACGTAAAGAGAAATACCATAATTTCAAACTTCACGACTATGTACCATTATATTTCAATGCTAGAAATGCAATGCTTTATCAGAAGCAGATAGAGTGCCCTCATCAAATAGTTATTTTAGAAATCGATAAAAAAGTTATAAACCAAGATTATACAAAGTTTTCTAAAGGCAACGCCGCAAGAGACGATTCAAAGATTGAAACCAGTAAATATAAGCTTATTAATTTTCCATGGTCAGACATCTACTCTAAAACATGGTCAGAAGACAACCATATAAATATAACTAAAAAATCACTGATGATGAGTGAGTGCTTGATATATAATCATATAACTGCTGAAAATATAAGGCGTATTCATTGTGAAAACATAGAGACTTACTCGAAATTAAAATCTACTCTTACAGGTATTAAGCAAGAAATTGTAATAAGTCCGGATCTTTTTTTCTAAAACAAGCTAATCTGTAAATTTTGAGGTTGATTAAATTTATAATCAATAAGCTTCTCAATAGTATTAGTCCCAATGCCTTTTATGCTTAGAATTTGACCTACCTGATGAATTTCTTTTCTCATCATGCAATCATTTATCAAAATTAAATATTTTAGATTAACACCCGTTTTTTCGCTTAGACTTGCTAAGTTGGCTGATAGAATCCATTCTTGGATTTCTAAATAAAGCGGATCGGTAGCATTTGGGTCATATTCATAGATTTCAATATCAATATCTAAACCTGAAAGATATTCTTTCATAATAGACTTGGAGATGTCTTTGTTTATACCTCCTTTATCTGCACCTAACAAAGGAAATGCTATAGAAGTTATTCCTCTAGTTTTATATGTTTCCACAAAATTTATTAACCCCTCTCTTAAATATAATTCTTTTGAGGGATACCGCCAGTGATCTTTTGTTGGAAAATTTAAAACCCAAGGGCTTTGGTCTTTGTACAACCAGAGCTTTCCAGGTTTCAGCAACCCTTGTTGACAGAACTCTGCATACTTTTGAAACATTTTTGGATAGCGTAACCTACATTCGAGAGCTATGCCTGCACCCATAACTCCTACGCAGTTTACAGTATTCACTATTGTTTGTGCCTCAGTAGAGAATATATTACCCTTGAATTCTTTTATAGACATTAAGCATTACCTTGATTTTAATATCATATTTTATATTATTAAAGTAACAATATAACTTTTCAATCAATTATTTAGTTTAAAGAAAATAATCTAAATCAATGTTTTTATCGTCATTAGCGTCTTTAAACCAATGATTAATAACCTTTTTTACTACTCGGATACGGAGCTTAGTTATCATTGGGTTAGGTAAAGATGTGTCCATTAAAAGATGAGTCAGCATTAACTGAGGACCGTCAGGACCATCAACTAATGGTGTAGACCTGGACATAGCACCTTTATATTCTTCTTCTGTAAACGGGCTTTCTTCTACAAATTTTTGAGCTTCTTCATCTCCTTGCGCTGCTCCTTCAAGCTCTTCTAAAACAAATTGATATGCTATATTCTCGCTGAGTATTTTTAAAGAAATCATTTCATAAATCATATCGACTAACGGTGAAAACGCATCTTCTACCATATTTTCAAACTCACTTTCTGAGTCTTTATCACTGCTTGATGATTGGTAACTCGTATCTGTCCCATAAAGCTCTTTATAATATCTACCAACCTTTAACGTAGTCATAGGTAAGTCATCATTTACAGGGTCCCAAGCATAAGAGTAAATAAATGATCTACAAAATTGTGGTGTTACGGTTTTTCGACAAATAATACGACATTCTTCTTCATTCTTTATATTGCCAATTAATGCATAAAATAATGCTTCATAAATAGAAACACCTCTTTTTGCTGATGCAGTTATAACACTTCCAAGTGTGTCTTCAAAAGACTCATCATATTCTTTTATAAAATCGACCGCGTATTTCCAAGATTTTTCTTGAAACTCTACTTGTTCTTCTTTGGAAATATCATTTCCTATGTGAACCATCATGTTAAAGTGTGATTGATCAGTTATATCAAAATCACTTTTAGTACGTAGTCCTTGATGGTACAGCCCAGCAACAGATAATCTATGGGCATAAATAATAGGCATTAGGAGCTGTGGTTCATGCGTTTCCGAACTTTTAATAAAATTATCTATATCTTGATTAACAGCTTGAAAGAATTCAGCCTTATTATTATTACTAATATTCACAAGTCCTATTAAAGGAGTTGGTTGTATCTTCTTTTTAAAGAAACTAAACATAATATATTTTCTCTCAAGTCAATTTATATAGATTTTTGAACCGCCCCGAGTATATCGGAGAGTGATTTACTTGAGTCAGGCAGCAATACCTGACAGGATTAAATTATCATAATACCGCTTTTCAAACTCAAAAGGTGACACATAACAAATCGCGCTATGCAGTCGTGTTTTATTAAACCAGTCTACCCATTCAAGGGTTGCTAATTCAACATCGTTGACGCCAGTCCAGCTCTCTTTTAAATAATATATCACCTCAGACTTGTACAGCCCATTGACCGTTTCAGCCAAGGCATTGTCATAAGAATCGCCTGTTGTACCAACAGAAGCAATCACGCCGCAGTCTGTCATCTTATCGGTGTAGCGAATGGATAAGTACTGAACCCCTCGATCACTGTGATGAATGACATCTTTGGGATTGTTTCTATCTGTTAGCGCTTGATTTAATGCCGCCATCACCATATCGGTGTTCATGCGATTAGAGACTTTCCAGCCCACAATAGCGCGAGCAAACACATCAATAATAAAAGCGGTATATACCCAGCCGCTTGTCGTCTTGATATAGGTAAAGTCCGCCACCCAGAGCTGGTTAGGACGACGAGCACTAAAGTTACGATTGACTAAGTCATCAGCGCGTTTTTGGTCGTCACGGCTGTTGGTGGTAATCTTGCTTTTGCCACGCCAGACGCCTTGCAGGTCATGCTGTCTCATCAAACCCTGATATCACTCCCGCCACCCAAGAATTTTATAAAACTGAAAGACCCTGATAAGCGTTTACTGGTATGGATTCCCAAGGTTATCTGTATCAAACTGCGCTACGTACATGGTACTTTGTCCGATGAATAATAATTCGTTACCCTAAAAAAGGACAGGATTATCACCTGATAAATTATAAAAAACTAAAATACATCCAGATTCATCATAAAAAAATATCGATCCATCCTGATGTAAGCATCATCTCTATGATTTGTTACCAACCTCGCTTACCTCTTTGAGCTTGAATTGCTGGCTTTTTAAGATATTACAGTCAATCATTATTACCATAAATTCAAAATAACATATAACCTATAAAATAAATTACTAGGTGATCTACTATATTTGTCTTAATGATAATAAATAATGAGCGAATTATTATGGTGGATACTTTAAGTGATGAGTATAAACTCTTTATTAGAGCAATAGCACGGGCCTGCGCTATTACCTTCCAAGGCAATGCCAGTAATAAGATACAGCAAGATGCGTTTTTCTTTTTAGACCACTGGTATCAAGAGGACTTAGGGGTGATGGCAGTGACATCAGTGCAAGCGCCATTTTGTCTTGCGGTATCTGACGGTGTAGCCAGCTCTAACCAGTCACAGCATTGCTCAAAGGCAGTCGTCAAAGCAATCAAAACGTTATGGGATGATAATCAAGCAGACGTCCAAAGCATGACCTCAGATCGCATCTATAAACAACTGAGTCAAACTAAGCATATACCTAAACGTTATGGCGCTGCAGCGACACTTGCAATGATTATCGGCACATTAAACGATGATAAGTCAGTCAATATAGATATAACCCATATCGGTGATAGCCGTGTGTATTGGCTAGGCAAAGAGGCAAAAGAGTGGCAGTGCTTAACCCGTGATCATAATTTGCTTAACGAGCTGATAGATGAGAAGGCGCACGATGAAGGTCGTCAAGTCGATTTTGATGAGTACAATCGCACAGGTATGGCGGGCAGCTTATATAGCATTACCGAGTGCTTTGCATTAGCAGTAGATAGTGATGATCCGAACAGCGAGCCACCAACGTGCACAAAGCATACAATCATAGTGCAATCGGGCGATAGCCTCGTTGTCTGTACTGACGGTATTCACGATTTAGCACCGAGTAATGAATGGCTACTTATCGATAGCCAAACAGGCTTACAAGAGTGGCTACAGATGCTTAGGCGACAGGTTTATGACTCGGATGGCAATGCATATGATAATGGTACGGCTATTGTGATTCGGTTTGATTGACGAAATATATTTAATTTTTAGTTCAGTGCTTATTTAGTGGTTAAACCTGTTAGCTTTAATCAAGTTCAATTTATTCTAAGGAAAGTGAATGACAGATTTAGGAAGTGTAGCTAATCTAGAAAGTTATAAAGAGCTAATCGATAAGTTCAAAAAGCTAGATATCGTAACTAAAGAGCTGACGCTGTTTGATGTAGGTACGCGCGGACATTTTGAAAACCCAACCACAGAGCTGTTAAGCTTCTTTTTAGAACCAATGAAAGAACACAGCCTAGAAAATTGTTTTTTTAATGGCTTACAAGATGTTATTGCGAGTAAAGGATTCAGTAAAGGTCTAGGTGCCTTAACAAGTGTAGAGACCGAAGTATCAACCGCCAAAGGTAATCGTATTGATTTGTTATTAGAAGCTGATGAAGCCCTAATCATAGTCGAATGTAAAATTTATCACGGGCAAAACAATCCATTTGATGACTACTTAAATTACGGTAAGCAGCATATCAAAGATAGTAAGCAAAATGATGAAAAGCAGAAAAATCTAATATCTTTGGTGATTTGTCTTGACGGTAGAATTGAGCCATCTTTAATGAATAAGGGTTGGCATGGTATCTCTTATCAAGAGTTAGTAACAGCCATAGAGCCGCATTTATCACAAGCACTACTAGACAATCCGTATAATAAATGGAGTCTATTCGCTAGAGAATTTTTACTACATTTAAAGGAGTTGGATAATATGGGCGAGATAAGCAAAGATGAGATCGAGTTTTTAACGGAAAATATCAATGATTATTTTGAATTGAGTAAGTATTTTTATGAAAATCTAATGCCAAAAATAGGCGAGAAAATAAGATTAGATTTAAATAATAGTGATAGTTTGAATAACTTTGAATGCAAAGCTAGATATAATAAGTGGAATTATTACGAACCCGTTAGAACTTTCTCGAACATACATTGGAAATCAAGATCTGATATTACTTTTATTATAAGGGCGGACAAAGCGCCAGTATTATGTGAAATAATTGTATTTGTTAATTGGCCTTCAAACGAGCCGATTAATAATTTTAAGCCTTTATTAAGCGACCAACTCTTAAAAAATAGTAAAAATAACTTCAAAAAATATAATAGCTCTTTTTGGTATATTTCATGGGAGTTTAATGAAATTAATATCAAAGACATATCAAATAAAATAGTTGAATTAATGGGGTATTTAAACGATTTTGAACTCAACCACCGACCATTAATCTCAGAGTAAGAAATGACAACCCACCCAATCGCCAGCTACAACAAATCAGCCCGTCTGTTTGCGCTTTATCAGCGCTTGCCACGTAATAAAGACAAAGCTATTTCACTTACAGAGCTAATGAGCATTTATGGTGATAACCCTGACTACTACGTAAATGAGCGTAAAAACTTAGAGAACGATCTGATTAGGCTCAATCAAATATTTGATGATATTTTTCGTAGTGAAGCCTTAGTTAGAATACCGACATGGGGTCAAAATATTAGTGGTAAGACAGCACGGTTTTATATTGAGCTAGGCTCTAGTATTGATGTCATTAATGAGCAAACGGTGTTTTTTTGGCAGATGCTCGCTAACTATACGGCAAACTACTTGCCAGCATCCTTTAAGCAAAGTATTAGCGATAAGTTGAACCAGTTAGATCGCCAAGATAAGTACAGCTTCAATCAAAGCAGGCTAGGGCAGTGGCAAGATCATCTCATTACTTTACCCAGTATCGTACAAGCACCAAAGCTTGATAGTGAAGTGCTGGCTAGCATTCATCAGGCGCTATTACACAACAAGCAGGTTCAAATCAGCTATCAAAACAAATGGCGTGACAATCCTACCGTCAGAGTAATCTATCCTAAAGGACTGATTTTTATCGACAATATGATCTATCTCACTGGGTTTAATCCAACGAATGATCATATCGATTATGACATCTTATTAGAGGCGCATCGTAATTTTGCGGCTAACCGTATCACTGAGGCAGTAGTCATTGATGAGCCAATACCAGACTGGGTACAACAGGATGTATTTAGATTAGAGAGCTTGCATAGCTTAGGTAAGCTTGAGCCGACTGATAATACGCAAATAAAGTTGGTCTTAAAAGTGCAAAAATATGCCTGCCAGCATCTATATGAGCGGCCGTTATCGACAGATCAGCAAATTATTATTATCGATGACACTTGGAACGAGGTGCGCGCAACGGTTGCTAGTACTCAGCGTTTGCAAGAGTGGTTGGTTAGTATGTCGCAGTTGGCTGTAGTGGTTGAACCGCTAGAGCTAAAAAAAGCTATTCTTAAGCGTTTAGAAAGTGGGATAGCGCTTTATCAATCACCAAACGGATAAAAAATTAATAGTTAAGGAAAATATATTATGCAAAAGCTACAACATTTACTCAACGAGGTCATCAAAAAAACCGATGCTTTAAAAACGGCACAAGCGCTCTATAGTCGTCAACTTGCGCCCAAGTTTAATACCTTTGATTATATCAATACCAATGAATTGGGACTGAGCCAGATACTAGCTGATCTACTAAACCCTAAAGGCAGGCATGGACAAGAAGAAGAGTTTTTGAAATTATTTATTGATCATTGCCTACCGAATATTACTGAAAATTCAAAATGGCTTTCTTTTATAGAGTATCTTGAACAAACGAAGGTAGTAATCGAAGAGATAACGTGGGCAAGTAGTACACGTCGGCGGATGGATATTTATCTAGAATGTGAAGCCGACAGTATAAGCTATGGCATTTGTATCGAAAATAAACCCTATGCGTCAGATCAGTATGAACAGCTAAAGGATTATGCCAAAGAACTTGATAAAAGAAAGCTGGATCACTGGCATTTAATTTATCTTAATGAACATAGTGATACGCCGAGTAAGCACAGTATAGAGAACAATGAATTAGAGTCTCTAATAGAAGATGATAAATTTAGTGCGCTTAAGTTTAGTGGTTTGATCGATTGGTTACAAGCTTGCCAAGTCGAATGTCAAAATCATAGTGTCACCGAATTTCTAGCACAGTTAATCAAATTTATTCAAAAGCAATTTATGGGTATTGAGGATATGAATATGGAAAATGCGGTTTTAGAGGTGATGCTACAGAATGACGAGAGTATCGAAGCAAGCATTCAGATAGCAAATAATGTAGATGATATGAAAAGTCAGCTTATACAAAAGCTCATACAAGACGTAAAAGCTGAGTTTCTGAAAAACTACGATAAAAGGTCTTACCAACTCGATATTAGTAACCTAGGAGACGGTAAAAATTATGAGCAAGTTAATTTGATAAGTCCTAGTTTCAATAATGGCTATATTTGCTTTGAATTTCAGAGTGCAAATTTCGACAGGCCATGTCTAGGTTTTAAATTTAATACAAGAGCGGAAGTTAATTCATTTATAAACGCTGAGAAGATGAAAACAGTACTAGAAAATAATTTAAGCAATAAAAAAATTTGGAAGTCACCGCTTTGGCCGGCTGGTTATTATTTTTCTCCACAAGATTGGAGAAGTTCAAGTAAAGCATGGCTGATGATTAGAGATGGCGAAATGGCAAGTAAAATTATGGAGGAAATGGACGCAATGTTCCAAATTTTTAATGATAACGGTTGTTTTAACGATTGATTTGGGTTTTCTAACTAAAATTATTAAGCATTATATAACTATTAGAGCAATACATAGTATTAATTCTAATGCCTTACAATTAAGGACAGCGAGACCATGACTACAAACAGTATCCGAGAATATCTAGCCAAACGAGAGCTACTTGATGAGCAGGTCATCGTAACAGAGGATAATGAATACGTCGATCTTGACACCATGGACAAAGAAGCTTTACAACAGGTCATCGACTGGGCGAAATCATGCGATATCTCAGAATATACTGTGTCTCATAATATACAACAGCTTGCTAACCAAGAATCATTAGATATACAAGCTTACACTCATGCTCTGCCAAAAGCACTTGGTAGTTTGACCCAGCTAAAAAGCTTATCTTTAAGAAACACAGAGTCATTACCTAATGGTGTAGAAGATAGGTTGCCTGAAAGTATTGGTGATTTGATAAACCTTAAAGAGTTAATACTTGATTATGAGAACTATGCGTTTAATTTTGAAAGCTTAAATAAACTAAAAAACCTGAAGCACTTAGAGATAAGTTTTTATGATGCTCATAGGCTTCCCGATGTACTAGAAGAGCTAGATTGTGATATTAGTTTACGTCTACGTAATGAGCAGGGGAGAATGCCTACTAATTTATCCAGTATAGGCAACGTTGTTGACTTAGTAATAACCGATGATAAGTTAACAACGTTGCCAAAGTCTTTTTCTAAACTCATAAGCCTAAAAGAGGCATATCTTTACTGTAAAAATCTAACTCAATTACCAATGTCCTTAGGTTCTCTAGCAAATCTTAGAGACCTAAATATAACAAGTGATAACTTAAATGAGCTACCGGAAAGGATTGGTAAATTAACTCATTTAAATTACTTACAGCTCAACTGCCAAAATCTCAATACGTTACCTGAGAGTATCGTCAATATGAATAAGCTTGAAGAGCTTGTCATTTACAGCGATCAGTTAAAAGAGATAGCGCGAGCTATTGGCAATTTAGCAAGTTTAACTAAGTTGACATTGCGTTGTAAAAATCTTGAATCTATAACTGAGTCGATAGGTGAGCTAGCTAAGTTAACTCAATTGATTATAACTAGCGACAAGTTAGATCATCTACCTAAAAGCGTAGATAATCTAACTAAACTTAGACACTTAGAACTTAACAGAGAGTTAACTACTAAAATCCCAAAGAATCTGATCGATAGGTTCCGTAATGGCGACTTATACTTGAGCGGTGTGCCCGCTGCAGCTTTATATCAACCAAACATGGATGACTTTCCGTTATCTATCATTGGCTGCTTTATCATCAGTGATGGTTGGGATCAGCAGGCTTTACTAAAACTAAAAGAGCGTATAGGGGCCTACTTTCTAGTAGGCTTACAAACAGATGATAGTGAATCTGAGCGCTTAGATGTTATAGAAGGCGTTGTTAAGTGTCAGCCTGATGAAGTAAATGATGTCGTTGAACTGCTAGATGTAAATTCCGCAAGTACTATTATTGGTATAGATGTTGTAGATGTCAAAAGTCTGTTTGAGTGTGGCAATTTTTTTCAATTCATTCAAGTAAGTGCCACAGGTGAGCCTGAGTCAGATTTGATAAAAGTAGCTACACACAAGCTTGTTAGTCAACTTGCAAAAGCTCATGATACTAAAGGGTTGTTTATTGGAATGGAGAGCGTTCAAAGCTTACCGCTGGAAGATTTTGCTTACGTAGCAGATGCTGTTGAAGAATTATTATCTGATGATGATACATCTATCTATTACAGTTCAAGTATTGCTAACGAGCCTGATTATTTTCGACTAAGGGCAATTTATGCTGAAGAAAAACAAAGCCACACGTAATAAATTTATGGCTTTGGCTGCTACTATAAACTGAAGTTAGTTCTATTTGCTAATAGAATCCCCGCGCCACATAGCATGCTCACATACTGCACAAAACCAACTCTCTTTCGCTCGCATATAATAAATATCGGCAGGCACTTCAATAGGGCAGGCGCTTCCACAATATTCACAGCTCACATCATCTAAGCAAACATAGCATTGGCTTATGGTTTCAAATAATACGTGTGAACTAATATTATATTTTTGACAAAGCAACCGAACATAATCTATATAGCTGATTTTATGATCATAGGCCCAATAATCTTCACAGACCCGTTTGTCCCAAGCATTTTGTGTCATTCTCCATTCAATCTTGATGCCCACAACGTACTCCTTTTTAATGACCGATACCTATGATTAGCGTTACCTTTTTATAATAATGATATCTATCGAACCAGTCGCACCTATCATCATTAGTGAGCTATTGAGCAGCAAGATAGGTATATGACATAATAAAGCGTTAGTCAGCATAAAATAGTTTTTGACGGAAACTTAGTTATTGCCAACGAGTATTATTCTAGCAGAAAAGTAGTCACTGGCAAGTATTTTTTACTTACCAATAAGGATTTTATTGTGATTTTTTGTAATCTCCCTGTGCTTTTAGCAGAAAGACGACTTCGAGTTGCTGATTTAGTAAGGATGACGGATATTAGTAAATCAACACTTCATAGGATTTATAATGATGAGACGACTCGTATAGAGTTCGACACCTTGAATAAGCTATGTCAGGTATTAGAAGTCACCCCAGGGGATATTTTGAAGTATATTCCTGATGAGAATGAAGAAGACTAAGCTTGATAGGAAGGTCGACTGAAATAATACGTTAACTTCCTCACCTAGCTAAAATTGAAATTTTAAAATACTCTTTAGCCTTTATTGCTTATAGGTTAAAGAGTATTTTTTTTGCTTAAAAAATGATTACAGATCAATATTTAAGTTATCTAAAAATAAGGATATGACAGCGATATTAAGGGGTTTACAATCGTTAGGTTATAACATACTATGATTAATATATTTCACTGTTGGCGATGTTGAAATGAATAGTATTCATCTAAAGCCTACTCAGAAGTTTATAACTTTTAGTAAATCTAATCTGATTATTCATCAAGATGCGCAAAAGGCATTTTTGATATGGCATCAATTTAGGCTAAGAATGAGAGGTATAGATATACGTGGCTTGGATGACTATTATCGACCACCTCTACGTGTAATCACTGGCAAAGACTCGACTTACTATTTTTTTAACGAATTTAGACGAATCAATAAGATTCTCACAGAAGAGACCAGTTTACGTCAGCCTTGCTTGGTTGCGGCTGAAAGCCTGCAAGACATCAAGCGCTTGGCTTGGAGTGAGGTTGTCGATCTGGCTTTCTCAAGAGGAATTTACCATCCTGAGTTTTTTAAGGCATTAAATACCAATGCGCCAAAAAGCATTATTTGCGAACTCATGAATATTGATCGCCTGACGGTAGATAATTATTGTAGGTTTGCTGGTATAAGCCCGGGCACCTATGAGTATCAGCAGGGTAAAGCGGCTAATGATGAGATGATGTTGGGATTGCAGAAAAGTATGAGTTGGATGGATGCCTCTTATGACCCACACTAAATTACTTAATGGTGTGATCGACATGCGAGTGTTGAACAAGCTTATCCCAATAGGTTCACCACATCACATACAAATGCGTCAGCTCGTGATTGATGTAATCAGTCTAGTGCCAGATGATGATATTGATTCATTACAATCAACACCAGAATCTAATTCTGCAGACTTTACTGGGATAGACTGTATAGATGTGGTGAATCAAATCACTCGGCAAGGCAAAACAGGTGTGTGGGCGGTTACCTATATGCTGATTGTTTTCTATCAGGCCTATGGTGCGATAGACGTTAATAGTAATGCTTGGCGGTTTATGAGCGGCTACTTAAAAGTGATATTCATGATCACAGTACGCAACGACAAGCACTTTGCCAAAATAGATAAGCTTGGTGTGCGCGTTCGTATGGCGCTAAGACCTAGTGATCCACAACGTGGCATTCTCGACCAGTTAATTAGCATTCACGATCAGTGCGATGGCCTATCCTCATGCTTATCTCATATCAGAAAATATGAAGCAAGCGTCAAACAGGAAGAGGCAACAGGTAAAAAAGCGAACCAATATCTTGGTAGTAAAATCGGTCAAATCAGGCTGGCTTATGAGGTAGCGATTGATAATAAGGCCTTTATTGGTAAAACCTATAATGAGAGTACTAAACGCGTAAAGTCGGCTCAAACAGTCACTAAGACAGTGGCGCATATCAATGGTGAGCCGCTACAAAGAATAGTGTTTGGTACGAAACAATCAAAAAAGCATAGTAACGTGGCAATCGCTGAAAATATTGCCGATGACGATGAAGTACCCTTGCTAGACAATTCCTTTAAGCCAGCCACACAAATTGCTAAATCTTCTGAGCTGCAGCAATGGCGATTAAAAAATAACCATCAACACGCCCGCCGTAATCAATTTCATTTCCCAACCAATCATCGTCAGCTGAGTATTGCTGGATACCAAATGCTATTTGCTATGCTTTGGCAGCGCTTTATGAGTGGTGATAAAGAGAGTGGCACAGGGTATGCCGTTTTAATACTATCACTGTTAAGCGGTCTTAGTATTGATAGCATCATTGCTGATTGGCAATGCAGTCACAGTCAACGGCAGTATTTCATTTATGACCGTGTCCGTAAAATCAGTAGTATCGCTATCACGATTGATGTGACGACCAATACTCGAAGTCATCTGCTTGCCCACAGACAAAGCTATGGCAGTACCTTTTATCGCGCATTGCCTGAAGCTTTACAAATTATGCTTGAGGATAAAATTACCGTTTCATCCGATACTGTTAAAGCGGCTATCTCTTATGCTAAAGATATGCTTAACCTGCCAGCACTGAGCCCCCAGTATATTGAAGCAGGCCTGTTTGTATTGATCAAAAACGAGCTTAATAAGTCCTTATATGCTGACATGCTCACAGGTGTTGATGTACGGCATAGCTCCGCGCTGTATTACACCAGCACTAAAACGGTAGAGCTAGAGAAAACCTATATAAAAGCAGTAGAGCTGATAACTGAATACTGCAATGACGAGCAAAAAGCACTTTTAATAGATGAGTGTAGCGTACCGATTAACGGGCATAGAAGCCATATTGGTAGTGATATGGCACTAAAGACCACAATGTGCCAGCAGTTTTTTAACCAACTGGCTGTCAGTGCCGAGAGCTTTAATGGGAAGCTAAAGTCCCACATGGATCGCTATATTGCACAGTTTAATAGCTATAGTATTTGGTTGTGGCATATTGTTATGATTCAAACGGGTATCCGCCCAGTCAGACACGCACCAGGGTTGCTACACCAGTTTGATTTTAAGCGGCGCACATTATGGGTATCCGATAAAGAGGAGCGCCATGCGCAGTCTGACGGCAGGCTCATTCCTCTTAGCAAGTTTTTGATAACGGCTATACAAAACTATATGACCTATATTGAGCAATTTGCCGCCATCTATAATGCATTATGTCCAGCAGCGCCTTATCCCATCAATGATATCTTGCAATCTGAGCGTCCTCTAATTCAGCTCTATAAAAAGAACCCAAAGGGCTTTACTAGCATTACGCCAAGCCAAGTTCGCTACCAGTTGCAAGGCTTTTTTAGTCATCAGGATAACTGGCTGCGTCATCAGCTTAGATCCATGCTTACAGGACGCGTGTCTGACTATCTGATTTGCGCGCTTTACGGTCACGAGCATCCTGACCAGGAGTTCATGCACCCGATGTCATCAAGCTCTATCAATCAGCTGCACCAGCTCAGTCCTCATTTAAATGCGATTGCTACAGATCTGCACTTAAAACAAATTGAGGTTCGTCTATATGGATAATATTAGCGCTCATAAACTGCGACAGCTGAATAGAGAAGAATCTAAAAAAAGTGTTAAGCGTGATGCTAAATCCCTAATTAAAGAGTATATCAATCAAAATCCTATACAACCGCCTTGTGAGCTGCAGCATCATTACGAAGCAATCAACCAATTGCTAGAAGAGAAGTTCGATACCGCTCAAAACTTCCAATTGGCGCGGCGCGGGTTCTTAGAGTTTGTTCGTGATTATAATAAAGCTCACCAGGTATGCCTTAATGAGCCTGTGGTACCGATACTGGCGACTCGTGAGCGCTTGACCATTAACTATGACTGGTTCATCAATGGATGCGCTGTAGCAGACAGTAGCGCGACAATGATAGAGGCTTGGCAACGAAAGCGGCGTTTTTCAGTGAGTGACTTGGTTGAGGGGTTACTATATTGCAGCATCATGTATGGCGGTATTAACGGCATTGAGGTGCTAAGAGCACTCTATGATTGGCTGTTTGGTGAGCGCCGTGTGTATAAAATTAACATGGCGGAAAATAATGAAAAGAGTCGTGTAGAACAGTTAGCCGTAATACCGCTTGGAGTGCGTGATGATAATTATGGAACTACGCTAGATGACAGCGAATGCTTACACCGTTTTATTGATTATGTTCCCGATGATATGAGCCTGTGTTTTTTATATGCTCTAAAGGATAAAGAGTTAAACACTGCCAAGATAAAGCCATTTAATACCATCATCAACGATATCTCAAAAACACTTAAACTTACCAATAAAGATATCAATCGCCCGCAGCACTCACTACTCATCAAATATGCCAACTACCACTGGCGACAAATGGAAGGTAGTTTGATTGATGGGGCGCTAGCCGTGGTGAAGCAAGGTGATATTAAAACCACTGGTTTGTCTACGGATAAGCTAATCCATTATAACCGAGAGCTTATCAATCAAAAACCCGAGCCACTTGAGTGGTCTGAGCTGTTTGATGCCAGCTATCAATCATCGATAAAGTCGAATAGCCAAAGTAGTGCCATAAACTATCCTAGTTTTAGTAAAAATCTGATCAAAGAGCTGCAAGATGCACTCAAATTGACTAGAAACACCGCTATTTCTACTATCACAACATTAAAGACAGATGCTAGCCAGCCTAACGTGCAACGCTTGCTTAGTTGGGTATTAGCATTGCTTGCTGATACTAGCATTCGGCTCAATACTATCAGTAAATATGTGGGCTGTATTGGTCGTGACTGGTTGATGCTGACAATGGATGAGGATATTGATCAGTGGGAGGGTAATGACTTTGAGGAAGTTTACGAGCAGATTATTCAAAGTAAGGTGAAAGATGGCCGCAAGTTATCTGTACTATGCAAGTCTTCAGAGTTTGATGATGATACGTCTAGTAGTATAGATAACGATAACAATGCTACTGGTCAATCGTTATCTAATCTTGATCGCCTAAAAGACAGCCAGAAATTTACTTATGGTCGTCTGAAAGCATTTCACAATCATCAGCGTATGCACTTTGATGCTCCTTATGTCTATTTTCCATGGGGTAGTAATAGGCAAGTCGTTAAAGCCAATATGATATCACCGCGTGTCTATCATGCGATGAAAGAGTATGTGCAGTTATCAGAGTTGGAGGTTGATCAAAAGCGGCTTTGCTTGATTTTACTAACACTCGCTTATCGCACTGGCATGCGTATTAATGAGATCATTGGTATTAAGGTTAAAGACATTACAGATATAGGTGTTATTAATGGTCAAGTGATTGAAGTACCTAAAATAATCCTCAAACCCAATCGATATCGTAGGCTCAAAAGCAGTAGTGCCAAAAGAGTAATACCGATAGATAGTCTTTTCAAGGATGATGAGTTAAAGCTCTTCATCGCATTCTATTATCAACAAAAAAGGTTAAAGCGCCGTTATTTATTCTCACAAGGGTCAGGTGATCAGCCATTACCATCTGTGTTTTTCAGTAATATGATGAAAATCATATGGGATAGATTGCTGATTACCCATGACTTTACCTTTCACAGCTTTCGGCATACTGCGATTAGTCAGCTGGCATTGGTGTTAAGCGGCTCGTCACTTGCGCAGGTGATGACAGATTATGATAAAGCTCATAGTGACGCTATTGTTGAAGCGCTTCTTGCTAATAATAAAGAACAAGGCATATGGTTTGGACTGGCTAGCTTTGCTGGGCATCTAACGCCAGATACTACGTTTGAATATTATATCCATACCGCTCATTTGCTGGCTGGCTGGCAAATGACTCAAGCCAATCTTTCTATACCTGTAACCGTATTTGAGATGGTGACAGGTATTGGTTATCAGACAGTAAATAGACAGGATGGCAGAGCTTATAGTCCTAGCACCAAACAAATTAATCTTGATAAGATGCGTGGCTATTTAATCAATAAGGTTGCGAGCAAAGAGTCTCTATTCTCTTATAACAGAACACCAGCTAATACAGATTATGAGCAAAACACAAAAAATGACGCAGCGAATACTCGACCGTCTATACTTATTCATCCTAAAGTTTATGATGTGGTTGCACTGTTGGAGGAGCTTCAAAAAATAAGCGTTGATAAAAGGGCGGAGCGGTTGGCAGAGGTCGCACTACGGCATGGCATTGCTGTCAATGAAGCTAGACAAGCTTATAATAGAGCCAGTCAGATTTTTACTGATGGTAGGTTGCTTTTGAGTGCGCCAGCGGGACATAAAAACCAAGAGGTTTTAGTTAAGGCACTTGATAGTGCGTATCAGATGTCGATTGATGAGCCTGCTAGACTGAAGTCATTTGTGGAAATATTTACAGGTAAACAGAACTTAAGCACTTCATCAATTCATTTTGGGATTAAAAAGACCCAGATTGAGATGCTACAGAATTTTATGGCAGTAGGTTGTCAACTGATAGACGCCAGTCATTGGCAGATTAGAGCGCATAGCGAACAAGCAGTACGAGATATTAAAAAAGAGCTAGGGCTCGATAGCTCAATACGTGTAGGCGCTCGTGAGGTTTTTCATGGTTATGAGGTTAGGGTAGTACAGAAAAAACGTAAGCGGTCTGATAAGAACTTGGCTATGACAGATGATTATTACAGCTCGTCAGGGGTTTTGAAGTATTTGGGGTGCTTGTTGTATGTATTAGCTAAAGTTAATGATAGTTAATAATATACTTATCCCACCTTAGGCAATATCGGCATATTTAGGTGTTTAGCGTTAAAAATAATAAACCACTGGCTACGTGGGTCAGTGGCAATATAGGCAAGAAAGGCATGCTCTTATTTATATGGGCTGATAGATGTTAAGTTATATTTATATTCCCGTCTTTAGTACTAGCTCATTCATACTCTTCGCGCGTGCCACATCGTTCAGCGCCTCGATAAAGTCACAAGGTACGCCATCGATTAACTCTTCGTTTAAGTAGGTATTAATAAGGGTCTCGTCAGTCAGGTACTCCGCTACATCAAATCGGCTGAATAAAAAAGGTAGACGCTACATGCCTGCCCATACAGTTTTATACCTAAAAAAAGCTGCTTAAACTGCTTAAATTAGCTATAACATAGGATAGGCAAGGAATTAGATTAAGGTAGGCATTTGCTTAACGTTGCTTAAATTGCTTAATCTCGTCTTAAATTGGCTTGTTACTGAGTTTAAGCAGCTTAAGCAAGCTTAAGATTTGGCAATCCTCACAGAAGACCCCTAGCTGCATGGGCTAGGGGTAGTTTAAGCAATTTAAGCAGGATTTCTTAAGCATTAATATTAATCGTATAACTTTGGATTAATAAATATCACTTTACTTCGCCCTTCCATTTCTTGTCTGATATGTTTAGAAGATTCTAATTTGTCCAACTCAATCTGTAATAACTTAGTGTTCTTACGCATAGGGTTTGGAGAGTTATTAGCGATATAAGTTCTATTGAGTTTATGCGACTTCTTATCACAGGCTTTATCCACTAGCCAGCGGCTTAGCTTCTCACTGTCGTTCTGCTCACATGTAGGCGTGGCATTAAGGTAGCGTAAGCGCTCGCTTGTGGAATACTCCACAAGCAGAAAAGCACGGGTTATGTCATCTGCAGTAATAGTTTCACGTTTTTCAAAAAATGCAATTAATGAAGCTATACGGCTGGCATTTTCTGCCATACGTGACGCATACGCTTTTAAGTATGCCAATGCCTGCCCGTTGGCTTGGCGGTTCTCTATATCTTGAGCAAGTTTATTAAAGACTTGTCTTGCATAGGTATCTTCCCATTTTATTTTTAGACGCTGGAATGTACCTTGCGCGTCTTTTGGTTCATTAGCTGGTAAGGGCGCAAGTAAGGTATCACAGCGTGACCAGTATTTTATTAAATCAGGACTGTCATAAGGATTATCCTTATTGCGCTTCTCGTCATTCCAAACTCTTTTACCGCGTAAGTCCTCAGGACAAGCGATAATCGCCCGTGGCAAAAGACCTTGCCCGTTCATCAGTGGGTCAGTTAATGCTGGCTCTAATATCACGCGTTGACCTTGAAGAAAGAGAGTCATGCGAACGTCGTAAGCATCGGTTCGGGGTGTGGCGTGAGCTGACTTTTGAGAACGTTGTCTTGATGCCTTACCATTACTATGCAGCTTTGTAATAGCGCCTAGTGCATTACCTGCAGTATCACCTTTCATAGTGTGACCATTAAAAAACTGTCCTGCTTCATCAGTTGACCATGAAGCATTACTAATCTCACCATCGACAAACTTATCTAAGATAGGTTCAATAGTTGTATCATCGAAAACAGTTTTGGGATTAACAGGCTTGGGTGTAGTGCATAAATATTCTTTTAATTCAGCACCTTTTAATCCTACTTTGTCACCTTCCCATAATTCTAGGTCTTGCAGATACTCCTCATACTGCTGACGCTCATGCTCGTCTATTTTGAAGTGAGTTAAGCCCATAGTTTGCGTTTTGCCACTACCGCTTTCGCCCTCTGTGATTAATATAAGGCTGGCTGGCATGTGCCCATGTCCCATAGGTGCATCAATGAAACGTTGCCCCATGTGTGCCAGTGCTCCTAAGACGCATTGACCAGCCATTGCAAGTGGTACTTGTGCGTAATACGCCACGACTTCAATGACTCGTTTTAATAAGCCTGTGAATGCATTGATAGGATAGGGCGTGGGGGCGCTAAAGTCGTTAGCTAAATTTTCAGGATCAGGCCATTGCTCATTTTTCGTTAGTTTATGATCGCTTAAGCTTTCTAGTTTCGTGCTATCATTGGCTTGATCACTATTGAATTGACAGTCGCATGTGAATTTCTTGTGGTCAGTAACGCTCATGCTACCAACATGAGCGTTTTTGTTTTTTGGATCAATCATTGGTATTCTCCTGTGTGTTATTAGCAGGATTACCATGATTTTCTAACCATTCTAGAACATCGCTATTGCGCCATGCCACCATAGTTGGTGATAGTCTTATGCTGGCTGGAAACCTACCATCTTGTGACCATTCGTGTAGCGTTGTGCGTCCAAACGGTAAAAATGGCAGGATGTCTCTAGCTCGAGACATTCCTTGAGGTGGTAGCAATCTCACTAAGTTCTGATTATGGGTAGGGGTGTTAAGATATGTCATTCTATATCTCCATGTGAGCCGTGACGGGATGTCGCGGTATGGATAGAATGTTATGTTTTTGAAGTACAATAAAAAACCCCCAAGTCACTGTGATAAAGGGGGTTATCGGGAAATATTTGCGAGTCAGGGGTTTATTTTTTCATGTATAAAACAATATCTTTGCTATCATCTTTTCTAGGCCTACCACCTTTTTTAGCATAATCGGGAGCTGTATCTTTAAGCCACTCATTGATAGTGTCGTCCTTAGATATTTGTAAATCTCCAGAAATCATGGGACTATGTATATTAAATAATATGTACTTAAGCTGCTGCACCATTTGATTTTTTTTAATTTGTTTTTCCTTATCCATTTTCCACAAATAATCGGCTATAGCTATTCCTGTACCTTTAAGTAAGCTGTTTATGAGATTTTTTTTCTCAAGTGAAGGTATTTCTGTAGTGTCTCCTTGATGTTGTTCAGATCGTAATTTATCGATATCTTTTTTAAGTGAATTTATTTCTTTATCTTTTTCATTAATGATCCTATTTTTTGTTGAAACCTCTTTTTTTAAATTTGGGACCAGATGACTGTCATTTATAATAGTAAGAATATAAAGTAGGTCGTTTCTTGCAAAAAGTAATTTATTCCCAAGTTCTGAATCTAATTTGTTATCCAAACTATTATCGGTAGGATGAAGCAAATACCCCATTATTTCATCATCACTTAATTCCGGATCGTTCAGATAGAATTCGATGCCTTTAGAAATTGGTCTTTCTTTTCCGAAAACTAATTCTATTCCTAACTGGCTATGTGAGATGTTTAGTGGGGACAGTTTGAACAATCCTGAAGTATGCGAAGGTGAAACTTTTACCTTGCTAGCGTATTGATCTTGGAACGAAGATAGTAATTTCTTCACATAGTAAATGATGTCATTAAACTTAGTGGTCGAGTCATAAGAGAGTGGGGAGGTTAGCTCGCCGATTTCTAATTTTGAAATATCTTTTTTTATAGTATTTGTTAAGGAGCTTATAGTTGACTCTCGATTCATTGATATTACATTAGTGACTAAGTAAACTAAACCTGTATACTTTAAGTAAGGTATAAGTTGACTTGTATCAATAAGTTTCATAATAGCTTCGTCATTATTGAAAGCTCTATCATTCGTCTCTGCCAAAAGCTTTCTAACTTCGTTGAGTGTATAAAAATTTTTCATATCGTCGGGCATCTTTATTGTTTATCTGGTTATAAGTTAATAGGATTAACGCTTGCAGAATCTATATAATCTGCCCACTTATTCATCATATCTCGACGATAATCCAAATGCTGAGCGCCATTATACGCTTTGCTTATTTTATTCTCTTGCTCATGAGCTAGTTGTAGTTCTATTGCTTCATGCATATAACCCTGCTCATGTAATGTAGTACTCGCCAGACCTCGGAATCCATGCCCCGTCATTTTGTATTTATAGCCCATCTGGTAAAGCGCATTGATAAAGGCGTTTTGACTATAAGGCTTACGAGTAGAGGGATTATAGAATACATACTGCTCTGAAAAATTCAGCTCTTTAATTTGTTGTAATATATCTATGACCTGTGGTGCAAGAGGCACAATGTGAGGTCTATCCATCTTCATTTTATCCGCAGGTATACGCCAAACTTTATCCTTCCAGTCAATTTCTTCCCATTCCATGAATCTAAGCTCATTAGTACGCACGAACGTGTAGCATAGGAACCATAGACCTAGTTTGACTGGGATATGGCCAGTGTAGTTATCAATGTCACTTAAAAGCTGAGGTAACTCTTTTGATATAATGCGGCTATGATTTTTAGTTTTATGTGGTTTAATAGCTGCCGATAAGTCTGCTGCAGGGTTTGATGTGGCCATGCCGGTGCGAATAGCATGTTTGAATATCTGTCCAACCTCTGCCATTATACGTCGCGCCATTTCATTAGCGCCACGAGCCTCGATATTTTTACCAATCTTCAAAATATCAGGTGGGGTAATATCATCAATTAGTTTATGACCAATAATCGGTTTAACGTCACGCATATAGGCCGAATAGTTACGACTAAACGTACTTGTGGCTAAAAAGATTTTACGATCTGCATACCACGCTTGAGCAATGGTATCAAAAAGTCTTGACCCATCTTGTTCTGCGATTTTTTCTTTCTTCTTATCTTTTGGGTTAATATTTTCGTGAATCAGTTGCTTTATTTCTAAATTACGTTGGCGTGCTTGCTGCAGTGTGATGACTGGGTATTTACCTAAAGTGAGTGACTGCTGTTTACCTTGCCAGCGGTAAGCACTGACCCAGACCTTGTTTCCTGTATGTCTTACCCATAACTGTAAGCCATCGCCATCACTGTGCTTATCAGGCCGGCTGGGGGTGCATTTTTCGCTTGGAGTTAGTTTGTTGATAATAGTATGAGTTAATGGCATGTTGGTATATCTCCGCGTTGGTATAATCTATACCAACAAATATACCAATATTCTATATAGTTCGCCACATACCAAGATATTCGTAAAACTCGCAAAACCCCATAAAAAAAGGCTTGCCGCATCGCTGCGAACAAGCCTGATTTAATATGTGGTGGGCCCAGTAGGACTTGAACCTACGACCAAAGGATTATGAGTCCTTAATTTTACAACAACAATACACGATAGCTATCAATAACTATCTATGAATTTAGACTTAAAACCTCTCAGTATAAGGGTTTGAATCTAAAGCTCTCTATAACTAACAACAACCAAATATATCTAACAATAAATTTATAGTATCAAAATAGTATCAAATTAATAGTATTGATACTATTTGAAAGTCTAAATGGTTATGGCTACTATCTATCCATGATTAATAGTAAGGGATAAATATTTACTTCAAAGTATCAAAAAAGCTAAGAGCGAAATACACTTACTTTCAGATAAGATCTAGCTAAACTATACTAGGAGATATAAAAGGTAAACTGCTTGGGTGAAGGTTCGGAGAAAGAGCATTCTGAGTGAGTATGAAAATATACTACCGAGATTAAAGATTGTGACGCTTGCATCGCTATTCCGAGCGGTCTCATTCAGATTGCCATTGTTATCTACTATCTTTTTGATAGCTTCTGCCTTAAATTCTGTACTGTAGCTCTATATTTTCTTAATCATAATAAACTCATTATTGAGTTTTTAGTTTACCAAGTTTGGTTCTACAGTTTTTTCAGCATAGCTCAGTAATAGCTCATAGACAGCTGTACTTAACCATGTGCCATTTTTTGATTAGCAGTATTATGATAGTTTAACTTTGACAGGCGTTTCTACCTCATTAAAGTAAATCTAGCTCCTACATAGTCTGTGCGATTCACTTTAGCAATCACCCCGTATTACGCAGACCCGCTGCCAACGCATTGATACTACGTATTAATGGATCTTCAACGGCAAGATCACCATGGTTGACGTCACCTGTCGCATCTTTTTGCCTGGCACGTTTTAGTAGCTCGATTTGGATGTAATTAATCGGGTCTAAATAAGCGTCGCGCCATTGTAGTGACGCGGCAAGGTTTTGCTGGTGCGCCAATAACGAGGTCTGGTTAAGCAAAGCGTTTAAACCTGAATAGGTCAGCTCGTGCTCATCAGTCACGGCTTTCATAATCTGTTCACGTAAAATCTCATCATCACATAACTGGCTATAAGCCTGAGCAATACTCATATCAGATTTGGTAAAAGCCATTTCAATATTGCTAATAAATACGTTAAAAAATGGCCAGCAGTTATTCATCTCTCTCATTAAAGCTTCGTCTTGTTTAACGCTATGAAGAGCACTACCTACGCCATACCAAGCAGGCAGTGTAAAGCGTGCTAATGACCAGCCAAATACCCAAGGAATCGCGCGCAAGGTCGTCTTACTTGGCAAGCCTTTGTTACGGTGCGCTGGGCGTGAACCGATATTTAGTAAAGAGATTTCTGCCACTGGCGTTGCTTGTGAGTAGAATTGATAAAAGCCTTCGGTGTGGTCAGTCAGCTGACGATAGCGTTGCTCCCCCGCATCTGCTAAACGTGCAAAGAGCGCTTCATAATTTGGCAATTCAGGCGGTTGCACCACAAACCTTGAGGAGCAGGCTTTAAGCGTACCAGTGATGCCCATAGTTAGCTCAAACACTGCAGTATCGGTGTTGGCATATTTGGCATAAAGCACTTCACCTTGCTCGGTGACTTTAATTTGTCCATGCAGTGTACCCGCAGGTTGCGCGGCAATCGCGTTATGTGTTGAGCCACCACCACGACTGACAGAGCCACCGCGACCATGAAACAAGCGCGTTTTAATACCATATTCATCAGCGATACGGTTAATGGTTTGCTGCGCGCTATAGAGCTGCCATGCAGACGTAATAATACCGCCATCTTTTGATGAGTCAGAATAACCTAACATGATTTCTTGGGTGTTATTTGAGTGTTGTAGCAACCCTCGATATAGCGGGTTATCCAAGACGGTAGGTAAAATCTTATCGATATTTTTAAGGTCTTCGATGGTTTCAAACAAGGGTGCGACAGGTAAGTCAGCAGATAATTGCCCCTTATCGTCAATCTTACATAAGCCTGCAAAGCGCATCAGTAGTAATACTTCTAGTAATTGACTGGCGTTGTTGGTCATCGAGATAACATAACTGCCAAAAGTATCTTGTCCGACCAGTTTACGTAAGGTGGCCACAGAGTTCATCAAAGCCAATTGTTCGCGTGTTTTATCACTCAAGTTATCGGTGTAAATAAGCGGTGTGCCCGGCTTTTTAAGTAAGCGCGTGAGCCACTCTTGGCGCTCGGTTTCACTAAGGGTTTGATAGTCTGGCAAATTAGAGGCATTGGCAAAAATATCGGCTATCACCTCGCTATGATAAGACGACTCTTGACGAATATCGAGCGCTGCTAGATGGAAGCCACAGGTTTTGACCAGACGAATCATATCTAGCAATAAGCCTTCACCATGTGCTTTGTCATGAGTATTGACACTTTGACGGATGATGCGTAAATCTTCTAATAGCTCTTGTGGGTTGGCGTAAGCATCTTGTGCGGCTTCAAGGTCTGCACCTTTACTTTGAATGTGACGATTGGTCGCTTTTATTTTGGCAAGGATAATCGATAACAACCTTCGGTACGGCTCATTGTTGTAATCATCAGGATTATAATAGAATACTTTTTGATCGAGAGTGGCGTATTCCTTTATACGAGCATAAACGTCTGGTGCAATCTCAATAATGGTATCGCTGTGAATAAGTTCACGACGCAATTTTTTGATTAATACTTGGTAATGGCGCAAAACGGCATCGGCATGCATCAGCACTGCCATTTCTGTGGTGTCATGAGTGACAAAGGGATTGCCATCTCTGTCGCCACCGATCCAAGAGCCAAAGCTCATGAACGCAGGTAATGGATAATCTGTTAACTCTGGATAGATATCAACAATGGCGTCTTTAATATTGCGATAAACCTTGGGAATGGCGTTGAATAAACTGGCATTGAAATAGTGTAAACCATTATTGATTTCGTCATAGACCAAAGGCTTACGGGTCCGCACTTCATCAGATGACCATAATAAATCAATCGTTTGCGCCGTTTGTTCTTTCGCTTGCTGGTAGGCGAAACTGTCTTCTGCAAGATTGTTTAAGGCATCGCTATGAGTAAAGAGACTCTGCAATAGATTCATGGTCGTACGGCGGCGCGCTTCGGTAGGATGAGCGGTAAAGACAGGTATAAATTTTAGCTGATCAATCAGCTCTTGCATTTGGGCAGGTTCAATATTGCGTTCACGACACTCAAGGAGCGTACGACGAAACGATCCTTCCCAGCTGTGCTCCGATTGCATACGTAAGGCTTGACGCTGTTCTCGTAAGTAGTTTTCTTCACTGAGATTGGCTAAGAAGAAATAGATAGAAAAGCTGCGTATGACATTTCTTAAGGTTTGATTGTCTAACGAGGCGATGAAGTCGATGAGTTGTTGCTGGTTCGCGTCGTTAGGCTCACGGCGTTGTTGGATAAAGCCTTTGCGCAGGGTTTCAATCGTATTAAGCGTTTGTTCGCCAGACTGGCGAGAAATCGCATCCCCTAGAAATGATCCTAATAAGCTGATGCGCTCACGTAATACGTCGTTATCTATAGTCATCCTTGACCTTCTTATTAAATTAGTGGGTGAAAAATAGCAAGAATACTAAATCGGTAAGCTCTCACAAAGAAAGATATTGTTTGCTAGAACTCGTAGCATGCTTACTGTTTATCAATTTAAAATAAATATTAGGGCGTGTTGAACATTCAAAGTTTCAACCAAAGATAAGCACAAGCGAGAGCCACCGTATTCTCATAACTTTGCTTGAGCTTATCAAATCTAGTTGCAACCGCCCTGTAGTTTTTTAACTTAGCAAAAGCATTTTCTACTAAGTGCCGAGCCTTGTACAAGTGCCAGTCCATATGGTTATTGGTGAACTTAGTATTCTGTTTTCTAGGAATATTATTGAAGCAACCCGCTTGTTCAATATGGTCTCGCAGCGGATCAGAATCATAGCCCTTATCGGCACATAGCATGTCTGTACCACTTAAATTAATCTTATCCACTAAATCTGGTGCTACCTTTACATCGTGAGTCGTGCCATCTGATAAGATAAAAGTAATAGGGTTACCGTGAGCATCAACCGCTAAATGAATCTTGGTGGCGCGTCCTGCCACACTTTTACTAATGGCTTGTTCCACCTCATTGCTACCATTACTGTGCTGATGCGCTTTAATGTGTGTGCCATCGATAAATACCCATTCACAGTCTGAGTCTTTCATTAATAAAGCGAACAGTGCAATCAGTTTATTGCTACGAAACCAGCGCTGATAAGCCTTGTAGACGGTATTAGGCTTACCAAAGTAAGGTGGCAGATCACGCCAAGGACAGCCAACACGCATCCGATATAATACGCCTTCAAAGGTTTGTCTAAGATTCCCTTTGTCATAGATATTAAGTTCTAGTAATATAGGTCTTAGTCTTGTCCAGTGTTGATCTTTGAGCATTGTACGAGGCATAGCAAACGAGGTCTTTTTTGTGTGAGAACTTAAAGACTAACCGTTTGCTATTTTTTTGCCATCGTTTTATTCCCAATGTTCAACACGCCCTAATAATACTTAATTTTTATGATGGAGGTTCATCGATAATCAAAAAATAAACTCTCTCAATTCAGCTCTCTACCATAGCAAGAATTTTACGATTGAGTACGTCAGTTTTAGCGCCATAAGTATATACAGCAAAGGGGTCGGCAGGGCTTTACATCTGTTCTGTCTGAAATTATAAAGGAAAGTAATAAAGTTTTGTGTTCATATTAATGGAATGCCAGCTTTAGAAATGGTTAATTCCACTAACGGTAGCAAGAGGTATAAGCTCTAGCAGCTTGGGTTATAAATTTGACCCAAATCTGTCTGCTACAAGGAATGTTACCATGACAACCCCTTCTGAATATCAATCAGAACATCAATCTATAAGTCGGTTTCGAGGGATTATTATCATTGCCATTGCGGCGCTCGGTGCTTTGGCACTGTGGCAGTTTCTGCCATTTTCTGATAATGAAAATAAAGGTTTAGCCTTACTGTTTTTTGTAGCTGTACTCTGGCTAACAGAAGCGGTACATACTACTTTCACCGCTATTATGATACCGGTACTTGGTGTGATGATTGCTATTCCTGATGTAAATACGAAAGTTGCTTTTTCCGCTTTTGCTGATCCTATTATCTTTTTATTCTTTGGTGGTTTTGCTCTAGCAGCTGCTTTACAAACCCAAAAGATGGATAGAAAAATTGCTTTATGGCTTATTCATATTGCAAAGGGCAACTTTGCCTTAGTCGTGTTTTCTATCTTTGTTGCGACAGCGTTTTTATCGATGTGGATCTCGAATACGGCAACGACAGCTATGATGTTGCCGTTGGTCGTCGGGATTATGGCAGGCGTAGATAGAGTGAAAGACCGTAATACCTTTGTTTTTGTCTTACTTGGACTTTGCTACTCTGCTGCTATCGGTGGTATTGGAACGATTGTGGGCACACCGCCTAACGCTATTACCGCCAATGCATTAGGTTTAACCTTTGCTGGATGGATGAAGGTTGCAGCGCCCTTTATGCTTATTATGTTCCCACTCATGCTAGGCATATTGTATTTGGTGTTTAAACCCAAGTTAAAGGTTGAGATGTCAACCATTCAAGAAGATATTCCTTGGACCGCTCAGCGCAAAATGACAATGATAGTATTTGCTGTAACAGCACTATCTTGGATATTTAGTAGCTTTATTGCTGATGCGACTGGCTGGTCTAGTGTGGATACTATTATTGCAGTGACGGCGGCAATCGCTATTGGGGTGCTAGGATTGGCAAGCTGGCAGGAGATTTCTGATAATACCGATTGGGGTATTTTAATGCTGTTTGGAGGCGGTATTACATTAAGTACTATTTTAAGTAATTCTGGTGCCTCGTTAGTCTTGGGTCAATCAATCGCACAGTTACTACAAGGTTCGTCGACTGTTGTGATTATCGCTGTGGTGGGGATATTCATTGTCTTCCTAACAGAGTTTAGTAGTAACACGGCAACGGCAGCTTTGCTCGTACCGGTATTTTCAGGTATTGCAGTGCAAATGGGTATCCCTCAAGCAACACTAGTGTTGACTATTGGCTTGGGCGTTTCTATGGCCTTCATGATGCCCGTTGCGACACCGCCAAATGCTATTGTTATGGGCTCAGGGCTAATAAAGCAGAGTGAGATGATGAAAGCAGGTGTTTGGCTAAACCTAGTTGGAGTCGCAGTATTAGTCGTCTATATAAAACTCTTGATATAAAGTAATCTTTTAAGCGCTATTAATGATTGATAAGACAGCAGATATTTTATGTATTTGCTGTCTTTTTATTACTCATTATATTTATGATTTTATAAGAAAAAATTAAATAAATGAGAGATCGTGTAATAAGTAATAGATATTAATTTCTAGAAAAATAAGGCATCTCATAAGACGCTAAAATCTCTTGTACCAATGCTTGAGCAACCGGTTCAAGCTTCTGGTAATCCTGGACAATCATACTACGCTCACGCGCGGCCCATACCTCATCTAAATATATTTTATGAAGATTCATGGTTCGTTGATGTCGATTAGCGGAAGACTCAGGAACAATGCTAATGCCTACACCTGCCTCTACCATGCGACAGATGGACTCAAAGCCTGAGACATTAACTCGTGTATCCATAGTAACGCCCATACGAGATTGTAAATCAGATAAGAAATCGCCTAGCGTACTACCTTGATGGAAACCAATATAGGGATGATCTAGGGTTTCAGAGAACTTTAGACTTTTCTTTTTCGCTAAAGGGTGGTTGATAGGGGTGACAACGGCCAAGCGATCGCTGCTAAAGTTAATGACCTCAATAGACTCTGCCATCACAGGTCCCGATAAAATACCAATATCTGTCGTACCACTTACAACACCGCGAATAATTTCTTTTGTTAAGCGTTCTTGTAAATCAATGGTTACTTCTGGACGTTGAATTAAAAAATCGGCCAAAATTTCAGGTAAAAAATCGGTCACTGCCGTGGAGTTTGCATAGATACGAACGTGTCCAGTAGCGTCAGAGCGATACTCAGAAAAGCTATTTTTTACTTGCTGGATTTGACCCAATATGCTACGGGCGTGAACCAAGAGCTTGAGGCCATCATCAGTCAGCTGCATTCCTTTGTTATGACGATAAAACAGACGAGTGTTAAGTTGCGTCTCTAGTTTTTTGATACGTGTACTGGCTGCCGCAGGAGAAATAAACGTCTTTTTTGCTGCCTGAGTCAGACTAGGTGACTCTGCGATAGCACAAAAAAGCTGTAAGTCAACAATATCGAAATGCATGAGTAAGGGAGCCTGTTGTAGATAAATGAATACAAATGATTAACCGTTAACACAAAGCCGTTTCAAGAAGTTTTTAGAATCAATATCAGCATTAGTAAAAACGGAACGCTATGTTAATAAATCAATGATTTTCAGCAATACGTTTTATTGGCATAATTTCTTTAACGTCCATGAATGATAACAATAATGTGGTTATTCAGATGCCTCTAGTTTGTAGGCTTTTATTAAATAGGTAAGGGATAATACAATGCAAGCAACGACTTCTAATTCAGAACTTAATCTTAGCGAATGGATTGGTAATCATCAAAACACCCAAGATAGCATCTGTGAGGTTTTAGTTCGCCGTATGGCAGCGACCTTAGGTGTCACAAGCCCCAAGATTGGCGAGCCACTACCTGCATTATGGCATTGGATGTTTTTCCAACCTGAGCTTAATAATACTGAGTTAGGCGAGGACGGACACCCACAAGTAGGTGGCTTTATGCCTCCAGCACTAGGCCGTAATAGAATGTGGGCAGGGGGCAGCTTAGAGTTCAGTCAGCCATTAATTATCGGTAAACCTGCAACTTGTGACTCTACTATAGAAAACGTTGTAGAAAAGCAAGGATCTACAGGCTCTTTGGTTTTTGTCACCGTTCGTCATGACTATACGCAAGAAGGTGAGCATAAATTTACTGAACGCCAAAATATTGTTTATCGCCTCCCAACCCCGCCAAAGCATACTTCAGATACTGCTCCAAAGGCTCAGTGGTCAACTCACGTTACGCCAAGCTCTACTTTGTTATTTCGATATTCTGCAGTCACCTTCAACGGTCATCGTATCCATTATGATTATCCGTATGTTACCGACACCGAAGGCTACGATAATCTCGTCGTTCATGGTCCATTGATGGCAACTTTAGCACTACATGGCTGTTTAAACGATCATCCTAATAAAGTATTAAAAAGCTTCAAGTATCGCGGTGTACGACCAGCCACTCTAGGTGATGATATTCATATTGAAGGCACCATGATCAATGATAGCCAAGCTGACGTATGGATAAGTAATGACAATGGTGTTATTCAACAAGGGCAAGTTGAGTTTGCAGTATAAACTAACAAGACTTATGTAGATTATCAGAAGATAAAATATCCAAAAAAATTATTCGCATAGTAGCGCAAGGAGTTTCTCATGCAAAACGAAAGAACAGAACATCTAAATACAATTAGAGATGGAATCAAAGGTTTAATGTCAGGGTTTGGTAGTGAATACTGGCGCGAACTTGATGCGACGAAAGGCTTTCCTGATGAGTTTGTAAAGGCTTTGAGTGAAGATGGTTGGTTATCAGCGTTAGTGCCAGAGGAATATGGCGGCTCAGGATTAGGTATCGCAGAAGCCTCAGTGATTATGGAAGAGATCAATCACTGCGGTGGCAATGCCGGTACTGTACATGGTCAAATGTATAACTTGTTTACGCTGGTCAAGCATGGAACACCTGCACAAAAAGAGCGTTATTTATCCAAGCTAGCCTCTGGTGAGTTACGTTTACAGTCGATGGCAGTCACAGAGCCTACGAGTGGCACCGACACAACGGCTATCACAACGACCGCCGTAAAAAAAGGCGACAAATACATTGTCAACGGTCAAAAGGTGTGGATATCACGTGTTCAGCATTCTGACTTGATGATTTTGTTGGCCAGAACCACACCGCTTTCAGAAGTTAAAAGTAAAGTAGATGGATTATCAATATTCCTAGTCGATTTGCATACTGCCATTGGAAATGGTTTAACCGTACGTCCAATCGATAATATGGTCAATCACGAAACCAATGAATTGTTTTTCGATAATCTTGAGATTCCAGAAGAAAACTTAATGGGAGAAGAAGGTAAAGGCTTTCGCTATATTCTTAGCGGTTTGAATGCCGAACGAACCTTAATTGCTGCTGAATGTATTGGCGATGGTCGTTGGTTTATTGAGCAGGCCAGTAATTATGCTAATGAACGTCAGGTGTTTGGGCGTCCAATTGGTAAAAATCAAGGCGTACAGTTTCCAATTGCTGAAGCGCATATAGAAGTGGAAGCAGCTGATTTAATGCGTTGGAAAGCCTGTGAAGACTATGAAAACGGGAGTACGAACGCCGGTGCGTCAGCAAATATGGCAAAATATTTAGCGGCAAAAGCATCTTGGGAAGCAGCAAATGCTTGTCTACAAACCTTTGGTGGTTTTGGTTTTGCCAACGAATACGATGTTGAACGTAAATTCCGCGAAACTCGATTGTATCAAGTTGCGCCAATCTCAACCAACTTAATATTATCTTACGTTGGCGAAAAAGTACTAAAAATGCCAAGAAGTTTTTAGAGGTATTCACTTAAGAATGATAGTAGGAACGTAAACGGTCTATTTGAAAGAACACTTTTCTCAGCCAAGACCGTTTAGCACTCTGATTTCTTAGCTATATTAGCTAGTGTATTGACAAGATAACAGGACATATTATGACTAACCATACAGAGCAAAAGCGCCCGCTTGATGGCATTACCGTAATCAGTTTGGAACATGCCATTGCAGCGCCATTTTGTACTCGTCAGCTTGCAGATTTGGGTGCTAGAGTCATCAAAGTTGAACGCCCTGGAGTAGGAGACTTTGCTCGAAATTACGATGAGCGAGTTGATGGCTTGTCTTCGCATTTTGTGTGGGTTAACCGCGGTAAAGAAAGTCTTGCATTAGATTTAAAGTCACCTGAGGCACAGCCAGTGTTAGACAAGCTTTTATCGGAAGCTGATGTATTAGTACAAAACCTTGCGCCAGGGGCTAGTGCAAGGATGGGACTCGGCTACGAGGCGCTACATAAGAAGTATCCACAATTAATTGTCTGCGATATTTCAGGCTATGGAATGAGCGGTCCTTATGAGAAGAAAAAAGCATATGACTTATTGATTCAAAGTGAAAGCGGTCTGTTGTCAGTGACTGGTAATGATAATGAAATGGCAAAAGTAGGGGTTTCCATAGCAGATATCTGTGCCGGCATGTATGGATACTCTTCAATCTTAGTCGCGCTACGATTACGTGATCAGACTGGTGAGGGCAGCCATATCGATGTATCGATGCTAGAGTCATTGGTCGAATGGATGGGCTTCCCCTTATATTATACTTATGAAGGTGCAGCTGCGCCTACTCGTAATGGCGATTCTCATGCAACCATCTATCCTTATGGTTCGTTTGCCACTGCTAATGGCTCAGTAATGTTTGGACTACAAAATGAGCGAGAGTGGCAAATATTTTGTGAAAAGGTGCTACAAGATTCGGACATTGCCCTTGATGAGCGCTTTAGCAAAAATAGCCTCAGAGTACAAAATCGCGACGTGCTAAAAAATATTATCGAAGAGAATTTTGCCAAGCTTACCAAAGCTGAAGTCATTCAGCTTTTAGATGCTGCTCAGATTGCTAATGCCCAAGTTAATGAGATGCCAGATGTTTGGGAACATCCACAATTGCAGGCACGTAATCGCTGGCGTACTATCAGAAGTGGCGAAAACGAGTTACCGGCTATGCTCCCTCCTGCAGTGAATAATCAGTTTGAGTATGCTATGGGTGATGTTCCAGCGTTAGGTGAGCATACACAAGCAATTCTACATGAGCTTGGGTTTGACAAAATAAGCTAAAATAAACGATCTAAAGTGATTTATTCATAATTGTATTTTAGGAGCAAAGCATGCAAACCTCTATTGATAAAGACGCAACTGCTTTGAAGGTTGGTCTTGCTAATATTCATACTTGGTTATTTGTCCCCGCCACAAAAATAGAGCGAGTCGCAAAAGCATTCGCTAGTGGAGCAGATGCGGTGATTGTCGATTTAGAGGATGCTGTTGCACAAGCAGACAAGGCACAGGCTCGCGATGCATTACAGCAGTACTATGACAGTGCTGACTATCAACCGGTCTGGGTACGCATCAATCAAGCCGGTAGTACAGACTATGCTGAAGATATAAAACTATGCGAGCAGCTGCCCAATCTCGCTGGAATCATATTGCCCAAAGCGGAGCAGGCTGCAGATCTTGAATATATTCATCATCTCAGTGGTTTGTCAGTAATAGCGTTAGTCGAAAGCGCTGTTGGCTTACATAACCTTGATAATATGGCCAGCGCACCAGGATTGCTCGCTTTTAGTTATGGATTTCTAGATTTTTGTAATGATTTGAACGTACAAGTAGGTACGGCAGCAGCGGATATTATCGCCAATAAAATTCGCTATCAATTACTTATCAGCTCAAAAGTACATCAACTATCGGCACCTATTGACACCGTCTATCCAGAATTTAATGATAGTGAAGGTCTCAGTCAGCGCGTACAGCTGTGGTCACAGATGGGCATGTCAGGCATGCTCTGTATCCATCCTAAACAAGTCGTTACCGTCCAAGAGTCTCTCCGACCTTCAGACGCTGATATTGAGTTTGCAAAACGGGTTATAGCAGAGTACGAAAGAACTGGAAAGGCGGTATTTAAAGTAGAAGGTAACATGATAGATGCACCAGTCATTCAGCGCTGCTATCAGTTGTTAAATAGGTGAGTTTATTAACTCGATATATTTGTATTGAGCATAACCTGCTTTAAGTTTTATCTCAATTATCCACGCCTATCATCGCGTATAACATAGTCAAATCTCTTGTGAGTAATTGTATAAATATGACTAGATATAGAGCGCAGCGATCCTCTCCAAAACTTAATGCACCTTCATGGATGTTAAAATCCACCATTGGCTTGATCGGTATGTTTGCATTTTTGCAAGTATATTCTGTGCAGGCAGTATTGCCAGTACTAATGATGGATTTATCGGCGACCGAAGTACAAGCGGGAATGACAGTAGGAGCGACAGTGATGGCGATTGCGATCATGTCGCCATTTTTGGGCATGCTTTCAGATGCTATTGGTCGTAAGCGTATTATTGTAGGATCGATATTATTCTTAGCGTTACCGACATCAATGATTGCCCAAAGTCCTAGTATTGAGTGGATGTGGTTATGGCGCTTTATGCAGGGACTGTCTGTACCAGGCATTACGGTAGTGACTATCGCTTATATTGGTGAAGAGTTTGAGGGACGAGCAGTGACAGATTTGATGTCATTTTATGTCTCAGGCACGGTATTTGGTGGCTTTATGGGACGCTTTTTGCTTGGACATTTGCACGAATTTATTGGCTGGCGGCATGGGTATTATGTGATGGCAGCGATGACATTGATAGGAGCGATTTGGGTAAGTAAGGCACTGCCAACATCACGTTCTTTTGAGCCTAACCCAAATTTCCGATCGGCAATAAAAACCCTTGGCGAGCATTTAGTTAATCGCTATGTGGTTACCGCCTGTTTACTTGGCGCATGTGTGCTGTTCTCCTTAGTCGGCTGCTTTACTTTTATTAATCTACATCTGGCAAAAAGTCCATATGAACTAACCACAGGACAGCTAGCAAATATATTTGCCGTATATTTAATTGGTGTGATTATCACTCCTTTGTCGACTACACTATTACGCCGTTTTGGCTCGGCGCGTACGGTGCGCGTAGCAGTAATTACGTCGATGATAGGGGTGTTGATAACTTTATTTATACCACTTTGGGGTATTATTATTGGGCTAACGATTATGTCGTCAGGGGTCTTTATTACTCAAGCAGCAACCATCAGTTACATCGCTATTAATGTAAAAAAAGGACGTTCATTAGCTTCTGGATTATACTATATGTTCTATTATGCGGGCGGGACGATAGGTGCGTGGCTATGTGGCTTAGCGTATGAAAAGGGGCAATGGCAATTAACCGTTTGGTTGCTGTTGTTTATACAGGTCTTAGCACTTTCTGTGGCGAGTTTTGGAATGGTTAAAACTAAATCTTATACAGCTTAGTGTATCTGCTGTTTAATGAGCTTTGCTGTCAAACCCCGATATTAATAACGTCACCTAAGAAAAGCAAATTTCATACCTAAGTCTTCTACACTATATAAACAATAGCATTTAGGGTCTTTTCGAGTCATCAGAGTAAAATAAATCCATGGTAATGGAGAGGTTAATGATATTTCGGACACCATAATATTGAGGTGTTTACCACCCAATAAGTTATAGTTTAGATTAATATTTGGTTTACTTTAGCATTGAATAATTCTTCGCTATCGATATTAATTTCAAAAACAACCCTTCATAAAAATTCTTTAAAATTATGATCTCCTAAGTTAATGTCTACGGTTTCTTCGGCACAGTTCAAGTGTTTATAGTGCACTAATTTGTTTGGCGCATCAGTCAGTTTAGCAACATAAATGATACCAGTAAGTTATCGATGGTCTCCAAAGTTTTTGGCCAATTCATCATCCATCCAGTCAGGATCAGTAATTAATAACTGGATCTTACGTGCGTATTGATAGTTAATTAATCACTCTGCCTTCTCATCAGTGTGAATCAAAGAACATAGCAATAGTCGCAAGTATTGTAAATGACATTTCGACCTCTATAGTGACCGAAAAATCAGAAATTACAAACAAAATCTGCTTCTAATTTGCTTGCTGTTCCAGACGAAAGAGGCTCAAAGAAATTGCTTTTTGTTCCAGAATATCTAACACTTCCATCTAGATTGTAACTAGTAAAATATGTGGTTTTAACTCTCATTGGATTGCTTTTACAATCGTAAGAATTAAAAACTATAAAATAAATTTTATCTTCGATGGCTATTCTTTTGGAAAGCACTTGTTTGTACTCACCTTGTACTGATATTGATTCTATATCAACGTAAACGTACCTTTTCTGCTCAGGGTTTGAATGAACTTGAACCCAATTTGATGCATTGGCATAAGTAAACAAAAAACCAAAAAATAGTATTACAGCCAATTTTTTCAAAAAAACCTCACAAAAATAGTTAAAGTTAGTTGCAAGTATAGAATTACCGCTGCAAATAGCCTCAAATTACCCACTTAAGGTACGCCCATAAATACACTGAGATCGACCATAAAATACAATACCTACTAAGATCAGCAATTTAAATACTGATCTTAGTACTCACTACAGGCAACGAACGGTAATCATCCCAACTATAAGAAACTTATCCAATAGAATTAAGTTGCGTGATTTAGTTTCTGTATCGGCGTAAAGCCGCCATCGCCATTGCTTCTGACAATGGCAAATAATTACTAATAGCTTAATCAAATACAGTCTGTGTAACTAAAATCTTTTAAGTTAGTTTCTACGCTATTGGCAGTATGTATCGGGAAGTATTAGAACCATGAGTTATACTTATCATAATCACTTGTATTAGAATCAGACGACGATGCATTCGGTACATGATTATCTGAAAGCTCAGGCCGTCTTATCTTAGCAGGTTCCGGCTCATTTACAGGTTCCGGCTCATTTACAGGTTCCGGCTCATTTACAGGTTCCGGCTCAGGCTCAGGTTCATAGTAGGGCTCAGGTTCATAGTAGGGCTCAGGCTCGTAGTAGGGTTCTAATAATGATTCTGCAACCCAGGCTACTTCTCCACTAGTCAATTGAAAGCCCATCCATCTGCCTATGGATTCATCATAAGTTCCAAGATACATATATGGACAAACTATCTCACCTTTTTGTATCAAACCAATAACACTATTGTCATTTGTGTTTGCACTATTCCGAACATTTACACCAGCAGAAGCAACTATATATTCAACTTCATTATTTCTCACGCCACATCTTGAGTAAAGAATATCTCGTGGGTATTTAGAAAGTGTCAGGCTTGACATCCAACCCATAGTTCCTCCATTGCTAGCTACATTAATCCAAGTAATACTTCCATCTTCAATTAATGGTGAGTCAGTTTGAGTTAATTTAGTATTATATTCGAGCTTCATGACAATAGGAGAGTTTAAGCTTGGTCTCTGTCTTAGGTTCGCCTCATCCGACATCACATATAAAAATTGGTCTGTTAGTTTAGGAGGGTTTACTTCTTCAACTTCATTGTATGCTGCTGTAGGCTCATAGGTCCCTGCATCCGATACTTCTTGTTGTGCATTGTAAAGGTCTTCTGCGGCATTTTCTGTATTTGAACCGAAGTCAGTGGCTGCTAGTACTATGATGACTCCTATAAGCAAAAGAAAAATAATAATTGCTAATTGAGATTGCCCTTGACCCCACCAGCTGGCTTTTACATCCGTATTAAGATCATTAGGTATATTATTCGTATTCATATATACAGGAGTGTGATTGGTATCACTCTCTCTATTTTGATGTTGTATATTTGGTTGAGATGTAATGGTCTTTAAGTTGGAAGTAGGCTGAAGCCCATGATTTTTCTCACTAACAAGTAAAGTAAGGGTGTTTCCCCACAATTGTGGAGTAGGTCTTCTGTCTTTAGACTTTATATCGAACGCTAGATGGAATAAAGATTTTAATTTATGATTAATATTATCGAAGCCCTTATGTTCAGGTGGCATCAAGCTAATATGGCTACTACCTCCACCATGAACAAAAAGATTGTTTTCAACTTTCTCATCAAGAGTAACTAAGTGGTTATAAGGGGGAGTAAAAGTTGCCGAGTAAGGATGAGCTCTGAATATTATTTCATAAATAATAACTGATAAAGGAAATCTTTCTTGTGACTCATTATATATATTAGTACTTATATTCATCCCTAGCGCCTCAGGAGGTGTATACCCTGAGATATCTCTTGAATCAAAGTTAGTGATCTTATGAGTTTCATTATTATTTTCTAGAATTAAGTCACATTCGATCAATGAAATTCGACCATCATTAGTTACCATGATATTGGTAGGAAAAAGGTCTGTAAAAATATACCAGTTTGTCTCATTAATAGAACGTATTGTTTGGCAGATATTTATGCATGTCTTCAACCTTAACTCGTAGCTAGCTAGTGTATTCTCTGCAAAAGCTTGCCACTTATTACTATATTGCTTTGTGCTGTTAAAAATCTCATCTAGAGATAGACTGCCATTTAATGCTAATGGCATTAAGTAACCCGCAAAAACATTGTTTTCATCATAGACACAATGTGATGGCCAGCATATCTTTGAATCGTTGCTAACATCAGTCTGCGGTTGGTGATTGACCATGTATTCAATTTTCGGTTGCACATTCATGCTTTGATAGGCTTTTGAAAACTTTTTGAAAACTAAGCCCTTAAGCTCAGAGGTAGATGATGGCTTGATGTTATATAGCTCACCGTTAGAGCTTTTGCTTATGAGAGTAGTCGTTTGAAAGCTGGCATGTAATCCATTCTGATCTTTAATATAAAATGATGTCATAAATTAATTCTTAATTATTTAGGTTCTATTAAAGTTAGAGTGCTTTAAATATATATGGGTAAACCTTAAAGTTCATTACCGTTATATTTATGTGAAGTAATAAAGGGGTTGATAGCGCAGCTATTGGTAAATAAACGACTATTTATTTACTAGAATTAATACGCCATATTTACTAATTTCTTGGAATTACTCGCTTAAATTAGCGTGCAAATAATCAACGCCATATCTTTCTTTATTATGAGTGACTATAAAAAGTAGCTCACAATAATTAGGTTACGGTATACCTGTTGATGACTGGTTTGGTACTTAGTGCAATCATAGTGACTGAATGGCTTAGTACTACAGACTTTGCATACTCTACCAATGCTAAATTAATTTTTTTTGCCGACAATAAATGCCTATGCATGTGACTATTTTAGTAAGGTGTGGCGTGGCATTCTTTAAGGTATCTCATTATTTTTTAGCAAGTTTAAGTTGGTTTCTTGAAGGGTTATTTTCTTTGAAGATTGCTATCAATTCTAGGTTATATGACTGAGCTTTCCTTTGATATATCTTGTGAGTTTTAGTTTTCTCTGTGATGGATAACGCTACTTATCTTCTCTAGCCTAAAAATTTTCTGCTTACAGGTTTTTTCTGTAGTTAAAGTACTGTTTAAATTTCAGTATAGCTATTCATTTAAAATGATACAAATGATAACATAGGGTTAATATTTTGAAAACAATATAATTTTTCAAGGCTGACAAAAGTGGATAAAGTTTTTAATAATCCTTATAGGGTTTTAGGCTTAGTAAGCCCTATCACTAGTAAAGAACTAGCTAAAAGAACAAGCGATTTAGAGACTTTTGTTGATTTCGGTAAGGTTAAAGATTATCCGCTTGATATGAGTGCTAGCAATAACCTACCTATAAGAACATTGGAGTCTATAAAGGATGCCGCTCGAAACCTCGAAAGTGATAACGACAGAGTGTTTAATGCACTATTTTGGTTCTACCAATACGATACGGTTGACGAGATTGCTTTTGAAGCTATAGAAAATAATAATTATCGTAAAGCATATGAGTTATGGGACTCACAGATTCTATCTAGTTCAAACCCTAAGTTCTCGTGGCTTATAAACGCTAATGTCATATCGTTATTCGAGCTTAAGTCGTCAGGTTTTGTTTATGGAAAGCTCTATGGAGTTGTTGAGCGTTATGGCTCAATTATCAAAGAACTAGATAAGATTAAAACTAATGCCTTACAGTCTAATAAGAATATTGTAGATAATAGCTCCATCAGTAAAACGATGATCGACAGTCTTGTTGGGTATGCTTCAAGTATGGAGGGTAGTGTTCTTGAGTTATTAAGTGCGTTCTCAGGTTATGCTGAAGATATGAAGGATTATGCTGAATCCAAAATTATTAATCCTTATATAACTGAAATTCAGGATGTGATTGATGAAGTTGAGCACGGCTTAACTGAAGAAGAAAGCTGGGCTGTATATGGTTTGGTTGATAAATTAAAAGATAAGGAGTCTTTAGTTCGCGAATTAGACCTTTATTGTAATAATTATAAAGTTGAAAGGGTAGTCAATGACTACGCTGATACGGCTAAGAGATGCTCAGTTTTTGCTAACAATGCGCTGGAAGAGTCTGGGTTTGCTAAAGATATAATTGATTGGGCTCATGAGTTACCAGCTTACGGTGAAGTGAAAAGCAATATTGCAGATAATAAAAATAAGTTAGAGGAGATAATAGAGGAAGAATCTGTCAGTAAGATTTTTATAAATATATTTGCCTATCTAGAAACAGAGATTCATTCAATTGTTGATGCTGAATGGTTGCTGAACAAGATGGTCGCTGAGCTAAATGTTATTACCGTACAAAGTGCTAAAGAAGAAGAGCTATTCAGAAGTTTAGCAGGAGCATGTGCTTTTAAACTAATTGGTAAGATTTTAGAAGTCTATAAAGATACTTTTGAGGAATTTAAAGAGCAGCCAGATCTGGATAAGTTAAATGCGACTATTGATGAGTGCTATGATTTGGTATCTAAAATACAAAGAGAGTTCTTATACATTGATATAGATGATGAAACAGAAGAATCCATCAGGAAGGCGTATGCCCATATAAGTAGTGAGAGATCAGATTTACAGCAGGCAGTAAAAAAAGCAGGTGGTAAAAAGTACCTTCCAGTGGTTGCTACTCAGGATAAACCCATAATTGGCGGTGCTCTTTATACGATAAGTAATATGACTGGTATAAACTCCACCTATCTTAGAGTTGGATATGTCATAGCAGCGCTATTTACAGGATTTTGGCCACTTATCGTCTTATATGCAGTAATGACAATTATCAAAAGCTTTATTGAAAATAATGCAAAGTAAAATAATTAAAGGCAGCTGTAATGAAAAAGACCATTTTATCCGCTTTAATATGTAGTAGCTTTTTTGCTGTAAGCTCCACCTCATCATTTGGTGCTGATCAACAAAATGATACCAGTAAAGACATTGCTGCTATACAAAAGACCGTAGTTCTACAGCAGCAAAAAATTAGTGATATCCAGTCTAGCAATGAAAAGCTACTAAGCGCTCTCGAGAAACAAGGTGCTGACTATAAAGCAGAAAGTAAAGAGAGGTTTGAACAACTCTCTGAGCTTAAAACAGCATTAGAAGACGTTAATACTAAGCTTGATGATACCAATCAATCTATAACTACATTAGAGAACACCACAAAAGCATCTGAGCAAAACTTAAAAAAAGATGTTGATACGTTAAGCGCAGATACAGCAGAAAAAACCTCTAACTTAGATAATAAATTCACAAACCACTCATTGCTAGGCTTGTTAGGGTTACTAGGTCTACTTGGAATCTTGGGTGGGGTTTATTGGTATTTGAGAAAGCAGCATAATCAAGAAAATGTAGGCTTAGTCAATAAGGTACAGTCTGCGCTTGAAGGTGTAAAACAAGCGGAAGAAAATATCGTCCAATCTGATGCCCAATTAATTACACAACTTCATGAGGTTTTGGCTCAGGTAAAATTAGAACATGCTCATTTGGCTGAAACTGCTGCCCTAACGGCAAGCACACATCTAGTTTCAGATAGTGAAGATAATATCGATCATGGTCTGGCTATTAAGCTTGCAGATGAGATTCATCGTATGCGCAGACGGATAACTGCGCTACCAGAGAATACCAAAGGTCTAAAGTCTCTGAGCAAGTCTCTTGAGAGGTTAGAGGAAGAGCTTGAGGGTAATGGTTATGAGATTATTGATTATATGGGCATGAATTATACTGAAGGGATGACCGTTAAAGCCCGATTTATACCGAGTGATGAGCTTGATGAAGATGAAAGTATAATCACTAGAGTGGTTTATCCTCAGGTTAATTTCAATGATAAGTTGATTCAACAAGCTGATGTTGAAGTTAGTGTTGGTTAGAACAAAACTTAATGAATAATAAAATATAGGAATGTAGATATGCGTCAAAAAGTAGATTTTGGTATTGATTTAGGCACAACCAACTCTGCCATTGCAGTCATGCAAGATGGTGACTCTGTAATCATTAAATCAGTTGGTGAAGAGCAGAATGATACAACACCTTCTTGTATTTCTTTTAATAAAAAGAAAATGATGTATGTTGGAAATAAAGCAAAAAACTCAATAGAGCAAGAGGCAATACGAAACTTTCAGCAGCGTAAAGCTGCTAAACCTAATGGTTATCAAGAATTTAAGCGCAATATGGGCACAAACTATAACTATGAATCTACATTTATGGATAGAAGTTATACTGCAGAGGCGCTCTCTGCTGAGGTGCTTAAAAAGCTAAAAGGCTATGTCAGAGATGAAAGTGTCACTTCTGCTGTGATTACAGTACCTGCTATGTTTGAGCAAAGTCAGTTAGATGCTACGCAGCGGGCTGCTGAGCTGGCGGGATTTAGCTATTGTGAGCTATTACAAGAGCCCATTGCCGCCTCAATTGCTTATGGCATCAAGCCAGCTAGTCAATCAGGTTATTGGCTGGTATTTGACTTTGGTGGCGGTACTTTTGACGCAGCATTAATGCATACGGAAGATGGCATCATGAAAGTGGTTGATTCCGCAGGCAATAACCATCTTGGTGGTAAAGATTTGGATACAGCTATAGTGGATCAATTATTAATACCAGAAATCCAAAACCAGTATGATCTTGAAGACACTATTTCAGGTTCGGCTACGAAAGACCTGTTGCAAGAGGCATTAAAAGGATATGCGGCTCAGGCAAAAATAAAACTATCATCAAGTGATCAATGGAGTGAGTATATTGAAAACTTAGGTGATGATGATGAGGGTGAGGAGATTGACTTTGATATTACCATCACTTTAGATCAATACGAAAAAGTAGTCACCCCTATATTCCAACAAGCCATTGATATCACCCAAGACTTAATTAAACGTAATAATTTAGAATCCAGCGACCTAAGTTCGCTTATCTTAGTGGGCGGTCCAACGTTCCAGCAGACGCTACGCCGTATGTTAGTGGAACAAGTCACAGATAAGATTGATACCAGTATAGATCCTATGACTGCAGTTGCAAGGGGTGCTACCTTATTTGCTTCCACCAAAGACATTCCTAGAGAGCTGCAAAAGCGTGATATTACGAAAGCTCAGCTTATCTTAAAGTATCCTGAGACCACAGTTGAAACTGCTGAACACTTAGGTATTAAGATTGATAGAGACGCATCAGAATCCTCTTTGCCGGAGACATTCAATTTAGAAGTGCTACGTACCGATGGTGCTTGGTCTTCAGGTAGTTTAGCTATAGATAATGATGTTGAAATTATCGAATTGCAGTTAAATACGGGGAAAACCAATCACTTTGAGCTAAAGCTATCGAGTAGTGATGGTACGATAATTCCTTGTCAGCCAAGCACCATTACTATTATTCAAGGTCTGAAAATAGCCAATGCGACTCTACCTTATAGTATTGGTATTGAGGTTTACGATACCTTGGTAGCTAAACAAGGTGTTTGGCCGCTGGCGGGACTAGAGAAAAATAAAACACTGCCAGCGAAAGGCAAAGGCACGTATAAAACGATGCAGGATGTTCGCCCAGGAATGAAAGGCGATGTCATAACCATTCCAACTTATGAGATTAATTTTGGTAAAGAAGGTTCGAAAGCGATCTTTAATAAGCGTTTTGGTGAAATTAGTATTTCGGGCGAAGACTTGCCCGGATTTTTACCGTCAGGTAGCGATGTCGAGGTTACATTAAGTATTGATTCCTCGCGTCGTGCGAAATTTGAATTGTACTTTCCCTCATTGGATGAAACTTATGAAAAGCAAGTAGCTTCAGAAATTAAAACAGATATTTCTACCATCCAATTGAAGCGTGAGATCAATGAGGCACGTACAGTAGCACAGGAACTATCACATTCAGGTAATAAAGACGCGGATAAGAGAGTAGAAGAGCTTGATGAAGCTGAGCGATTACTTGATGAGCGCAGTGATGATCGTGATACCAAAGAGAAAGTTAAAACAAGTCTTACTAAAACATTAATTGAATTAGACGAATATCAAGAACAAGGAGCTTGGCCTAAAGCAGAGATTGACCTTGAAGACGCTATTGAAGATTTGCGTGATATCAATAATGAAAAAGGGAATGCGAGAACTAGTAGTTTATTGACTGAGTTTGAAACCCAAGCTCGCCAGATTATATCTAAAAAAGATGTGCAAAGCGCTGCAAAACTTACCGAAGAAATCAATAGTATGGCGTTTAGTCTAAGGCAGCAAGATACTGGTTTTTGGGTTGGCATCCTAGAATATATGGATTATGGATTTGATGATATTCAGTGGACGGATCGTGATGCTGCGTTTAGAGGAGTTCAGCATGCAAAACGTTTATTGCAGACAAACCCTTCTCACGAACAGTTGAAAGATGCTGTGATAATCATTATTGGATTAATGAGGCCTGAAAGTAGAGCTGAAATGAATAACGTTGATACTAGTCTGCTGCGTAAGTAATGAGATGACTAATTTAGCGTTTATTCGTGGTGATTTGATTGATGGTCATTATTACGTCGACTTTTTTCTATATGAAGATGATATAGCTGAAACATATAGAGTTAAAACCAATAAAAATGAGCTTAAGTATCTTAAGCTCATTAAGTCTGAGTGCACATCTATTTTGGAAGTAGAAGCTCTAAAAGAAGCGCTAGGCTTGCTAGATAAAAATGGTCACAAAAGTATTCTGAGCTGCTCTGAGTTGCAAATTTTACGGGTGGAAGGGCAGTCGCAGTATTACTTTATACATGATTTCGTTCATGGGGAATCTTTAAAACAGCGATTAGATAGAGACATTAGTATAGCTGTATATGATGCGTGCAAAATTATAAGAGCAAGCTTTGATGTATTGTCAAATGCTGGCATGCCTTCTACTCAAGTTTTAACTCCAAATGATATCTTTATAAACTACTTAGATGAAAAGGGGAGTGTATTTATATTCCCTTTAGATTTGACCCGCTATATAAAACATACAGAGTCATCTATACCTCGCTATTCATTGGCTTATCAAAGTAGAGAGGCGAAACATAATACGAACTATTCACTAGCAACTTTGCTGTATAGGTGTCTGTTTGGTTTTTTACCTTGGCAGTATGATATTGAATGGAAAGCAGCTGTCAAAGCAGTACAGTATCAAATTTTTTCTTACCGAGATTCAAACCCTCTAAGTCAATCAACTTTTTATTCTCAGCACATACCGGACGATTTAAAAAGTATTGTCTTTCAAACTCTAAATAATATAGGGGTAAACGAGTTTAGCAAGAAGTTAGATTTATTTATAAAGCAGTACTATGAGTTTCCTTATTATGACGATATTCAGCTACCTAATAGTGAGACAAGAAACATCAAGTTTAAGGTATTAGAGGGCTCTCAGTATAAAAATGATCATGTCGGTTTAAGCAAAGTAGCAGGGATGATGGACCTCAAGTCGCTATTAATCACTGATATTATTGAACCTTTAAAAAATAAGCAGGCTTATAAGGAATATGGGATTGAGCCACTTAACGGCTTATTGTTTTATGGTCCCCCTGGCTGTGGCAAAACTTTTATAGCAAAGCAGCTTGCTGCTGAATTAGGTTATACATTCTTTGAAATCAAGCCTTCTGACTTGGCTAGTGTTTATGTTCATGGTACTCAAGAAAAGATCGGCAAGCTGTTTTTAGAAGCTAGCCTTAAGGCACCTTCGGTGATATTTATTGATGAGGTTGATGCAGTAATGCCAAGTCGTGATAGTGCACATATGGGTCAACACTATTCTTCAGAAGTTAATGAATTTCTCGCTCAGCTCACAGAATGTAGTGAGAAAGGCATTCTTACCATTATGGCTACAAATAGGCCTGATGCAATAGACAAAGCGATTCTAAGAACTGGTAGAGTTGATAAGGCGGTTTATATACCTCTGCCTGACTTTGATACTCGTAAAGAGTTGCTGAATATTCTCTTGGAAGGACGACCTATAGATAGTGGTTTGGATATTGACTCTATAGCCATGTTAATGGCGCATTATACTTCCAGCGATATTAATTATATGGTTAATGAAGCGGCTAAACTTGCCCTGAAAGAGAATAGTAAAATTGGTCATGAGCATCTAATGGAAGTGCTTCGCAAAACAAAATCATCTGTTAATTATGATCAGCTCGAAAAGTATGACTCTTTTACTGAGTTCCAAAGGTTCTAATTTTTTCTGTTTTAAGACATTAATCCAAGCTATGAGAATGTTGGTTACGAACTATCTACTAATTATTTTTAAGCTCTTTAGAGACTTAATAAACAAAGGCTTCCATAATTTTTCATCACTCAATCTATAAGATACGGTGACAAGGTGTTCCCTATCATTATTCTCAAAATAATACGCTCTAACAGCAACATAAGGGTTATTACCTAATTGCCGTAAGTAACTTACTTCTAAAGCGTTTTGGTCGTTTATTTTCACAGGGTTAATACCGTACCAGCGTATTATTTTGATATTAATTTTAGCTAAAGATTGAGTTGTTTGGGTACGTAGTTGTTGGCTTAGTTGGTTACGTTCAAAGGCTGTAAGAGCATAAGGATCTTTCAAAGATGCGTATTCAGAGTAATTACCTAATGTTGTATGAATAATTATTCTAGCATAAGTATTAAATCCATTTTTATCGAAGCTATGCAAGCCTTTCTGCTGAAACACATAGCGGCCATCTGGTGATAATCCTAAGTCTGCTCTAGCATTAATTATTTCCAAAACCTCGTTATTAAGTTCTTTATATCTTCCTCCTTGAAGCTCCATATTTAACGGAATTGAAATTTCTCCGAGATTAGGAATAGAGTATTTTTGAAAATTAATATCAGAAGCATTGGATAATGATGACGCTAATAGTATTAGCATCTGCAACAATAGGATGTAAAACTTGGTTTTTGAAAACATATTTTAATTCTCGAAGAATTTTATTTTACTTTGCATTTCTTATAAAAGCCTAGTCACCTTAGCTGGTGGACCCCATTTGTTGTTTTGTGGAGAAGTATTTTTACAGAGAAAGAATAGTATAAATATCCAACCTATAACTGGGATAAACCATAGTAATTGCCACCACCCTGATCTTCCAATATCATGCAAACGTCTTGTTCCAACAGCACAAATTGGGATAAGTAGCATTAAATTGATAATAGCTATAAAACTAAGAAGAGGTAATGCGCTTTCATAGCTTATATATTCTAAATTTATTATATATATGATTATTCTAGGGCGTGTCTTCAATTCATCTTACAATGAACGATAGTACACGCCAGATAAAGCATTGACTTAAAATTACGAGCTAACTTTTCATAGCGAGTGGCGATACTACGAAAGTGTTTAAGCCTTGCAAACATATTCTCTACTAAATGACGCAGTTTGTATAAATAGCTATCAAACTCTGGATTAGGCTGTTTGGCGTTTTTTCTTTTGGGGATGATGGGTATCATATCGTGACTTTGAGCTTTATCCCTGATCGCTTGTGAGTCATAGCCTTTATCAGCGATGAAGTAATCTGCATGCCTAATCATGTCAATCAATTCACCTGCAACTTGACTGTCGTGGACGTCACCCCCAGTGATTTTAAAATGGAGCGGATATCCATCGGCATCACAGGATAGGTGTATCTTTGTAGTTGCGCCGCCACGGCTTCGCCCAATTGCTCGATCTTCACCACGCCGAGCTCCACTTGCATGCTGGTGACAGCGAACATAGCTTCCGTCTGTGAATACCCATTCCGTATCAGTTTCTTTTCGTAAGCTAAAAAAAATTCGCCCATAAGCCAGTTTTCGACCAGCGATTAAAGCGACTATAAGCTGTTTTCCAAGAACACAATTCTTTAGGTATGTCACGCCAAGGCGCACCTGTGCGTAGCTTCCACAGTATGGCTTCCATGACCTCTCGACTGTTTTGAGTTTGATAGCAGCCATGCTGTGTCATCGTTGATTGAAGTTGATCCCAAAGCGTATCTGTTAGTGCTGTTCTTGCCATGACTTGTACTTCTCGCAGCGTCTCAATAGATGCGGTATTGTAACTATTATTTATGGCTTAACCAATTGAAGACACGCCCTAGATATTTGAATTAAAATAATGGTAGCTAAATAAAAATACCAATACTCTTTTCTTCTTGCACGGCCACTAAAGTCGGCAAAGTTTTTGAGTGCTTTTAACATCCATCTGATAAAGCCATATTTATTTTCGACCTGATATTTTTCATATTCCGCTGATCTTAGGCGTTCTATATCAATCGGGCTAGTTGAGTTATTAGTATGAAGTCTTAATGATTCTGGAGTAGCAGCAGGATTAGTCAACTCTTGGTTATATATCGTTTTATTTCTGTAGAATATCTCGTCTATGCTTCCTGTTCTAGAAAAAGTGAACTCTACTTCATCTTTAGGCACTGGCAGATTTTGTTCAGACCAGCTATAACCACTAAATATATATTTTTCACCATTACTTGCTTCTAAACATCCTGAATTATTTTTATGGTCATAGCTAATTATCTTACCTTGCATTTATTTATACCTTTATATGTTTGACCTCTATTAAAAGTGGCAGAGAGTTGATTTATACTGTAACTATCATAGAGGTTTACTTGTGAGACTGTAGCCAAGCAGTGCTTCGCTAGTTGCCCTTCATTGTAATCTAGCCCAATATATTTGATGATATTGTCAAACCCTAAGATTAACAACATCACCTAAAAAATGGCAATTTCATAAGTTAGCCCTTTAAATCATGTAAATAATAGCGCGTAGAGTTTTTACGACTTGTGAAAGTAAAACTAATCTATGGTATATACAGATACCAATGATATTTCAAAAACTATAATATCGAAAAGTCTATTACCTAATGATGAAAAGGGAATAGGAGTCTCTCAAGACTATACCAAAGCTGTAGAGTGGTATCAAAAATCTGCCGAACAAAGAAATGATAAGGCTCAGTACATGAACCGCCCCGGGATTGTCGGAGACCTAATATTCTGAGAGAATACGACAATGAAAACACGACATTATACTCCTGAG